>NZ_JBGQQT010000001.1:0-337137 GCF_045528345.1 Desemzia sp. FAM 23989 | reverse complement strand
CACCTTTGTTCCGTTCCACTTGTCGAAAGGCTTCGTTTAAATTATTTCTGGATAGGATTCTATCCAATGTCCTGTTTTCATGCATGTTTGTTACTCCTTTTCTGTTCTCGTAAGGCAGCTATCTACTTTTACGCTGTTGTAACCAGTAGTCTTTGGCGACCTCCAATAAAGATGTTTGTAACGATAAAATTGTTCGGTCCTTCGCTCTTTCTAGCTTTCACTAGCTGTCTTCACTACTACGACCTCGGCTGACTTCTCATGAGTCAAGCACTTATCACTAAGTGTATTTGGGATAACATCATGAGACCTCCCCAGTTAAGGTGCGAACTCTTTCACTCCATCTATCTGCCACATTTATGCTTCGAGTTATAACAGTTATCGGACTTCAGCTTCTTTCGCAGCCTTATCCACTCGACTCACCTCTTATATGGTTTCTGTTCGTCAGACCAGAGTTTTGCCTTGGGCTTCCTTCAGATTCCACCTCACGGTGGACACCCTTGCCGTCAGCTATATGCTTACCACTGTCAGGTCGCATTCGGGACTTGCACCCGTTAGAGTTCGCCCATGCTGGGCGAACAAAAAAGCAGACGTTTCAACATTGGAAACGTCTGCATCTTCTAGGTAATTTTCTTCTTAAAGACTGTCTTTGATCATTTCACTAAATAAACCATAGACGAAATCATTCGGTTCGAATTCTTGTAAATCGTTCATACTTTCTCCAAGACCTACATATTTAACCGGAATACCTAGTTCCTTACGAATAGCCAATACGATACCACCTTTGGCTGTTCCATCCAACTTAGTCAGCACCAATCCTGTAACGTCGGTTGTTTCTTTAAATTGACGCGCTTGGATCAAGGCATTTTGCCCAGTTGTAGCGTCTAAGACCAACAAAACTTCGTGAGGACCGTCTGGAATTTCTTTAGAGATCACTCGTTTCATTTTTTCTAATTCTTTCATCAAGTTAACTTTATTCTGTAAACGTCCCGCTGTATCCACAAAAAGAATATCTGCATTTTCTGCTTTAGCACGTTTGACAGCATCGAAGACAACAGAAGCTGGATCTCCACCCGCTTTACCGGAAACTACAGGCGCTCCAACTCTTTCTCCCCATACTTCCAACTGTTCGATTGCTCCTGCTCTAAACGTATCACCAGCAGCAAGGATCACTTTTTTACCTTCAGTAATGTACTGATGAGCCATTTTAGCGATAGTTGTTGTCTTTCCTACGCCATTTACTCCGACAAATAATACCACAGTAAGCCCATCCTCGTTCAATGCAATAGAACGGTCTCCTGTTTCGCTTTCTTCGTAAATAGCAACCATTTTTTCAATAATCACTTGTTGGACTTCTTTTTTTCCTTTAGGATTTCTCAATTTCACTTCTTGTCTCAATGCTTCTGTGATTTCCATCGTTACTTCAAACCCAACATCCGATTCGATTAAGACTTCTTCCAATTCTTCGAAAAAATCCTCATCAACAGTGCGGAAATTCGCAAATAACTCGTTCATTCGACTGGAAAAAGATTTCCTTGTTTTTTCTAATCCTTTTTCGTATTTTTCCGTGGTTTCATTTTGTTCAACTGGTGCTTGGTCCTGTGTTTCTTCTGGTTTTTCACCAGTAAACGCTTGTTTAATACGATCAAATAATCCCATATCTTCATCCCCTTTTCTTCATGTCCTCACTTGTTCAGTTAAGCATGATCTGTATTCGTCAAAATAAATTTCTTAATAGCTTGGGCGATCCCATGGTTATCATTTGTATCTGTAATGTAATCGGCAACCTCTTTTAAAGCTGTAGTAGCGTTGCCCATCGCAACACCCATCCCAGCAAACTCAATCATAGCATGATCGTTAGCTTCATCTCCAAAGGCCATTACTTCATTTGCTTGGAACCCCAGTAAATGACATAAAATTTCGATTCCTTTTCCTTTATCGACTTCATTATTCATCATTTCAATCAAAATAGGACGAGATTTCATGATCGTGAATTTTTCATAGAATTCGGGTGGGATACCTTTGATTTCTTCGTTCAATACCTTTTCTTCGTAACAGAAAATAATTTTATTGAATCGACTGTCATCTGGAAGTTCTTCCAAAGTAGTCGTCACAAACGGCAACGCTGGTTTAGTGCTGCTGTACCATGACTCTCTGTCTTTCGGATAGGGAAGCTCATAAATATTGTCCAAATCTAACAGATTACACGGCAAATTAAGCGACTTGCTCAAGTTGTATAATTCTACAGCGTCTGCCTTGGTCAGTGACTTCTCAGATAAAATTTCCCCTGTGTCTGCCTTTTGGACTAAACCGCCATTATAAGTAATCACATAATCTCCAGGCTCTCTTAAATTCATTTCATCCAGGATGGCCGCTACACTCAGTAACGGACGTCCTGTACAAATCACGACTTTAATGCCTAGATTTTTTGCACGATTTAAAGCTTCTTTATTTTCTAACGATATACTTCCATCACTCTTTAAAAGTGTCCCGTCTAAATCAACGGCGATTAATTTCATCATGTTAGGATACGCTCCTCTATTTTCAAATATTACTTACCTGAAGGCATAGTTCCGATTTCTTCCAAACGGACAGAAACAATTTTTGAAACACCCGATTCTTGCATTGTAACTCCGTAAAGGCCGTTTGCTTCTTGCATCGTACCCTTTCGATGAGTAATCACAATAAACTGCGTGTCCTTTTCAAATTTACGCAAATAACGTCCGAAACGAACTACATTTGCTTCATCTAAAGCCGCTTCTACTTCATCTAAAATACAAAATGGAACAGGACGAACAAGTAAGATAGAAAAAAGAAGGGCAATAGCTGTCAATGAACGTTCTCCACCCGAAAGCAAACTCAATTGCTGCAGCTTTTTACCAGGAGGCTGAGCAATTATCTCGATTCCGGTAGTCAATAAGTTAGATGGATCCGTCAATTTTAATTCAGCTGTTCCACCGCCAAATAATTGTTGGAAAACAGCAGAAAATTGACCGCGTATCGCTTCAAACATTTCTGAGAAACGTTTAGTCACTTCCGCATCCATCTCATCCATCGTCTCAAACAAACTATTTTTGGCATCCTCCAAGTCGGCTTTTTGTTCCGATAAGAAGGTATACCGTTCATTGACACGTTCATACTCATCTATAGCTGCTAGATTCACTGTACCCAATTCTTCAATGCCTTGCTTCAATAGTTTGACTGTTCGTCTGGCGTCTTCTAAAGATACGGTGATTGTAAAGTCTTTAGCAGCTTCAAACGTTAATCCATATCCTTCACTCAAAAGAGTCAGTCGGCTCTCAATAGCTACATCTAAGCGGTTCATTGCGATTTCGATAGTCGCTCTTTTTTCTAACACAGATTGACGTTGATTGTGTTTAATGGACATTTGCTGATCCAATGCCTCCATTTTTTCTTCCACTAGTTGTTTCTCTTGTTTGTGCTGTTTCAACAGCTCTTCGACCTCTAATTTATCAGTTTTCAGCTGTTTCAACGTTTCTTCGATCTCTTGTTTGGTCAGTTGATGATTGCCGTCAAATTGATTCGTTTCTTTCAGCTGATTTTCCAAGATAGTCAGTTGTTGTTCAAGTTGACTGGTATATTGACTTAAACGCTCTTGCTCTTTCGCCAACCCGTTTAAATGCTCCTGAAGAGTAGCTGATCGAGCGATCAATTGCTGATAATTTTCAGTTAATTGTGTTTTTTTCACTTCTTTTTCTTCGTTTTGAGAAGAGACCATATCCATTTGCTTCGTTAAAACGGTCATTTTTTCTTGCACAGCTGTCAATTCTGTTTGGATAGCGTTCAATCGTTCAGCTGTTTCGTCGGCTTCTTGTTTAGCAGCCGATGCTTCATATTCTTGAGCTTTCAATTCTCTCGTTAATCGGTGAATTTCCTCTTCTAGGTGATTGGACTTGCTCTTCAATTCTTGTTCTTCCAATCTTTTTTGCTCACCGATTTCACGGTATTCGTTTAATAACTGCTCTTCTTTTCTTTCAGATTGTTTAATACCGCGTATATCGATTTCTTTTTGCTGCATCAATTCATCCATCTGTTGGATTTGTCCTTTTAAAGACTGCAAATCATTTTTTCTAGATAGTAAACTGCCTTTATTGCCTTTTTTGTTCGAACCACCCGTCATTGAACCTCCAGCATTCATCACATCTCCTTCCAGAGAAACGACTCGATACTTGTAATGGAAATGTTTAGCTAATTGATTAGCAGCTTCTAAATTTTCAGCTATCAATGTCGTTCCCAGTAAGTTTTGCAAAATCGTTTTCACTTGTTCTGGGTATTGGATGATCTCGCTTCCGATGCCAATGTATCCTGCAATAGATTTAGCTTGTGTTTGAATGGATTCGGGTAAAAATCTTGGTTTGATCGATGTCAAAGGTAAGAAAGTAGCTCTTCCTGAATGTTTTTGTTTTAAAAATTGGATAGCGCGTCTCCCGCTTGTCTCGTCTTGGACTACGATATGTTGTCCAGCGGCTCCTAGAGCTATATCAATAGCTAATTCCAGTTGTTTAGGTACTTCAATCAATTCTGTAACCGCTCCAACTATTCCGCCTATCCGATCTTTTTGCTTCAACACTTCCCTAACCCCTTGATAGAAGCCAGTATAGTCATCGCTTAATTCTTTTAAACTGTCTCGTTTTGCTTTAGCTTGCTGCAACACACGCATAGCATCGTATAACTGATTTTCTTTAACTTCTCGATCTTTTTTTAAGGCTTGCAGCTGAGCTTGTTTTTCTTGGAATTGCAGTAGTTTCTCTGCAATCTCTTGTTGCACAAGTGTTAACTGTTCTTTTTTAATACGCGATTGCTCTGTCAATTGTTGAACGTCATTTTGCAGATGATGCTTAGACGACTGAGACCTCACATTCCGCAGTTCGTACTGAGAAGAATTTTTCAACAAATACGTTTGTTCATTTTTTAAAGATGTCTCTTGTTGCATCATATCAATGTACTCATCACGCAAATTATCTTCCATTTGCTTTTGATTACCAGATAATAATTCGCGTTCTTTTTTAACTTCTTTCAACTCTTTTAACAACTGCTTCTGTTCGTTTTCTTTCAACTTGATACTGGCTGTAACTCCATCTAATTGACCTAATGTTTCTTGCAATTGAAGAGCCAATTGTTCTTTGGATTGAAGGGCTTTTTCTTTGTTTTCTTGCGTGTGTTTCGTACGTTCACTTAAAACATTTTTCTTTCCTTCCAACTGCTCAATAGACTGAATAGAATGAACTAATTTTTCCTGATACAAGTCTACTTGTTGAGACAGTTGCTGCTTCTGTTCACGAAAAACGGTTAAATCAGTTTCCATTCCTTGAGTATTTTTTTTCATCTCCACTAATTGGCTGTCGAGCTGTTCCATTTTTTGCTGTTGTTCTTGCCATTCTAATTTGAACTGATTGATCTCAACCGCTGCAAGCCCAATTTCTACATCTCTTAGTTGTTCTTTTTGTTGAAGATAATCTTTTGCAATGGTACTTTGAATTTTCAACGGCTCAATTTGCGTTTCCAATTCATAGACAATATCTTGCACACGATTTAAATTATCTTTTGTTTCGATCAATTTCTGTTCCGCTTTTTTCTTTTTCGTTTTGTATTTCAACACGCCAGCTGCTTCTTCAAAGATTGCGCGTCGATCTTCTGGTTTGCTATTAAAAATGGATTCAACTTTCCCTTGAGAAATAATGGAGAATGATTCTTTTCCTAATCCCGAATCCATAAATAAATCGACGATATCTTTTAAGCGGCATGCTTGTTTATTAATATAAAATTCACTATCTCCTAATCGATTCAAGCGTCTGGTAATACTGACTTCCGAAAAATCAAGAGGCAAAAATTGATCTTGATTATCCAATACCAGTGTTACTTCTGCTATATTAACTGGTTTACGTGATTCTGACCCTGCGAAAATGATGTCATTCATTTTCCCACCACGTAAACTTTTTGCGGACTGTTCTCCCATTACCCAACGAATGGCTTCAATAATATTGCTCTTTCCACTTCCGTTTGGTCCAACAACAGCCGTTACGCCTTCGTTAAATTCGATAGTCGTTTTAGCAGCAAAAGACTTAAAACCACTAATATCTATTTTCTTCAATTGCACGAAGACTGGCTCCTTCCTATATCCTCACACTGGATAAAATACAGTTTTTATCCATATACATATGTTTATTTTTATCATACACTTAAAAATTTGATGTCCTTCTATCATTACACAAACAACGAACGTTAGCAAAAACACCTAACTTTCGTTGTTTGTGTAATGTATAGAAAGATCCCCATTTTATTCTACGCTCTTTAAATTCTCTAAGGCGTTAGCAGCAGCTACTTGCTCTGCAGCTTTCTTGGATTTTCCTTTTCCTTGCCCAAGAATATTGCCTTCTGCATGGACTTCCACCAAAAATTCTTTTTCGTGTGCAGGTCCGACTTCTTCTACCAATAAATAGTCTATGGCAACTTCTCCATTGCGTTGTAAAAACTCTTGCAAATTGGTTTTATGATCCATCACATGTGAAAAAGCACCGGACTTGATCCGCGGAAAGATTGTTTTATCTAAGAAACTTATCACGCCTACTAGATCTTGGTCTAGATACAAAGCTCCTATAAATGACTCGAACAAATCACATAATAAAGAAGGTCTTTTTCTTCCATTCATGCGCTCTTCGCCTTTACCTAAAAGAATGTATTGGTCGAATCCACATTCTTTAGCAAACTGGCTAAGGCTGGCTTCACAAACGATAGCAGCTCTCAAACGAGTCAATTTGCCTTCTGGAAGATTTGGGTATTCTCTAAACAAGTACTTCGTTACGGTTAACTCTAGTACTGCGTCTCCCAAAAATTCAATACGTTCATTGTCCTTCAAATCCAATTCCCGGTGCTCATTCACATATGATGAATGGGTAAATGCTTCACTTAAAAAGTCAGTGTTGTTAAATTCTATTTGAAACGTTGACTTCAATTTTGCTAAGAACTCTTTATTCATTTGTGATTCCCCTTTTTCCATCATAATACTCTTACTGCCTTATTATACTGGTTTTTGCAACAAAAATAAACGTTTATTCATGAAATCCCACGTCATACGCATGAAAAGTAATTTTCTCCTAAAAATTAAGGTCTTCTTTTTAAAACGCGCTCTTAATAAGTAGGGGCGGCTCTATGAGGTGAAATTTCCTCCAGAAATATCACTGGTCTCAAATGAGTCACAGCTTAAAAAGCGTGTCTCAGTATTTTGAGAAATTCAAAAAAGCAAGTCTTCCTCTTCACTCAACAGATGAAAAATCTCGTTCATGTCGCCCACCTCCGCATTTTTCTTTTAGCAGACTAGAGATGTGAGGATTCGTAATCTTATTTTCTATTTCATTTTTTTCATGCGTATGACGTGATGAAATTCGATTTTAGCCTATACAAAAAAGAAGCAAGAGCATGACACTCTTACTTCTTTTTAGAAAAACTGGAATTATTCAGTTACTGCTTCTTCTTGAGTAACTCCAACTGCATGCCATCCAAATTCTGGATCTGCATCATAACCCCAGTCGTAGTTAGCTACGCGGTTGTTTACTGGTAAGATTTCATTACGGAACAATGTCGGGATGATTGGTGCTTCTTCAGAGAAGTACTCTTGCCAATCGTGGTATTGAGTCGTGATCCATTCGCTATCCCAAGCATTACCGTCTGCATCATCCGCTCTTCCAGAAATTTTGTCAAGAAGGGCATCATTTTCATCACTACTCCAACGAGTGTAGTTGAATGCTGAATTTCTTCCATACAAGCCTTCTGGGTTAGGATCAGTACCTGTTCCCCAAGCTCCTTGATAGATATCGATTCCTTCATCATCTGCTTCAAGACGGTCATAGAAACTGTTGAACTCAAGCAAACGCCCATCTGTTAATTGTACGTTCAAGCCAATTTGTGCCCATGATTGCATGTAATATTCAGCAATTGGTTCTGCTGTATCTCCACCAGCCATAGAAGCAAAGTTGAT
Organism: Desemzia sp. FAM 23989; assembly: GCF_045528345.1. Lineage (NCBI taxonomy): Bacteria > Bacillati > Bacillota > Bacilli > Lactobacillales > Carnobacteriaceae > Desemzia > Desemzia sp. FAM 23989. The sequence goes on along the minus strand of NZ_JBGQQT010000001.1, from coordinate 329,144 downwards.
GACCAATTGTTCACCATTTTGATCCTCACGGAAGTTATCTCCATCTGTATCTTCAAATCCAGCATCATCTAACAATTTATTTGCCATATCTGGATCATATGTGTAACCTTCAACGTCCGCATTATGGAAATCTCCAAATGCAGGGATGATAGCCGTATTCGCATTTGAACGCAATCCGTTATAGAATTGAGTCGCTACAGCATTGTTATCGATAGCGTATCCCATAGCTTGGCGCAATTCTTTACTTGCCATTTTAGCATCAGGATTTGGCACAACTTCGCTGGCTTCAGAATCCCAAGTTCCTAATTTGAACCCAATGTAAGTGTATGCTAATTCTTCTCTACCTAATAACGTGTATCCAGGAAGATCTGCATATGTTGGGTATTCATCAGTCGGCATAGATAAAGCTAGATCGTATTCGCCATTTTCAAGAGCAGCAACGATACTTTCTGGAGGAACAACTTCAACAATAACGTTGTCTAAAATAGGTGCGCCTTTGTAGTAATGTTCGTTAGCTACAAATTCAACTGACTCTCCCGGAACGATGTTCGAAACAGCAAATGGTCCAAAGCCAATTGGATTGTTGCGGATTTCTTCTGAACCTTCCAGATCAGCAATAGCAATATTTTCTAATTGGTGCTTAGGCATTGCGCCAGCCCAAATTCCACCACCAGATTGAAGCATTCCTGGGTGAACTTCTAGGTATTCAATTGTAATACTTTTATCATCATTTACAGTAATTCCAGAGATGGTATCTGCAGCACCACTATTGTATTCTTCCATCCCTACAATATTTGTAAAAGAAGAGTCGTAACGAATTCCTGTATAATCAGGACTTCCGATTACTTCATATGAATACAGTAAGTCTTCAGCAGTAACAGGTTCCCCATCTGACCATGTTACACCTTCATTAACTGTTAGTGTCGCTGTTTTTGCTTCTTGATTAAAATCTAAACTAACAGCTCCATCATTTGTAATTTGGAAATTTTCATCTGTAGAAAAAATTTCTTCCACAGCGAATTGCATTAAATCAGCATCGTATGCATCTTCGTAAAGTTCCAAACTGAAGAGTCCTTGGAAAGGAGAACTAGTAACTAAAGCTACGTTTAAAGTTCCGCCGTCCATAACTTCGCCTTCGTTTGTTACAGCAGATTCAAACTCAACAACTCCTGCTTCTTCAGTGCCTTCAGAAGCGTCCCCGCCATCTGCGGATGATTCTGTCGTGTCATCCGTTCCACCACCACATGCAGCTAAAATTAACGCAAGTGCAGCCGAACCTGTTAATAAACCTAATTTTCTTTTGCTCATGTAACTCTCCCCTTTTCTTATCCTAATCGTTGTTTAGAGTCTGCCGCACGTTTCAATGCTTGGCCGACATAGTTTATACACAACATCAATACTAAAATCAATAACGATGCTGGCAACCAAACCCATGTTTTATTCTCCAAAATATCTGGAGAAGTAGCGTAACTGACCAAAGTTCCTAAACTTGGTGTACTGGACGGTAGCCCGAAACCAAGATAAGAAAGGCCAGTTTCAATTCCGATGTTTGCCGCAAAATTCAAGGTCAAATCAACAATAATGATTGAACTTAAGTTAGGCATAATTTCTCGGAACATAATTTTTAAAGAACTGGTCCCCATTGTTTTAGAGGCACTAACATAATCACGTCTGCCTTCAGATAAAGCTTTACTCCGAACGAGTCGTGCTTGTCCAGTCCAGTAGAACGCACTCATAATAAAAATAAATGTCCAAACATTATAGTTTGGTATGATGGTAATAAATACAATGATCAACATTGTTGTAGGCAATACCATAATAAAGTCAATGATACGCATTAAAATATTGTCTACTAATCCTCCGTAATAACCAGCGATTAAACCAACTGTAATCCCAATCACTGTTGTGATAAAAGTAACCGCGATCCCTATTAAAATAGAGTTTCTACCACCAATTAATAATTGACCGAATATATCCCGTCCACCGGAATCTGCTCCAAGCAGAAACTTATCTCCTGGTGGAGCATACTGGTCTAATAAACTGACCCACATGATCTTATCTTGATCAATAACATAAGATCCTATCATAACGCCGACAATCAAAAGTACCAAAAGAACTAAAGCAATCAAAGCACCTTTGTCTTTAGCAAATTCTCTAACAATAACTTTAACTCCCATAGGCGGGACACTGGTTTTCATATCTTGAGTTTGTGCTTCTGTATTTGTATTAGCAGCCATTTATTTCATTCCTTTCATCTGATTTCCCGCTGTTAGTCAATGCGAATACGAGGATCTACAATTGTCATGATAATGTCCGACAAGAGCGTACCTACTAAAGTAGCTACCCCAAACAGCAGAGTCAACGCCACAATGACACTGTAATCACGAGAAGTTAAGGAACTAATAAACAATTGCCCCATTCCTGGAAAAGCAAAGATTTTTTCAATAAATATTGATCCGCCGATTAAACCGGTGATTTGATACCCCATTGTCGATGCAATCGGCAATGCAGAGTTTCTAAAGATGTGACGACTATAAACCACTTTTTCAGGAACCCCTTTTGAGCGGGCAGTTTTAACGTAGTCTTGTGTTTTAGCATCTACTACTTCACTTCTTAAGTATTGAATGATCGTTGTTGTCCCAAGTAAAGCATAGGTGATAGCTGGCAATATCAAGTGGAAGCCTTTATTTAAATAATAGTCCATTGAACCAGCAGCTAGAGTAACATCAACCGATCCACTAGTTGGGAACCAATTCAGCGTATAGCCAAACAGCCACAACATTAGCAATGCCAGAACAAAAGTTGGAATAGCGTAACTCACATAATTATAGACTACCACTATCTTATCCAACCAAGAGTTGTTGTACCGACCAGCCAGCATTCCTAGTGGAATAGCGATCAAGTACGTCAAAATAAAGGATAATAAAGATAACAGAACGGTATTCCCTGCACGCTGCCCTATGATAGAGGAAACAGGAATCTTATACGTATAGCTTTGTCCAAAGTCCCCTTGAACAGCATTTCCCAACCAACGAACATATTGAACTGGAATAGGATCATTCAATCCAGCTTGTTCACGTAAGTTTTCAATAACAGCAGGATCTGTTTGCGGAGTAATTAATCCAGTAAATGGGTCCCCCGGCATCGCTTGAGCTAAAGCAAAAACTATAATGCTCAGAACAAAAACTTGAGGAATCATGACGAGAACACGTCTTAATATTGTTTTCCACATTAGAAATCTCCTCCTTTATCGTCTGGTTTCAACGCGACAAGATGAGTGTCTGTCAGAGATTTCAAATCATATACACGATTGTTTTCGTCATAATAGTGACTTTCAGATTCAGTGTATTCTTTCTCCACTGCTTTTCGAATGGCTTTATGCTCTTCACGACCTCTGGGATTGATATCCGGAATCGCAGATAGTAAACGTTTCGTGTAAATGTGTTGAGGATTGTTGAAGATTTCATTTTTACTTCCTACTTCAACAAATCTTCCTCTGTGCATAATAGCAATGTCATCAGACATGTGTTTTACAACACCCAAGTCATGTGAAATAAATAAGTAACTTAATTGATATTGATCTTGGATGTTGCGCATAAAGTTCAATACTTGAGCTTGAACAGACAAGTCCAACGCTGACGTAGGTTCATCTGCAATGATCAATTTAGGCTGACAAGCAACTGCTCGCGCAACACCGATACGTTGGCGTTGACCACCTGAAAATTCATGCGGGTATTTATACAGCGCATCTTCCGGCATACCGACAATATCTAACAACTCAAGGATTCGTTTTTTCTCTTCTCCTGGAGTCAATTTAGTAAAGTTGCGGATAGGTTCTGCAATCACATCAATAATACGTTTCTTTGGATTAGAAGAAGAAGCAGAATCTTGGAAGATCATTTGAACTTCACGGTTGTATTCTTCATACTTTCCAGATCGCTTTCTAGCTTTATTGGTGACATCTTCTCCATCATAAAATACTTGACCAGAAGTAATCTTTTCTAATCCAATAATGGATTTTCCAATAGTCGTTTTTCCAGAACCGGATTCTCCGACAAGGCCATATGTTTTCCCAGTTTCTATTTCAAAAGAAACACCGTCCACTGCACGTACGTGATCTTGGATCGTATTAAAAAAACCGCCGCGTATTGGATAATGTACTTTTAAATCTTTAATTTCAATAAACCCCATGCTACTCATCCTCCCCTTCAAAATGGAAATGTTTGTAGCAAGTACATCTGACAAAATGATTTGGTGCTACTTCATGCAAGGTAGGATTTTCTTCATGTTCTTCATCTGCGATCCACGGAATACGCGGAGCAAATCGACATCCTGTACGTTTCATTTTAGAAAGTGAAGGTACCGTTCCTTGAATTACATGCAATTCTTTGTTCTCATCTTCTAATTCATCGCTGTTTTGCGGCATTGAATTTAGTAAAGAACGCGTATAAGGATGCATTGGATTTTCAAACAGTTCCAGTGCAGTAGCTTCTTCAACGATTTCCCCTGCATACATTACAGCCACACGGTCAGCCATTTCAGCCACAACACCTAAGTCATGAGTGATCAGGATGATTCCAGTTCCGGTTTCTTCTTGCAAGTCTTTTAATAAATCTAAGATTTGTGCTTGGATGGTCACATCCAAAGCTGTAGTTGGCTCATCAGCGATAATGATCGGCGGTTTACATGATAACGCAATCGCGATCACTACCCGTTGTCTCATTCCACCCGATAATTCGTGAGGGTATTGTTTCATCACGCGTGGCGGATTTGGGATACCAACTTGATTCAGCAATTCTAAAACACGATTTGTTCGGGCTTCACTATCTAATTTAGTATGATAGATCAACGCCTCAGCAATTTGATCATGGATGGTCATCAAAGGATTTAGTGACCCCAGGGGATCTTGGAAAATCATCCCGATATCATTTCCGCGGATGCGATTATACAATTGTTCATTCAAATTAAGTAAATTCAAATCTTTATATAGCGCTTCCCCTTTGATTTGAGTGTTTAATGGATCGTGTAAACCTACGATAGAAGTAGCTAAAGTGCTTTTTCCACTACCAGATTCTCCAACAATCGCTAAAATTTCATTATTTTCTAATGTTAATGAAACATCATCAACAGCATTGTAATATTGATCATTAATTCTAAACGCGGTTTCTAAATGATTGATTTCTAATAAAGAACGTTCTACGGCCAAAATTATACCTCCTAAAAACATTACATCCCATCAAATATGAGAAAAGTATTAAACTTGCATAATAACTAATTTAATAACATAATTGAATTATACACAGCGAAAACTTACATTGCAATAGTTTTTTAATCATTTTATCATAAAAATGTCTTTAAAATATAAAATATGAGCATTTCATTTGCAAATTCAAGCTTCTTATAATTCAAGCTTCTAATTTACCAAAAGCTGATATTATACAAAATGAACCAGAAATTTTTTTCTGGTTCATCGTCTGTTCATTTATAATTATTTACGGTTATTTGCGATATAAGTAACAGCATTTCCAACTGTGGTTATTTGTTCAGCATCTTCATCTGATATTTCAGTTCCGAAAACATCTTCCATCTCCATCACTAATTCCACAATATCCAATGAATCAGCTCCCAAATCATCTTTGAACGTCATTTCTGCCGTTACGCGGTCTTCATCAATACCAAATCGTTCTACAATAATTTTCTTTACCATTTCAAAGGTTTCTTCGTTAGACAATCAATACACCTCCAACCCTCATTTACAGTCTATGACTATAGTATTCTAACTTTATCCTTTACTATTTTAACTTTATTCCTAAAACATGTCTATCTTTTTTTAGAAAACGTTCTTTTTGTCTTTAGGGATTTTATTCCTCTATGCTTTTTTCAGCTTCATTTTTTGCTTCAAAAGTAGTCACTAAATCTTCCATAACGTTTGAAGACAACATTTCACGAATCTGCTTGATGGTATAATATACAGCTTCCTTTTCTGTAGAGCCATGTGTTTTTACAACGGGAGCTTTCAATCCAAACAGAACTCCACCCCCATGTTTGGAATAATCCAAGACATCTTTCAGATTGGCTAAGCTATCTTTTAACAGCATTCCGCCTAATTTAGCTTTGGTTCCATTTTCCATGATGGCTTTTTTAATTAATTTCATCATGCTCAGTGCTGTTCCTTCCACAGTTTTCAACACAGCATTCCCCGTAAAGCCGTCTACCACCACTACATCAGCTACACCGTTCAACAAATCGCGTGCTTCAACATTTCCAATAAAGTGAATGTCTTTGTTTTCTTTTAATAATGCATAGGCCTGTTTACTCAGTTCATTCCCTTTATTTTCTTCTGTCCCATTGTTTAACAAACCGACTCTTGGTTTGTCGATTCCACGTAAAAAATGAGCGTAATAGCTTCCAAGTGTAGCAAACTGATTCAAATTTTCCGGCTTGCTGTCTGCATTTGCCCCAACATCCATCATATTGAACGCATCGATCCCGCCGCCAAGAGCAGGCAATGTAACCATCAATCCTGGACGATCGATTCCTTTTATTCTCCCCACTACTAATAAACCCGAAGCTAGTAGAGCTCCGGTATTACCAGCTGAGAATAAAGCATCTGCCCGACCTTCTTTAACAGCTTTGGCAGCCAATACCATCGAAGCCTCTTTTTTCCTGCGTACTGAACGTACGGGGTCATCTTCACTATTGATTTTTTCATCCGTGTGAATAATAGTAATGTTTGTTTCATTAATTAGATATTCACGTATCGCACTTTCTTTTCCATACAACTGAAACTCGATATCCTTAAATTCTTGAGCAGCCAGCACCACCCCTTCCACAATCGCTCTTGGCGCATTATCGCCGCCCATTGCATCTACTGCAATTCTCATGTTACTTTTCCTCCTCTTAGGCTGATTCCACTTCATCAGCTTCTATTTAACATTCTTAGTTAATGAAAAGTGTCAGAATCCACCGATTCCATCTCTATTGCTTTTCTTAATGCTGCAAAATCCGGATGAGTATAAAAATCAGAGCGTTGGACCAACTCTGCTGCATCTAAACGTGCCGTTTCCAAGGCTGCAAAATCGTTCACAATATCTCCTATTTTAAAGTCTGGTATTCCTGATTGTTTATTTCCAAACACATCACCTGGACCTCTTAATTCTAAATCTTTTTCACTCAAGATAAAACCATTATTTGTTTCGGTCATTATTTTCATGCGTTCTATTCCGGCATCACCTTTAGGGTCAGAAACAAGAATACAATAAGATGCTTTGTCTCCTCTTCCTACTCGACCTCTAAGCTGGTGCAGTTGTGCCAAACCAAAACGGTCAGCATCATAAATCACCATAGTAGTAGCATTAGGTACATCTACTCCTACCTCAATAACCGTTGTAGAAACTAACACTTGCACTTCATTTTGTTGAAACAACTGCATGACAGCTTCTTTTTCAGCCGGCTTCATTTGACCATGCAATAATCCCACTTTGTATTTACCCTCGTAAAACTGTGACAATTTGCGGTAAACTTCTGTAGCATTTTTCACGTCTAAACTTTCAGATTCTTCAATTAACGGACAAATCACATAAGCTTGCGAACCAATATTCAATTGCCTTTCAATGAACTCCAATGTATGTTCAAATTGTTTTGGTTTTACCCAAGTAGTCTGAATCGGCTTTCGTCCAGCCGGCATTTCGTCAATGATAGAAACATCCATTTCTCCAAAGGCCGTAATGGCTAGTGTTCTTGGAATAGGGGTTGCCGTCATAAACAGCACATCTGGTTCGATTCCTTTGCTACGCAATTTTTTTCTTTGATTGACTCCAAAGCGGTGTTGCTCATCAGTAATCACTATTCCTAGACGGGCAAATTCAACATTATCTTGAATCAGCGCGTGCGTACCAACAACCACATCTATTTCACCCGTACGCAATTGCTCTTCAATAATCCGTTTTTCTTTTGCCGTTGTCGAACCCGTCAAAAGCGCTGTTTTGATTTCCAATGGATCAAATAAGCTGTTCAAGCTTTTCATATGTTGTTCAGCCAGAATCGTCGTTGGCACCATTAAAGCCGATTGAAATCCGGCAGTAGCAGCCGCATAGATAGCAATGACCGCTACTAAAGTCTTTCCGCTTCCTACATCTCCTTGTAATAAACGATGCATATGAACGGGCTGTTTTAAGTCTTTACAGATTTCATTAACGACTCTTTTTTGAGCATTGGTCAATTCAAACGGAAGGGTAGCAATAAACTGTTTCAACCGATGGATATCGTAATCGATCGTTGTACCATAACCCATTTTTTTCTGTTTTTTTCTTAGGAGCTGCATTTTTGTTTGGTAAACCAAAAATTCGTCAAAGACCACTTCTCGACGTGCTTGCTTTGTTTGTTCGGGCGAAACAGGAAAATGCATCGCATAAATGGCTTCTTTATGTGAGATCAACCGATATTTTTGCCGCAATTCTTGAGGAATATTTTCAGGGATCACACATTTATATTCTTCGTAGGCTTGCTTTACTAGATTCACAAGGGTTTTCTGCCGGATCTTTTTATTGACATGATAAACGGATTCGAAATCCGAATCTTCTTGAGCAGAGGACTGTCCGACTATTTTGATTCCAGATAAACTTTTTCGTTTGTCATCCCATTTCCCATAAACGGTTATTTCGTTTCCAGCGACTATTTGATTTGCCAAATAGGGCTGATTAAAAAAAGTCACTACAACAACTGCATGGTCGATTTTCATGCGAAAAGACAACCGACTTTTTTTGTAACCAAAGCGAGAAACAACTGCATCCGCAAGAACTTCTCCTCTTAGACTTGTCTTTTCTTGATCGACCAGCTCAAAGAGATCCTTTACTTGAATATCTTCATATCGAAACGGAAAATGATTGAGCAAATCAGCAATAGTATGGATTCCTAAATCTTGTAAGGCTTCTACTCTTTTCTCCCCCACATGTTGAAGTACCGAGACAGAGTCATAGATTGTTTTTTCCATCATATCTGACAATCTAAGGATGAAAAAATCACTTTTCTTCAGATTGTCTCAAGCCTCCTTTCATTAGGTAATATCTATAAAAGGAGCCGGGATAGAATCCAAGCTCCTTTTATACTACACATCATACTGTTTAGTTGAGTTGAGTTTTAAAAACCAACAGTAGCAATCAGAGGATGAATAATACTTGTGTAGTTTTAGGTGTTTTTCATCCTCTTTCTCTATGTAGTGCTTTATCATGCTTCCTGACTGAATTAAATCAATCAAAAGTAGACAGAAATAAAATAGAAAATCGATTTATTTTTGTCTACTCTTGATTTTATTCTACAGAAAGAAGGTAAGGATAAACAGGCTGTTTACCTTCATGAATTTCAACTTCTATATCTGAGAATTGAGCTTCAATTTCTGACGCAATTTCTTCAGCTTCTTTTTGCGGCACACCTTCACCTAAAAGAATCGTTACAATTTCGCTATCTTCGGTAAGCATTTGTTGTAACGTTTCAATAGCAGCCTCTTTACGCTTTTCTTTAGACAAAACAATATCTCCGTCTACAAGTCCCATAAAGTCATCTTTTTTGATCTTAACACCGTTGATTTCAGTGTCACGTACAGCGTTAGTAACTTGTCCACTGATGACATTTTCCAACTCACTGCTCATTTCTGCTTTGTTAGTCTCTAAATCATTTTGCTCATTAAAGGCCAACATAGAAGTCATTCCTTGAGAAATCGTACGACTTGGAATCACAGCTACAGGAATCTCACTCTCTTGAGCAGCTTGTTCTGCAGCCATAAAGATATTTTTATTGTTTGGCAACACCAAAACTTGTTCTGCATTTACTGCATCAATCGCTTTTAAAATATCCTCTGTACTAGGGTTCATTGTTTGTCCGCCATTGATGATGTAATTAGCCCCTAAACTTTTGAATAGGTCTTGGATACCTTCACCAGCTGCTACAGCAATAATACCGTAAGGAACTTTTTTAGTCGGTTTAGCAGGCTGATCATTGTCCATCAATGCGTCATGTTGTTCACGCATATTGTCTACTTTGATTTTGACCAGTGAACCAAATTTTTGACCATAATTCATCACTTCACCTGGTTTTTCAGTATGCACATGAACTTTAATAATCTCATCATCATTGACAACTAGTAAAGAATCACCGATTTCGCTCAAATGATTGCGGAAAGTATCGTAATCAAATTCACTATCGACAGTTTCTCCTTTTCCAATATGAACCATGATCTCAGTACAGTAACCATATTGAATATCTTCCGTTGCGATATGATTGTGAACTCCCCTGTGGTGTTCAGCATTGATCATATCTGTCATTTCACTTTCAGTAGGTTGATATACTTCTTCTTCAACGACTTTACCAGATAATGCTTCTAAAAAGCCTTCAAAAACATAAACTAGTCCTTGTCCGCCACTATCCACAACGCCTACTTCTTTTAAGACAGGTAGTAAATCCGGTGTTTTAGCCAAAGATTTTTTAGCAGAAGACAAGACAGTTTCCATGACCTCGATCGTATCGGTAGTTTGCTCAGCTTTTTTCTCACCAGCTTTTGCAGACTCACGGGCCACTGTTAAGATTGTTCCTTCAACAGGTTTCATTACAGCTTTATACGCAATTTCAACTCCTCTTGTAAAGGCACTCGCTAAATCAGTTGCATTGATCGTTTCTTTCCCATCTAAAGCTTTACCAAATCCTCTAAATAGTTGAGACAAAATAACTCCAGAGTTTCCTCTGGCTCCCATTAAAAGTCCTTTAGCTAATGCTCCAGCCAATTCTCCGACATGATCCGAATGATTTGACGTTACCGCTTTTGCTCCGCTTGTCATGGATAAGTTCATGTTTGTTCCAGTATCGCCATCCGGCACTGGGAATACGTTTAAAGAATTCACGTATTCTGCATTTTTTTCTAATCGTTTTGCTCCACTAGCTACCATTAAACGGAACTGTTTCGCTTCAATATTTTCAACTTTCACCGTTAATTTCCTCCTTATGTCACTACGTCAAGAAACGGTGACATTAACCTTCTATTTCTAGTCTTGTATTACACGTACACCTTGAACAAAAATATTTACTGCATTCGCAGAAATACCTAACATAGATTCCAAGTTGTATTTTACTTTTTCTTGTACATTACGACAAACTTCTGAAATTCTTGTCCCATAGCTGACAATAATATACACATCTACAGCTACGCCATTATCTTCTTGGCGAACAATCACACCTTTAGAATAATTTTCTTTTTTCAAAATCTCGTTTAAATTATCACGGATTTGATTTTTACTAGCCATTCCAACGATCCCGAAAATTTCGGTTGCTGCTCCGCCTACTACTGTAGCAATCACTTCATTTGAAATATCCACTAGTCCATATTGTGTTTTGATTTTAACTGCCATGTTTAAAATCCTCCTCTTGACTTAAAAAGTCATAAATAACTACCTTACATTGTAGCATAGCATATTGAAGAATAAAAGATAAAAGCGAAAACCAGCTTATCTATAGACCTATTCTCTCATTTTTCTCCCTATTTTGCTAATCGTAAATTAATTGTGTCAAGTAAAAATACTTGAAAGAATTATCTTGCAAATAAGATAAAGATATGCTAAATTGTTTAGGTATGAAGATTGAAGCTTTGCTTCAGTTATTGGCAAAGGAGGAAAGTAAAATGGCAAAAGTATGTTATGTAACAGGACGTAAAGCAAGAAGCGGTAACAACCGTTCTCACGCAGTAAACAAAACAAAAAGAAGTTTCGGCGCTAACTTGCAAAAAGTTCGTATTTTAGTTGACGGAAAACCTAAACGTGTATGGGTTTCTGCTCGTGCTCTTAAATCTGGAAAAGTTGAACGTGTATAATTTTTCTACTTATAAAGAAGATAAAAAAAGCCTAGGCATTCAAGCTTAGGCTTTTTTATTTTGTTTATACCTATCAATCTTTGCTTTGAATTACGGCAATCAACCCTTCTGTAAATGAAAAAGAAGCAGTCTGTTCTTTAAATTCATTACTAGCCAACGAAATTGGATAAGCATAATCTTTTTCTTCCAAGGTGTACTTGACCTCTCTTAAAGACAACTTCTTAACCGGTGTCATGCAAACAAAAGCGATGTATTTTTTATCGTTTTCTTTCGTAACCGTATATTCACCAGGAAGATAAAACGAAACTGTATTCAATTTATCGTACAAATAAATTTTTGATGCTTGGTGCTGGAATCTTGGCTGGAAGATAAAAAACAGGTTACTCATTAAATGGTCTAAACGTCCAGCTGTGGCCCCATAAACGGATATTTTATCGGCTGAGTATTCTTCTAATGCTAATTGGATAGCCAATTCTGTATCTGTATCGTCTTTTTCAGAAGGAAATGAACGGACATCCGTTACTTTTGTGGTTAAAAACTTCATTTCTTCTTTCGTAATTGAATCAAAATCACCTATTGCGATGGCGGGAACAATCTTCTGTTTTAACAGCCGAATAGCCCCATGGTCCACACCAATCCACATCACAGCTTCTTTTTCAGCAGCGTAAACATCCGTCGGAAGAGCTGTTTCCGGACCTCCGACCATAATTTTTATGTGTGTCATTTTTGAACCGCTTCTCTCAATTGTTTCATGCGTTCTAAGGGTTTATCAGCTGAATAAATATAAGAACCAGCTACAAAAACAGTCGCTCCTGCTTCATGACACCATTTGACTGTTTCATCATTGATTCCCCCGTCCACTTCAATTTCATAGGAATAGTCGTTGGTATCTTTCAGTGCTTTCAACTGACGAATTTTTTCAAGGGACGGTTCAATAAAACTTTGTCCGCCAAATCCTGGATTTACGGTCATGACTAAAATCAAATCTACATCGCTTAATAACGGTTCGATTACAGAAACCGGCGTGCCTGGATTGATCACTACTCCGGATTTGACTCCTGCATCATTGATCAATTGGATCGTCCGATGGATATGAGGCGTACTTTCGACATGCACGCTGATGATGTCTGCCCCTGCTTTAGCAAAATCGGCAATGTAATTTTCTGGATTTTCAATCATTAAATGGCAGTCCAAAGTTAACTTTGTCGTCGAACGAATCGCACTGACAGCATTCGGCCCAAATGTAATATTTGGCACAAAATGCCCATCCATCACGTCGATATGGATGTAATCGGCACCTCCAGTTTCAACCAGTTTAATATCTCTTTCTAAGTTGGCAAAATCTGCACTCAAGATCGATGGAGCTAATTTCATTTGTTTTCCTCATTTCTTTTTAGAGTAATCGGGTTTGCGTTGACTAATTTCTTCATAAAACTGGAGATAGCTGGCGTAGCGGTATTCAGCAATCGTACCTTCATCAACCAGTTCCTTTACTTTACAGCCTGGTTCCTTGTGATGAATGCAGCCTCTGAAGCGACACTGATCTTGGACTTGAACGAAGTCTGGAAACAGTTCCCTTAAATCAACCAACTCAATCTCTGCCAAGTCGATCGCACTGAAGCCTGGAGTATCTGCTACTAAACCATCATATAGAGGAATCAATTCCACATGTCTGGTGGTATGCTTACCACGTCCTAAAGACATCGATATCGCAGCTGTTTTTAACACTAATTCTGGCGAGATCGTATTCAGCAGTGTAGATTTCCCTGCTCCAGATTGTCCCATAAAGACGGTCAAATGAGTTGCAAAATGACTGCATAGATCTTGCACAGCTTGGTCTTTTTCAGCATTTGTCGGCAAATACACTGTATAACCGATTGATTCATAGTACTGTTGGTATTTTTTTAAAGATTGGTACGTCTCATCATCGATTAAATCAGTTTTCGTAATGTAAATGATCGCTTCTATTCCTTTATTCTCTAAGGTCACTAAAAACCGATCTAATAATTGAGTAGAAAAATCCGGTTCTACCGCTGATGTCACGACTACTCCTAGATCAATATTTGCGATTGGCGGTCGTACCAATTCATTTCTTCGTTCTAAAAGTTCTTGAACGACACCTTCCTCTTTGTTTCCACTCTCAAATTCTACAAAATCTCCCACTAAAGGGGTTAGATTGCGGTTTCTGAAGTTTCCTCTCCCTCTAGTCTGATAGGTTTCTCCTTGGTAATAGACGTAATAAAATCCACTTAATGCTTTCCTGATCTGTCCTTGTGGCAAATAGGCGCCCTCCTCAACTCTCTTTTCTCTTTAACTTTACTCAACTCTGAACCAGAATGCAAACCTAAAATCAGAAACGTCCATTAATCTCATGCTTTCAAAAACTTAAAAAAGAATAAAACACACTCTCCATGGACTAGGGCAAAATAATTTTGCTTGTCCGTAGAGAGTGTGTTGATTTTACACAGCAGGTTATTCTATTCGTCTGTATCAGGAGCAGCAACGTTGGTGTTTTCTTCAATCGTTTCGCCATCACGTACAACACGGTAACTTCCTGTTGTTCCTTCTTCTAAAATAAAAGGTATTTCTAAATCATGGTCTTCTGTGATCGTAAATTGCTGGAACAATGTGTTCAAGTTATGTTCAGCATCTTCAATATAGATTTCAATAGTATTCGGTACAGGCTGTGATTCAGTCGAACTTTCTTCCGATTCGTTTTCTGAGGATTCATTTTCTGAGGATTCGTTTTCTGAGGATTCACTTTCCGAGGAAGATTCAGCCGCATTTTGATACGGAATCGTTACAGGAACCGTAAATTGACGTGCCGGAATATCTTCTTTTCCAAGGGAGACTACAATGCTTAATGAATCCCCCTTGTAAACGATCGTTCCAGGATCAATATCTTGCGAGATCACATATCCGACTGGGACCTCTTCAGAATATTCTTCCGAAATCTGCAGACTCAATTCATTTTCAGAAGCAAAATCTTCTACACTCTTTTGAGAATATCCATTAAGATCTCTCATCTCAGTTCCAGCTCTTCCGCTGCTGACAGTAAACGTAACCGTCGTCTCCGATGGTACTACTTCTTCATCTTCCCCGATGTCTTGTGAAATGATAGCTCCTTCTGGAATCTCTTCACTGTTTTCTCCCACACTCTCTACTGTAAATCCAATCTCAGTCAGTTCAGCTCGAATTTCCTGATAATCTTCGTTCGTGTAATCCATGAATTCAACTGTTGCTTTTCCTGAACTGATAAACAGATCAACTTGTGTGTTTTCTTTGACACTATTGCCGATAGTCGGGTTTGATCGAACAACAAATCCTTCTTTGATCTCTTCATTCGGTTCTTCAACCACTTCATCAACACTTAAATTCACTTTTGAGAGTTCCATTTCTGCTTCTTCCAGCGTCATCTCTTCCAAGTTTGGGATAGTGACATCTTTAGGCGTTAATAAATAAGCCGCGATGGCAACTCCAATGGCTATGAAAAAAAGACTTAACAAGACTATCCATATCCATCTTCGTTTTTTCTTTTTCTTTTCCGGAACCGACTCTTCTTTCGGTTCTTCTGTCACGACTGGAATAACCATGGTATCTTCCAAATCCGTTTCTTTTGTGACTGATATGGGAGTAATGACTTTCGTCTCTTGCAACATGCTGGCAGGAGCATACGGCGGCTCATCCACTCGACTAGGAGATAAAGCTGTTTCAAGATCCATTTCCATTTCACGAACTGATTTGTACCGGTCAGCTGTTTCTTTAGCAGTAGCTTTTAATACCACATTTTCTAATGCTTGCGGTATTCTGGGATCAAACTTTTTAACCGAAGGGATACTTTCTTGGAAATGTTTTAATGCGATCGAAACAGCTGATTCACCTTCAAAAGGTACACTGCCAGTCAGCAACTCATATAAAATAATCCCCAACGAATAGATATCCGATTGGTTGGTAGCCATTCCTCCGCGAGCTTGCTCTGGAGAAAGGTAATGAACGGACCCTAGTAATGAATTAGTTTGTGTAATAGAAGATTGTGAAACAGCAACGGCTATTCCAAAATCGGTAATTTTTACAACGCCGCTTTCATCTATCAATACATTCTGCGGTTTTAAATCTCGATGGATGATTTGATTTTGATGGGCATAAGAAACAGCTGACAAAATTTGACTCATGATATTCAAGACTTTACGATATGCAATCGGGAAATTATTGATAATGTAATCTTTTAAATCCATACCTTCAATGTATTCCATGACAATATATTGTGTATCGTTTTCTTCGCCTACATCATAAATACTGACAATGTTCGGGTGGACCAGTTCAGTGGAGGATAAAGCTTCACGCTTGAAGCGACGGATAGTATCTTGGTCTTTTCTAAAATCATATCTCAAGACTTTAACGGCAACATCTCGATCTAAAATCAAATCATGAGCTAAGTAAACATTAGCCATTCCGCCGCTGCCAACTGGTTTTATTATTTTATAACGACCATTTAATTTTTTTCCGTTTTCCATTCTTTAAACCTCCTTTCTTCCATTTAAATCAATAATGATCACAGTAATATTGTCTACTCCGCCGCGCTCATTGGCTAAATCAATCAGCATAGTCGCTTGGCTTTCCAACGGTTCAGTTATATTCAAGATTTTTTCAATTTCTTTATCTGCTACCATATTGGTCAATCCATCCGAACACAATAAAATAGGGTTATTGGACCCGTATGCATACGTATCGATGTCGATTCCCAACGTTTCCTCAACACCCAATGAACGTGTCAATACATTCTTTTGAGGATGATTTAAGGCTTCTTCTTCGGTCAATTGACCATTCCTCATCAATTCGCCTACTAACGAGTGATCGTCCGTAATTTGAACTAAGCGACCATCGATCAAACGATAGGCACGACTGTCTCCTATGTTTGCAATCACATAACCGTCCACAGCTTCTGCGACTGCTACTAAAGTCGTTCCCATTCCATTTAAGTCCGGGTACTGACGGGCTTTTTCGACCAATCGCTGATTTTCTCGATTGATACGTACTTCCAGCCATTCCGCAGCATTTTTTGCAGAGTCGAACTCGGTTTTTTCCCAATTATTTCCTAAATGGGATACAACCATCTCGCTGGCAATATCTCCAGCCCGATGTCCTCCCATACCATCACACAATACAGCTAGTGTTAAGCCGTTTTGATTCTTGTATGTATTTGCAAAATCCTGATTTGTTCCTCTTTTTCTACCTTTATCGGTCTTTACAACCAATCTCATACCGACACCTCTTTTTCGCCTGTTTCAAATCTAAGTCTTGTGGCTTTTTCTCTATGTAAGGAAAATATAAGACACTAAAAAGGACAATCTCTCAGAAAAGATGTCTTTTCTGTGAGATTTCCACGTTTATTTCTTTCTTAACGCACTGATAAAAAAACCATCTGATTCAAAAGCATGAGGATAGATTGTTAAAAAACCATCCGTTAGACACTCTTTTGCAGGTCCTTCAACAAAAACCTCTTCTTTTTCAAATTCAGGATGCCCTGTTAAGAAGGCTTCCACGGTTTGACTATTTTCTTCTCTAGTTATTGTACACGTACTATAGATTAGAAGTCCACCAGATTTTAATTTAGGCGCGACATGTTTTAAAATATCTAATTGAATGGTGTGCAATTGTTCAAAATCTTGTGGTTTCTTAGTGTACTTGATATCGGGTTTTCTTCTCATCAAGCCTAAGCCGGAACAAGGAGCATCTACTAATATCCGATCAAAAGTGTCATCGGCAAATATTTCGTCGACCTTACGAGCATCTTGTTCAAACCCTTCAACAACATCTGCTACTTGCAATCTTTCCGCATTTTCTTTGATCAATTTGACTTTGTGTTTGTGCAGATCAAGTGCTGTTACTTTACCACCTGCTTCTTTAGAAAGAAAAGAGGCAATGTGCGTGGTTTTTCCGCCTGGAGCGGCACAAGCATCTAAAACTTGATGGTGTGGTTCTACTTGCAACGCAGGAGCGACCAGCATAGAGGTCTCATCTTGAATCGTGATCTTTCCACTTTTGAAAAGTTCAGAAGACGCAAAATGTCCACTGTCGCTAACTATTCCATGTGCTGAAAGTTCACTTTTGCGCACATAAAACCCTTCTTCTTCCATGTAATCGAGTGCATCTTGCAGGGTCGTCAATTTTTCATTCACGCGGGCACTGGAATGGCTGGGAGACAATAATGATTCTCCCAGCAATTCCGTTTCTTCGTATCCGATCTCCGCAATGAATTTCTCTACCAGCCATTTAGGCAGACTATACGAAACACTTAGACACTCGACTGGATCAGCTATGTCTTCAACAGTTGGGAATCCTTTTCTCTCAGCATTTCGTAAAATACCGTTGATAAATTTACTGATTCCTACATGACCACGTGTTTTTGCTATCTCCACAGCCTCAAATAAAATAGCATGCGCTGGTATTCTTTCCAAATAAACCATTTGATAAATGGATAATCGCAATAAGTTTCTTACCCATGTATCTACTTTTTGATTTTTTTTCAAGAATCGACTCAAATAATAATCCAATGTGATTTTACGTTGCAAGACACCATAAACCAATTCTGTCATTAAACGTGCATCAGCAGAGCTTAAATTATTTTTTTGAATGGCTTCATTCAAAAGAAGATTTGAATAAGAACCACTTTTTTCAGTTTTATCTAAAATTTGCATAGCTTGGTAGCGGCTGCTTTTCTTCACCGCTCGTTTAGCTGAAGGTTGTTCTGCCATGTTATCCTAAGACCTCTCCCGTATTAAGTTTACTGCCTATCCCACTGACAAATGCAGCTGCTGACATTCTTGTTTTACCAGCTGGTTGCACCTCGTCCAGCTGCACCACAGTATGGTTTCCACAGGCAACTAATATACAGTCTTTTTGAATATCGATCATCGTTCCAGGTGCTTGATCGGTTTGATTGGACAAAGGTGTCACTGCCCAGATTTTTAACCGTTCGCCCTCTAAAAACGTATAGGCTCCTGGGAAAGGACGCATGCCTCTGACTTGATGATCAATGGCTGCGGCTTCTTTGTGCCAATCCAATACTTCTTGTTCACGAGTAATATTAGGTGAAAAAGTTACTTTTTCTTCCTCTTGTTTGATAGGATGAATAGTCCCATCAATGATATGAGGGATCGTTTCCATCAATAAATCTCTTCCTAAGATGCTCAAGCGGTCAAACAAAGTTCCGACATCATCCGCTCTAGTGATCGGCAATGATTTTTGAGAAATAATATCTCCCGCATCCATTTTTTTCTCCATGTACATAATCGAAACTCCAGTTTCGGTTTCTCCATTGATCAAAGCATAATGAACAGGAGCGCCGCCACGATACTTAGGCAGTAAAGAGGCATGAACATTTATCGCACCGAGGTGAGGAACATTCAATAATTTTGTAGGCAAAAATTGTCCAAATGCAGCTGTGACGATTATATCAGGATTCATTTCCATAATTTTTTCCATTTCTGGAGATCCAGAGATTTTTTCTGGCTGTAAAACTTCAATACGGTGTCTTAAGGCCGCTTCTTTCACTGGCGTAGGCGTCAATACTTTTTTTCGGCCTACTGGTCTATCTGGTTGTGTTACTACAGCTATTACTTCGTAATCTGATTCCACCAAAGATTCTAATATAGGTACAGAAAAAGCTGGTGTTCCCATAAATACTATTTTCATTGAGCAAAACTCCTTTATCTCGCTTGATAACATACTGTGATTATTTTTTGCTGTTTTTTCATTACATAAATTGCTGCGGTTCTTTATCTATCGCAATTGTTAAACCTTTAGCCATTTCTTTTTGTGATTCGTTTAAGATTTGGTGCAGCAAAGGAATCAATGTGGGTTCTGATTTATATTTTATCAATACTTGGTAATAAAAACGGTTATTGACCCGCGCAATAGACTTAGGCGTAGGACCCAACAGGATCGTGTTTTGGTTCAATTGCGGCGCCAGAAAATTGACGATGTCATACATTTTTTTGGCGGCTACTTTTTCTTCTGTATGACTAGCTGTGATTGAGACTGTAAAATAATAGGGCGGATAATTCCCACGATGACGAATGATCATTTCTTTTTGGTAGAAATGATCGTAATCGTGTTTTTTAGCCAATTGAATGGAATAATGTTCAGGGTTAAACGTCTGAACAATCACTTCACCTGTCAATTCAGCCCGTCCTGCTCGACCACTCACTTGAGTCAGCAGCTGAAAGGTTTTTTCACTGGATCGAAAATCCGGCAATCCCAGAGAGGTATCGGCATTCAACACCCCTACTAAAGTAATGTTCGGAAAATCTAATCCTTTAGCGATCATTTGTGTTCCCAATAGAATATCGGCTTCTTGGTTTCCAAAAGCACTCAAAATTTTCTCATGGGCACCTTTTTTACGAGTCGTATCCACATCCATCCGAATAACTCTAGCTTCAGGAATCACTTGCTCTAATTCCTCTTGGATTTTTTGCGTCCCGGTACCATAATACCGGATTTTAGAACTTTTGCAAACAGGACAAGTGTGAGGGATCGCTTCTTCGTGTCCACAATAATGGCATTTCATACTTTTAGTATCCATGTGGAGTGTCAAAGAAATATCACAGTTTGGACACGGCAGCACAAAACCGCAATCTCGGCACATCACGAATGAGGAATACCCTCTTCGATTGAGCATCAATACAATCTGCTCTTTTTTAGCCAAGCGATCGCGAATTTTTTCTTGCAATACTAATGAAAAACTGCTGCGATTTCCGCTTTTCCCTTCATCACGCATATCTACAATAGCCACTTCCGGCAGCATTCTCTGATTGACTCGATCAGGCAATTCCACTAATGTATATACTTTTTTCTGAGCTCTGGCACGAGATTCTAAAGAAGGTGTTGCGCTCCCTAAAATCAATGGACAATTATGAAATTCAGAACGCCACGCAGCGACGTCTCGAGCATGGTAACGTGGATTTTCATCTTGCTTGTAACTGCTCTCGTGTTCTTCATCCATGATAATGACCCCTAAGTTTTTCACCGGTGCAAATATAGACGAACGAGCACCAACGACTACTTTTGCTTCTTCTCGTTCAATCTTGCGCCATTCATCAAATTTTTCACCGTCAGATAACCCACTATGCAAAACAGCTACTTCATCTCCAAAACGACCTTTAAAACTCGTCACCATTTGAGGTGTCAATGCAATTTCCGGGACCAGCATCAATGCCGTTTGGCCCTTTTCCAATACGGAAGCAATGGTTTGTAAATAAATCTCCGTTTTCCCGCTGCCTGTAACTCCTCTTAACAGAAAAGTCTCTGACCGCTGATGAGTGACTGCTGATTGAATCGCTTCAAAAGCTTGTTGCTGTTGTTCAGTCAGTATATGAGGGGAAGTTTTTTCAAAGGTCTGCTCTTTAAATGGATCTCTGTACACTTCTTCTTCAAACACTGTCAGCCAATGTTTCTTTTCCGCTTCACGAATGACCGGAGACAGCAGCTCGTACAGTTTGCTCAGTTCTTGAGTACTGATGGATTGCTCAGACAAAGATAATGACTGCAGGATATCTAATAAACGCAGCTGCTTTTTAGCTGTTTTTCGCAAACTCATTTTTTCCTCTTCCAATTGTTCAAAAGACAGAGCTGGCTTTACCATTCTTCTTTTTTTCTTACTGGCACGATTTTTTACAGAATAGACCACTTCAACAACATCTTGTTTCTTGAGTTGCGTCAATCTTGGTAAAATTCCGCGGTTTACGGCATCATCCCAGGTAATTTCATCTTTTCCTTTGAACAATTCAAAAAACTGATCTTCATCCAGTTCATCAATGAGACGAATACTTTTCTCATACTTGGCCCGCAATACTGCCGGAAGCATCGTTTGATAACACGTTATTTGAAAACTGAATGTTCTGTCTGCCATGTCTTTTCCTAATTGAATCAATTCATCGTTCAAAACGGGATGTAAGTCCATTACACCTGATATTCTTTTTAATTTCCCGCTAAATGAAGCTTCTTCAACTACTGAAACGACAAATCCTTGGACAACTCTTTTCCCTTGTCCAAAAGGAACTTCTACTCTCATTCCCGGAAAAATTTGTTCTGCAAATTCTTCTGGTATTTGATAATCATATGGTTGATTTGTTTGCATCGTTGGAACATCAACGATCACTTTAGCGATTAAATTCAAAATCACTTCACACCTTTACTTGCTCATTTTCTTAATCACTTGCTGAATGATCTCCTCAGCAACCTCTTTTTTGGATCTAACGGATACTTCCACCGGTTCTTCATCCGTTGAAAAAATGGTCACTTCGTTCGTATCTTTATTGAATCCGGCATGCGGTTTGGAAACGTCATTGGCTATGATCATATCAGCCTTCTTCTTTTCCAGTTTTCCTTTCGCATAGCTTGCTACATCATGCGTTTCGGCCGCAAACCCTACTAAGTATTGATGCGTTTTTTCTTGACCCATTGTAGCTAAAATATCTGTTGTTTTAGCTAAAGAAATCGTTAGAACAGCTTCACTTTTTTTAATTTTTTGTCTGGCTTGATCTATAGGAGTGTAATCGGACACGGCCGCTGCCATAATGACTGCGTCCGCTTGTTCAAATTGATCAAAAACAGCATCATACATTTCTCTTGCAGAATCTACAGGGACCAGCTGGACCCCAAAAGGTTTTTTTAACGCAGAAGATGCAGATACCAACGTCACATCTGCTCCCATATCTCTAGCTGCGGCTGCTAAGCTGTATCCCATCTTCCCAGAAGAATCATTGGTAATGTAGCGAACAGGATCGAGCCGCTCTTTAGTTCCCCCGGCAGTTATTACAAATTTCTTTCCGCTTAAAGGCAAGTCTTGTTGATGTTTTAATAAGAAGCTTTGAATAGTCTCTACAATATTTTCCGGCTCTGGAAAACGTCCTTTTCCATCGTAACCTTCTGCTAAAAATCCTGTATCAGGTTCCATAATAAAGTGCCCATCGTTCTCCAACTGTCGCCAATTGCGTACCGTAGCTGCATTTTCTAACATATGCGTATTCATTGCAGGAACAATCACTATCGGAGCAGTTGTCGCCAACAATGTAGTGGTCACAAAATCATCTGCGATTCCATTAGCCATTTTTGCCATGATATTGGCTGTAGCAGGTGCTACAACAGCCAACTCAGTCCAATCTGCTAAATGAACATGACTGACATTTGCAGAATCCTTTTCGTCAAAAATATCTGTATACACATCGTGTTTGCTTAATATTTGTAACGTATAAGGCGTTATGAATTCTGTCGCTGCTGATGTCATAGCTACTTTCACTTCAGCACCTCCTATGATCAATCGTCTTACCAAGTCTGCTGCTTTATAGGCAGCGATACCGCCAGTAATGTATACCGCTATTTTCTTCCCATTTAACACTCTGATTTCCCCCGATCTTTAGTGCATTTTTAACCATGCATTCTTCTCTATTCTACTAAAAAACAACCCATTTGTCTTTAAAGAGAATGGAATAAAGCGATTGCCGCATTGAATATACGCTATGTCTTAAAGATTTCGCACTATAAAAAAAACAAAAGAGTGGAACATTTTTACGCTGTTCCACTCCTTTATCGATTGATTAAGCTTCTGGTTCTACTGT
The DNA here is from genome assembly GCF_045528345.1 of Desemzia sp. FAM 23989. Lineage (NCBI taxonomy): Bacteria > Bacillati > Bacillota > Bacilli > Lactobacillales > Carnobacteriaceae > Desemzia > Desemzia sp. FAM 23989. Next base: position 305,672 of record NZ_JBGQQT010000001.1, on the reverse strand, counting down.
AGTAGGATCAATCACTAAATCCCCACTTGAAATTTCTTCTAAAGCTCGTCCAACATTTTTAAATGATTTATATTCTTCCAGCATTGGCATTGCTTTTGCTTCCAATTCATACGCTCTTTTACTAGCTACGATTACTAAAGAATATTTTGAATCTATTTTTTCCAATAATGCATCTATAGAAGGATCCAACATCATAATTCTCACATCTCCTCAACGATTTTTTTATATCTGTTTATGACTCTAGGTACTTTTAAATGTTCACTTTCGATAATATGTTTGATTTTAGCGACTGCATTCTCTACTTGATCATTCACAACAGCGTAATCATAGTGATCCATCATTTTGATTTCTTCAACAGCTTTTTCCAAACGTTTTTCGACTAAAGCTATTTCTTCAGTGCCTCGATTAAGAATACGGGTTTTGAGCTCCATAATATCGGGGGGAGTTAAGAAAATAAAAATTCCGTCAGGCATTTTTTCGCGTACTTGCCTTGCTCCATTGACCTCGATCTCAAGGAAAACATCTTTACCCTTGCACAACGTTTCTTCTACATACTCAAGCGGTGTTCCGTAGTAATTGCCTACATATTCAGCATACTCTAACAAGCCGCCAGTTTCAATCAATTTTTCGAAGGCTTCTCTAGATCTAAAAAAGTAATCTACTCCATCTTCTTCACCAACTCGTTGGTTACGAGTCGTCATAGAGATTGAATATTCAAAATCGATTTCTCCACTATCAAAAATTGCTTTTCTTACTGTCCCTTTTCCTACTCCGGACGGTCCAGAAAGAACAATCAATAAACCACGTTCAGTCATATGTTACCCTTCCTATCTACACAGTTTACACCTAAAGATGATCCTCATTACATGAATTCAGACTCTTTTAAAAAATCTGTCAACTTTTTCATTTCTTCATTGGTTAACGTAATCCCTTTACTCATTTTATCATGTTCAGGAGACCATTCGCGTAAATCAAATTTTGGTGGATTACCATTCCAGCTAACTAGATTCAATTCTTTCTGCCAACCCTTTGCATTCTGAGAAAGTACTAAAATTTCTTCTTTGATGTCAAAAGAGATTTTTTGTGCCATTTCGTTCACCTCGATTAAGAAAATTGAAAAAGTCTTTTTAGATTTTTTTTGCTTATCTTCTAGTTTAACATAAAACAGTAACTTACTGTACTACTTTTTAACTTTTAAAGGCTTTATTTGGTATTTTACCTAGTTATAAATAGAAACTAGCCTCTTTTGTTTAAAAAGAATAGAAATAACGCAATTAAAAAAGGATATGGACGAACACGAATTATCAATTGGACTTTCCAATCGTTCAATTCATTTTTATGCTGGTTTTCTAAAATCGATAAGAAATAAAAACATACTTTAAGATTGGATAATAAAGGAATACTTTCTCTAAATTCTTCTTGCCATTCTTTAGCTGTCTTGATGATATCACTCGTTCCCGAATTTTGAATAACTGCGATGACATCATCAAAAGACATTTTTTGAGTCATTTGTTCATATTTCGCTTTAACTTCTTTTTCAAATTCATCAAACGTATAAACTTTTGTTGGGTGCAGATGAAACATCTTACCTGTCAATTCATGAAAAGCATAAGTAAATGCTTCTTTTTGAACTCTGCCATACCAGTTGATATTCAATTGTTCCAATAAAAACCGCTGATTTTTTTCGTCTAGCAAATAATTTTTTATCTGCTGCTGTGACTGTTCAAGAAATAAAGCCACTTCTTTATAAAACTGATTATAATGATCTTGAAAGCTTCTTTTGTCAAATGTATACCACGAACCTTCGTACTTGCCAAATTTTTTCATGGCATCCAAGTAGCCTAGTTGAATATTGACTTCAGCTCGATTTCCGTCGAACAACAACATATCTCCTAAGGGCCACTTGCTGGTAATATGATACGATTCAACATTATCAGGGACAGAATAGTTTCGGACTTTCCCGTTGATGTTGATGTCTGCAATGATGAGGTGTGTGGGATTCCGTTTAAGAGCCACATCTACCGGAACATTTTCGCTATAGCCTCCATCTATATATTCTTTATCTTCAATCATTGTAGCAGACATAGCAGGATACAGGGATGCGCTCGCTAAAAGATAAAGATCCAACTGCCCTTCCGGAATATCTTCAAGGTAAAAAATCTGTCTTTCTCTGCTGACCATTTCAGTAACTGTCAGTCCAAATTCAATCCCGCTCTTTCGAATTTCACTTTCTTTAATGATGTACTCTCTAATTAAAGTCAGCAGCGGCTTAGAACTTATCCCTCTGTTTTTTATGGCCGTTAATAAGAATTTACTTAATATCTCACTGTATTCGTTAAAATTAGACGGCTTGGAAGACAACTCAAACTCTACAACGTGATTGACTTCTAATTCTTTCCACATCCGCTCAGCTAGTTCATAATCTCCTTGTAAAATCACCGCCCCGTTCAAAGCTCCTACAGAGGTACCTGTAATAATATCTAACGCTACTCCCAACTCTTTCAATGCTTTCCAAACGCCAACTTGATAAGAACCACGCGCACCGCCTCCACCAAGAACCAGGGCTATTTTTTTGTCTTCTGGTTGAGGTTGTAATAAGTTTTCTGCTTCCTTCATAAACTAATCCGCTCCTATAGTACGTATTGCTTACAGTATAACTGGAATTCAGTCTTATCTGAAAGAAAAGCGCATTTTACCTCCTTATGGGTCAAAAAAATAGAGAAGAAAGAAAACCAAATTGGTCTTCTTTCTTCTCCTTACAGACTAGCACCAAAGGATGAGCAGTAAACAACTACCGATTACCCCATATCCTTCACTTTCATCAATCGAGTGATTTCAGCACGTTCGCTTTCATCTAATTTCATTTGAATGAAATAAATGGTTTCTTCCAATTGTGGAATAGTGCGGTATTCCAATGCATTCACTCGACGTCTTGTGCTTTCAATTTCATCCGCCAATAATTGACACGTTTTTTCGATTTCTGACAACTCCAAAAGTTCCTTCATAACAGCTGACATTTCTTCGATAGAAACATCTAATTCACTATTGGAATTTAAATAACCATAAGAAATATCACTGGTATTGTCATCTTCTTCGGAGTAATCAAAATTCATTACCGGAACGTTAACACTCATAATATTTTTTTCATAAACACTTAAATTAACCGTACGTGGAGGAACTGCCACCAATTCTTCAATGTATTTTTCATTCAGCAATGATTTCGCCATGACGAAAGATTGCATTGCAGAAATCAGCTTGTCTTCTACCACAGTACGCAGTTGATTGTTTTTTTTGATCAATTCAATAAACTGACGCATCAATTCATCTTGTTTATCTTTTAATAATTTGTGCCCACGACTTGCCAGACTCAATCGGTCTTTCAAGTTCGCCAGTTCCATACGTGTCGGATTAACGTTCAACTTAGCCATTTAGGTTCACTCCCCTTTTGGTAAGTATTCATCTAACATATCATCTTTAATCCGTTTCAATTCAGTTCTAGGCAAGATTGACAACAATTTCCATCCCAAGTCCAGCGTATCTTCGATAGTACGGTTTGTATAGAATCCTTGGTTTACATATTCTTCCTCAAATTGAGTCGCAAATGCTGCAAACTTTTTGTCTGTATCGGATAAAGCAGATTCTCCTAAAACAACTGCTAATTCCTTAGCTTGTTTTCCCTCTGCATAAGCAGCAAACAATTGGTTCATCGTAGCAGAATGGTCTTTTCTGGTTTTACCTTCCCCAGTCCCTTTATCTTTCAAACGAGACAATGAAGGCAATACATCGATTGGAGGTTCAACATTGTTGTTGTACAACTCACGAGAAAGAATAATTTGTCCTTCAGTGATGTAACCAGTCAAGTCAGGGATTGGATGAGTAATATCATCCTCTGGCATAGTTAAAATAGGAATTTGTGTTACAGAACCTTCTGAACCAACTAAACGGCCAGCACGTTCAAACAATGTTGCCAAATTGGTATACAAATATCCAGGATATCCACGACGCCCAGGAACTTCACGACGAGCAGCAGAAATTTCACGTAATGCTTCACAATAGTTTGTCATGTCCGTCATGATAACCAACACGTGCATTCCTTTTTCATAGGCCAAATATTCAGCTGCTGTCAAAGCCATACGTGGAGTAGCGATCCGTTCAATAGCAGGATCATCTGCTAAGTTAAGGAAAACTACTGAACGGTCAATAGCACCTGTTTTACGGAAGTCTTCCATAAAGAATTCAGCTTCTTCAAAAGTGATCCCGATACCAGCAAAGACAACCGCAAATTTTTCGTCAGAATTCAATACTGAAGCTTGACGAGCGATTTGAGCAGCCAATTCCTTATGTGGTAAACCTGATCCAGAAAATACGGGCAATTTTTGTCCACGAACTAATGTGTTCAGGTGGTCAATACTTGAAATACCGGTTTGAATAAATTCATCCGGGTAGTCACGAGCCATAGGATTAATCGCTTCACCATTGATATCTAAGGTTTTTTCCGGAATAATTTCTGGGCCACCGTCGTTTACTTCACCCATCCCGTTAAACACACGACCAACCATGTCTTCAGAAACTCCCAAAGATAAAGGTTTACCGGTGAAACGGACTTTGGTGTCACGTAAGTTGATTCCAGAAGGACCTTCGAAGATTTGAACCATGGCTTTGTCGCCATTGATCTCTAAAACTTGGCCTCTGCGTTTTTCACCGTTTTGCATTTGAATGTCTACTAATTCATCAAATTTAACACCTTCGACACCTTCAACAGTCATCAAAGGACCTACAACTTCATTGATTGTACGGTATTCTTTAAGCATCTGTATCCATTCCTCCTTTTTCAACAACTTGGTGAATGGTTTCTTGAATAGAGTTACGTATGTCTGCAAATTGAGCAATTTTATTCTCAGGTAAGAACTTACCGCGACCAATACGTTCTCTTACGTCTACCGTGCCTTGGATGATTTCATCAAAGTAGGCGCCTAATTCCATTCCTTTTTTCGCTTCTTCTTCAAAAGTCAGAATTGTGTGCAACATTTCGTATTGTTTTTGGATAGAAGTGGTGGAATCTACATCATCAAAAGCATTTTGCTGCAAGTAGTCTTCACGGATCATACGTGCAATAACTAATTTCAAGCGGTCTCTTTCAGATAATGATTCTGCCCCAACTAATTGAACGATTTCTTGTAGTTCTGCTTCATCTTGTAGTAAAGAAGAACTGCGAGTAACCATTTTGTTCCAGTCAACACCTAATGTTTCACCAATGTAAGCTGTCATTTCATTTACATAAAGTGAATAAGAGTCCAACCAGTTAATGGCTGGGAAGTGACGTTTTCTTGATAGACCTGCATCTAGTCCCCAGAATACTTTTGCTACACGCATAGTATTTTGAGTAACCGGTTCAGAAGTATCTCCACCCGGAGGCGAAACAGCCCCAATAGCAGTGATGCTCCCTTCTCTGCCTTCATTACCTAAAGCAACAACTTTTCCAGCACGTTCGTAGAATTCAGCTAAACGACTTCCTAAATAAGCTGGATAACCTTCATCCCCTGGCATTTCTTCTAAACGTCCAGACATTTCACGCAACGCTTCTGCCCAACGAGAAGTAGAGTCAGCCATGATAGCCACACTATATCCCATATCACGGAAGTATTCTGCAATCGTAATCCCTGTATAAATAGAAGCTTCACGAGCTGCAACGGGCATGTTTGAAGTATTGGCAATCAAAATCGTACGTGCCATAATCGATTCGCCTGTATTCGGATCAATCAATTCAGGGAATTCGTTGATAACGTCCGTCATTTCGTTTCCACGTTCTCCACACCCAACATATACTACGATATCTACATCGGCATATTTTGCGATTTGGTGTTGTACAACTGTTTTTCCAGCACCGAAAGGACCTGGAACAGCAGCTGAACCACCTTTAGCAACTGGGAATAACGTATCGATAACACGTTGTCCTGTTTTTAAAGGCGTTGTAGGGTTTAATTTACGAGCTGCTGGGCGTCCCTTACGAACAGGCCATTTTTGAGTCATCGTAAATTCTTTTTTGCCTTCTTCTGTTTCAAGTACGTAGATCGTTTCTGTAATGTTGAATTGTCCAGCTTCAATAGCTGTTACTGTTCCTTCTACTCCCACAGGAACCATAATTTTATGGTCCACAACTGGTGTTTCCTGAACATGTCCAATAACATCTCCAGTAGATACTATAGTTCCAATAGTAACTGCTGGTTTGAATTCCCATTTTTTCTCACGGTCTAGGGGTTCAATAGAAACACCACGACTTAGATAGTTACTTTCTGCGCGATTCAAGAAAGTATCTAAGGGTCTTTGGATTCCATCAAACATTTGTGACATAATCCCAGGTGCAAGTTCAACAGATAAAGCTTCTCCTGTTGTTTCTACTGGTTCTCCTGGTCCTACCATTGAAGTTTCTTCATATACCTGAATGGAGGCAATGCTTCCTCGCATTTCAATAATTTCACCAATCAATCCAAGATTCCCGACTCTACAGATATCTTGAATATTGGCATGTTCCATGCCTTCAGCCGTAACAAGCGGCCCAGAGACACTTACAATTTTTCCTTTATCCAAACTGGTTACCTCCTATAAAATATTTTGTCCCACTGCTTTTTCAACATTATCTTGAATGCGTTTTTTCCCAATATTCAATGTTCCAGTATGATTGGGGATCAAAATAATTGCGGGTTGTATTTTGCTGTCATAACGACTAATCGTATCTGGTATCTTTTCCCCCAATGCTTCAGTGAGGTAAATAATGCCATACTCATTTTTGGCTAAGTGATCAACCGTTTTTCTGGCTTCTTTGGCTTCAGATGCGTAGAAAACATCAAAGCCCAACATTTTAAATGGTAAGATAGAGTCTTTATCTCCAACTACTCCAATTTTATGAGCCATAATTCATACGCATCCTTTCTCTTACGCTCTCTATTGGCAGGCCGTTTTCTTTCCCTGCCAAAATCATCCGCAAGTTTTTAACTTCTGTTTCTTTAGCGTGAATAAAGGCTAATAATGGGAGCGGACCAAAAGGCTGTAATTTAGCTTTTTGCATCGTTTCCATCACAGCATTATCTGTTTCTAAATCAACTTTTACTGGAGATAACTCATGTGTTTCAGTGTCCAATGAAGCTTGCACAATAGAAGCAAAATTACCTTCAGATAAGATTTTCCCAGCACTTTCTAGATCCTCTTTGCCTAACTCTACTAATTCTTCTTTTGGAATATTACCAGAGCTGGACAAAATAGTGACTAAGAAATTACGGCTTTTTTGTTGTTTAATGGCTCTGGATAAAGTAGATAAGTTATTCAAGTCAATGTAATATTTCACAAAATCAAGAATTTTTGCATTACCTATTCTTTCAGCCAACCATCTTAAATGAGTAAAATAACGACGATCCAAGATAATGTCTACAGATTGAATATTGTGGTATTCTTCCTCTGCAATTAAGACTTCTTGTATGCTGTCGATATACGCTTGATCCAAGTCTTCTGAGGTACCCACCTCAACAGCTTGTCGGTAAGCAGACATTGGTGCCTTCCCGATCGGAATCAGCATTGAGTCAAAGTCTTCTCCTGTGATTTTAGCTTTAAATAAAACTTTTAGATTGTGATACGTATACCGCAATGAAAACAGTTCCACTAAGTCAGGATCAGGACTTAGTGCAAACATTTCTGCATAGACACGTTGCAATTCTTTCGTCAGCAAGGCATCGTAATCTCTTGTTTCTAAAAGTTCTTCTACATCATTACGGTAAGGAGTATCTTTTAAGACCAGAGTTGCTTCTTCAAAACTATTGGCTTGCAACATACGTTCAAATTGATCATTTTGAAGGAGACTGCTCTCATAAACGCGAATTCTTGCATTCGATCCAGCAAATGCTGTATCTTTCATTTATTCTCCTCCTCCTTATTGAAACAATTTTTGTGATACAGTTGGTAAGACATCTTCTCTCGTATCATCTACTAAAGCATCAAAAATGTAGTTGTAGTCGATACCTTTGTGACGAATAACAAATCCTGCTTTTTTAGAAACTTGCTCATCACTCAGACGAACATTGTTTCCTGCTTGATTTTGCTTTTCTATCCATTGAGAAGAAACAAATGAACGAGATTTTTCTCCAACCACTAGTTCTACTTCTTTGTTTTCGTATTGCTCCAAAACAGCAGCTAGAAACTGTTGGAATTCCTCTTGATTCAATTGTTCCATTCGTTCTTTAGCTGAATCGAATACAGCAGTTATAGCTTGTTGTTTTTCAGCTAACAATTGATTTCTTTTTTGATTGGATAAGGCATTTTTATCTTTTTCATATTGAGCTTTTTGCTCAGCTTGAATTCGTTCTTGACGTCTTTGCTTTTCCATTGCCAATTCCTCAGTTGAAGCTTGAATTAATTGTTGCGCTTCTTTCTCTGCTTCTTGAATAACGACTTGAATTTCTGATCGTTTATTTTCCATTAATCGATCTGTGAGTAATTTTAAGTCAGCCATGTTTTCCCTCCATTCTGTTTTACTTTATAGACTATAGAATGAATCATTAGCCATTTAATACAAGTAAGAATGAAATAACAAACCCTAAGATAGCATAAGTTTCTACCATGGCAGAATAGATAATCCCTTTAGTTGCATGTTCAGGTTTTTTAGCTAAAATTTGGATACCTGCAGAAGCAACGCGTCCTTGATACATACCAGAAAACAGACCAGTAAAAGCAATTGGTAAAGAAGCCATAAACATATACAGACCTTGAGCTAAAGTAGTATCTGCTCCTGAATTTAAGAAAATCAAGAATGCAATAACGAATCCGTAAAGTCCTTGAGTACCTGGAAGCAATTGAAGAATCAATGCTTGACCGAATTTTTCCGGTTGTTCTGTTGTTAAAGCTGCAGCAGCTTCCCCTGTCATCCCAACACCTTTAGCCGAACCAATACCTGCGAAGATTGTTGCCATACCTGCTCCTAATGCAGCGAACATTAAACCACCATTATTTTCAGCAAAAAAAGTTAACCAGTTTTCCATTTGTAATTCCTCCATTTATAAATATATCAATTTTTTTAAACTATTTTGTGTCTTTCTTTAGATAAATGTGTTTTTCGAGAGTTTTCAGTGGGGATAAAGCTCTACCGCCACCTTCAAAAAACTTGCCGAAAAACTCAACGTATTGCAAACGTGCGGTATGCACATAAGCACTTAAATAAGTTAAGAAGATATTTAATGCATGCAATGCAACAATCAACACTATCCCTATAGTAAATCTAGCAGCCACAGGAAGATAGAGTACAATTGAGTTGAAAGCGACAGCAATACTCCCACCTGATATTCCAAGAGCCATCAGTCTAGTATAACTTACCAAGTCACCTACATACCCTGTGACACCATATAAATTATACAAACCTAACGCAAATCCTAGGCCTTTTTTCTTAGATGCCAAAGTAGAAATAAGAATAATTCCGATAACATTTGCAAAGATTAAGACGTAGGATACTATACGAATGATATCATTCGGCATAACCATCATGTCTACAACTAATAGAACTAAACCGATTAATACACCAGCCCAAGCCCATCCATCGACATAACTTGATGCACGTTGTTGTTGTTTCCATTTTACAACTCCGTTTATCACTAAGCCGTACACCAATTGAACAAAACCAAAGACAACAGAAAGAATGAGAATAGTGATGACATCATTCGTTGTCGATAATAACTGTACTGGCAATGCGGCCCCGAAGAAACTTCCGTAAATGAGTCCCCATACGATGACTGAGTAAGATAGCAAATGGAAAAAGCGTATAAATCTTGCTGTACCTTTGTCTAAATTAAAGAGCTTCAGTGCAGCAAATGTCGCAGCCATCAACACAAGTCCGTAACCTAAGTCAGCACTCATCATACCAAAGAATACTAGGTAAAAAGGCATCATTAAAGGCGTAGGATCTATATCATTGTATTTTGGTAAACTGTACATTTCAGTTACACTTTCAAAAGGCTCAACTACAGAGTTGTTTTTTAATACTGTGGGAACAAAATCATAATCTCTCATGCGGATTTCATCTGACATGAGAGCATAATTTTCCTGCCCCACATGTTTGTCTAATATGATAGTTAAGTCAGCAACTTCTTCTTCTTCAAGCCACCCATTTAAAATAAACAAACTGCTTCCATTTAATAATAAAGATTTAGCGTTCTCACGCTGTACTAAATTAGAATAATATTCTTCTGACAACTTTAGATTGTCAATATCAGAACTATAAGCGCGAAGTTTCTCTTTCAACTTATTTTCTTCTTCAGAAAGTTTATTCAATGAGCCTAAAACTGATTTCAATTCTTCTTTAGGCACATCTTGGTATGGATAATTCAATTTTGTGAACTGGAATTGATTCAACACTTCATTTACTTCTGCAAATGAAGCCGATGGTGCGATGACTAAATACGCTGCTTCATCTTTATATCGGAATATTTCTTCAACATAAGCAAAACCAGATTCTTTTACAGCATCGTTAAAATCTTCAGCATTTACTGAAGAAATAGTCCCGATTCTTCCGGTTGTAACTTTAAAATCCTCTAAATCATTCGGATTAAAGTCTAATCGTTCCCATCTTCTTAAGAAATTTTCAGTATCCGTCAAATTTTTCCGCTGTTGATTAATATCAATTATTTCTTTTTCAATTTGTCTAACTTCATCAATTACTCGATCTAAAGGAAAATCAGCCACTTTTTGTTCCAATTCTTTTAGTGTATACTCTTTTCTTCCTTGTCGCATTTTTTTCAAAGCACTGGGTTGTTTGACGTATTGATTTAGATAAGCCAATGTACTTTGAATCGTTTTCATATTTTCCTCATAGATGCCTCTGTTTTGAGGTAGAGTTTCACGAGAATAATAATCAAGTAATTCAGTTTCTTCTAAAGTTGACAAATCAAATAGTTCAAGCTTTTGCAACTCTTGTACTGCTTTTAAAAGCTGCTCTTTATTGGCTTGTTCCGCTAAAAGTGTTATTTGTTTCATTTTAGCTATTGCCATAACGTTTAAACACCACCTTCAATAGTTCATTGACAACTTCATCTTTATTCTTTTCAACAACTTGTTGAATCTTCTCTTTTTCTTGAGCAACTTCCTCTGCAATAACCTGTTTATCATTTGCTAACAATGTGCTGTATTTCTCTTTTTCATCCTCTTCAAATTTCGTTAAATCTTGTTCAAGGATTTCTTTATTGTGTTGAATTGTTTTTTCAGCATCTGAAACAATTTTCCCTGCTTCAGATTGACTATTTTTTCGCAATTCTTCAATTTTTTCTTCAGCTTGTTTAACATATTCAACAGCTTCGAGTCCCATTCCTTCACCCCCTTAAAAGTGCAAAAAAAGACATCAGCAAAGAAGAATCTTCTCACCCTAGAAGACGTCTTCTTGAAAGCTAATGCCCAACCGATTTTGCTTATTTAACTAATAAAACATTAACACAATCGAATTATTTCGTCAATATAGACTAAGCATGCAAGATCTATATCGGTTATTCAATCAGGGCGTTAAGTTTTTTTTAATAATGAGTAACAATTGCATTACTCTATATAGAATTTATCTTACTCTGGACATTTCCTACATACTAAAAATAATAGCACTTTTTTACTGTTACAACAATATATATAGTATAACATATACCAACTTTACACGCTTAAAAATATTTAATCAATAATAACGAACGTCTCTTATACTCTTTCTTCTCCCATAGAAAAAATCGAGAGTGAACCATACCCAGTATGAGACGCAATCGTTGGTCCATACGGATAAATCTTGATATCTTTTACAGTGATTTGCTCTAGGAGTTCTTGTTTTACCATCTCAGCTTCGTCTGGTACACCTACATGCCCAATAAAAATTGTTTGTTGTTCAGGGTTTATAATTCCTTCAACGGTTTTACTCACTAAATGGTGTAAAGACTTTTTACGTCCTCGGACTTTACCAGCTGGTACTAAACCTCCTGCCGGATTAACAACTATGATAGGTTTTACGTTCAATAACGTTCCTAAAGTAGCTGATAACGCAGAGACTCTTCCTCCGCGTTCCAAATGTTTAATGTCATCAACAGTGACCCACGAATGGAGCTTCATTTTATTGTCTTCCAGCCATTTAGCAACTTCCTCTATTGAAGCTCCTGCTGATTTGCGCATCGCAGCTTCATAAACTAGTAAACCTTCTCCTAGACAAGCAGCTTTGGAATCTACAATAGTGATATTCACATTTGTATAGTCTTCTTTTAATTGTTCTACAGCCGCAACAGCATTATTGTAAGAACCACTTAAAGCTGAAGAAAAAGCTATATACAAAACAGGAATCTCTTCTTTTACGTACTTTTCAAACACATCGATATATGTACCAATATTGATTTGAGAAGTAGTAGCCATAGCTCCTTCTTTTAATTCTTGAAAAAATTGATTGCGGTCAAATATTTTGCCCATATCATCAACCAATTCTTTTCCATTCATATGAACAGTTAAATTCACTACATCGATGTCTTGTTCTTCAATAAACGTATAAGGCAAATCGCAACAAGAATCTGTGATCAATTTATAACTCATTCAACTCACTCCGACCTTTAGTATTTTATTCCTTCTTTATTATGACAGGTTTTGCGAAAATTAAAAAGAGAAAATAAAAGATTGCATTATTGAACATTTGTTCGTATAATATAGAAAACGAACAAATGTTTGGAGGATGCACACATGGAAAAAAATAGTGCCGTAACATTATCTGCTTTTAGCTTTTTGCAAAAAACAAAATTATTTTTGACAGATGCCGCTTCACCCACTCTACTGCCCCAAATGCCAATGGAACAAATCCTTTATTTTTTAGAACAGGCTCACTTAAAATCCAAACCCATTATCATTCAAACCACTGATCGAAGCAACAGTTTCGCTTTTCATGAATACACTGGAAAACTAATGATCTCTCCTAAAGATAACGAGAAAATTATTCTGTCTAGTTTAGATAAAAAAACAATCTCTATGATCAAAATGGATGAAATTCGCTATATCCAATTGACAAAACGCACTGCTAAATAACTCAAAAAAAAAAAACAAAAGATACAGGATTCCGTATAAATGAACCCTGTATCTTTTGTTTTTTAGTGCTTAATTTTTTGGTTGCGCTACCTTTGACTCGAACAATCGGGTGGATTGTGTCGGATCTAATTTTTTTTCGATCCATCCTAAAACGACATCGGCAATAACAGCCATTAAAGCAGTTGGAATAGCACCAGCTAGGATAATCGCTCCACCATCAGTGGCATTAACCCCTCTTGCGATAATGTCCCCTAATCCTCCAGCACCAATAAAGGTTCCTATGGCTCCGATACCAATACCAACTACAAGGGCATTACGAATTCCACCCATGATAACCGATAAAGCTAACGGCAATTCTACCATTGTAGTGACTTGCCTTCTTGTCATTCCCATACCTTTTCCAGTGTCTAGCAAACTGTCATCTACACTTCGGACTCCCGCATAGGTATTTTTTAGAATCGGCAGTAGAGAATAAAGGAAAATCGTCACGACTACGGTTGTAGCTCCTAAACCAAAACCTAACATCAATATCGACAGCATAGCTAAGGAAGGGATCGTTTGAAGCACATTGGCTATCCCGATTACCCATTTAGCTAAATTTCCATGTCTGGAAATCCAAAAACCGATTGGGATACCAATGATGGCTGCAAATAAAACGCCATATATCGACATCAAAAAATGCCGAATAAATTGACTCCACACATAAGCACCGTTTTGAGAGAAATAATAAATCAATTGCTCGAAAACATTCATGTCTGTAATATTCATGCTATTCCCCTCCGTTCGTAGAAACTGACGTATCTTCAAAATAGTTGTTGTCTTGTAAAAATTCTTCCGCAACTACTTGCGGCTCTTTTAAATTGTTGTCTGCTTCATAATTCATTGTTTGCATCTGTTCTTCACTGATCGTTCCTTCTAGTTTCAATAAAATTTCTTCTAATTCGGGATAATTTTCTAATACCTCATTAGTAGCAACAGGACTTGCATCGTAAGGAGGAAATAACCTCAAATCGTCTTCTAGAACTACCAGATCATAACTGGCAATACGTCCATCTGTAGAATAACCTAAGATGATATCCATTTCCCCAGCGGCCAAAGCATCATAAACCAAACCGATTTGCATAGGGTAAACTCTGTTAAAGTCAAATCCATAAGTATCTAAGAAAGCATCGTACCCGTCTCCTTCTCGTTCGATCCACGAATTGTCCACACCAGCCTGCATATCTTGAGCGTATGGTTCCAAATCACTGATTGTTTCCAAATCATATTCATCAGCTGTTTCTTGTGTCACCATAAAGGCATATGAGTTAGCAAACCCATATGAAGGGAACCACGTTTGATCAAATTCCGTTTGGAACCCTTCTACAACTACTTTCAGGGCTTCTTCAGAATCTGTGATCGGCGCATGACCTAATTCTCCCGTCAATGAAGTCCCAGTATATTTAACACCAGCAATATTTGCATCTCCATTTAATAAAGCCTGATGACTTACTGTTGAAGAACCTAAATTATTGATGACTTGAACATCTATATCATCCATATAATGCTCGACCATTCCCTCAACTACATAACTCATGATCAATCCTTCTGTCGAAGTTACACCAGCTACTGTGATTCCTTCACCAGATGTCCCGCTTCCAAGACCTGGTAGAGAACACCCTGCTAAAGCCAACGCGCTAAAAAGCGACAAGGCAATCGTTTTTTTCTTCTTCAAATATTTCATGTTGTATCCTCCTATTTCGCAGTTCGCAAGTTGACTGGAGTGACTTTTTCTTCTACTTTTCCTAAAAGAAAATCTACCAGCAACGCTAGTATGGTAACAGGGATCGTTCCACCAATAATCAACTCGGGAATATATAAGTTTAAGCCGTTAAAGATAAAGTCGCCTAAACCGCCTCCGCCAATGTAAGAAGCTAAAGTAGCCCATGCAATAACATACACACCAGATAAACGTATGCCAGCCATGATAACAGGAGCTGCTTGCGGCAACTCAACAGAGAAAATCAATTGCCTATTAGTCATTCCCATCCCTTTAGCTGCATCGATCAAATCTTTGTCTACTCCTTCCATCCCAATATACGTATTTCTCAATATTGGCATCAAAGAATACAAAAATAACGCAATAATAGCTGGGAATTTTCCAATTCCGAACAATGGAATCATTAAGGCCAATAAAGCCAGTGATGGTATAGTCTGCAACACTGTGATTGCACTAATGAATCCACTTGCGATTCGTTTATATCTAGTCAGTATAACTCCGATGGGTACAGCTAAAAGTATCCCTAAAACTAAAGCAATAGCGGATATATATAGGTGCTCCCATGTCAATAATAGAAGTTGCGAACCATTGTCAGTTAAAAAATCTATCATGCATACCCGTCCTTTCTATTGCTCTCCACTTATTTCAGGAGTAGTTCCCAAGGGAATATCTTTTGCTTCTTCCAGATCTCCCCAAATATTGTCGTACACGATTTCTGCAAGAGAACCTCTTGTTACCAATCCAATCAATTTCCCTTTTTGATCTACGACCGGGATATTTTTAAATCCGATTTTCAACATACGTTGAACAGTATCACGCAACAATGTGCCCGAACGGACAAAGCGGATTTCACCTTGCATCACATCACCAACACTGGTCGCTGTTCTGCGGTAACGGTCAATGTCTTCCAGTCCTACCATTCCTTTTAAAACACCTGAGTCATCAGTAACAAATAAGGTATCTACTTTACGGTCGCGCATCAATCGAATAGCATCTTGTAAAGATTTCCCTGGAGTTACAGAAACGGGATTTTTGATCATGATTTGGTCAACAGTCTGAATGGAAGGTCTAGCTTGCAATAAGCGGTCTTCTCCGAGGAAATCTTCAACAAATTGATTTGCGGGGTTGGCTAAAATATTTTCAGGAGTGTCAAATTGCACCACTTGACCATTCTGCATAATGACAATACGGTCAGCCAATTGCAATGCTTCGTCCATATCGTGAGTAACAAAAACAACGGTGCGTCCCATCTCTTCTTGAAGGTGCTTGACCAATTCTTGCAAAGCATCTCTCGTGATCGGGTCTAACGCACCAAAAGGTTCATCCATGAGAATAATATCCTGATCAGCAGCTAATGCCCGAATAACACCAATCCGTTGTTGTTGCCCTCCAGAAAGTTCATTAGGGTAACGATCTAAGAACTCTTTAGGCAGATCCACTCGTTTGATCAATCTTTCTGCTCTTTCCCTTTTCTTTTCCTCTGGCCATTTCAACAATTTCGGAACCAAAGTAATGTTTTCATAAACCGTCATATGCGGCATAAGTCCGATTTGTTGAATCACATAGCCGATTCCTCTACGCAGTTCAACTGCATCCTTCTTCATGATATCTTCCCCATCAATCAGAATTTGGCCTTTACTAGGTTCGATCATGCGATTGATCATCCGCATAGAAGTTGTTTTCCCACTCCCACTCGTTCCAATAAAAACAATAAACTCCCCATCATTAAAGGTTAAATTTATATTTTCTACTGCTTTTGTGCCGTCTTTATATATTTTAGATACATTCTTAAATTCGATCAATTTAGTCCACCTCTTTAGGTTTTATTTTTAATTGTACTTTATACAAGTGTTGCATAAATGGAAAGAAATTACAAATAATCTGCTCAAACACAAGTTTTCATAACATTTTCAAAATAAACTGCTTCATTTACAAGGATGCAAAAAAAGGAAGTAGTTGATTAACCTGCTTCCTTTTGATAGCCTTTACTTATTATAAAATCGGTGACAATAAACGTGAGAAACTTTGTTTGAATTTGACCCATGAAGATTGTTTTTCGATTAATTCCCTCGTAAATAAATAACTTTTTTCCATATCTTTAAAGAAATAAGCTTCTTGTTGCTTGGCTATTGCCGGGTCATACATGAAAGCATTTACTTCAAAATTCAGTTTAAAACTTCGGATATCAAAGTTGGCTGTACCCACTGAGCAGATTTCTCCGTCGATGACGATCGTTTTACTGTGCAGGAATCCATTATCATAGATGTACACTTCTGCTCCCGCATCTACCATTTGCGCTGCATACGATAACGTAGCTTGGTAAATAAAAGGATGGTCCGGCTTATTGGGAATCATAATTTTAACATCTATTCCCGACATAATAGCTATTTGCAACGTTTCAATCAGTGCATCATCTGGCACAAAATAAGGGGTTTGGATATAAACAGTTTTATCTGCCATACTGATCATTTTGATGTACCCTTTTTTTATTTGTTGGATCTCTGTATCTGGACCACTGGATACGATCTGCAGGTTGGTTTTCCCTTTTCGTTGGATATAAGGAAAATACCTCTCTTCATATTCTATTTTATTGGTAGGTACAGCTGCATTCCAGTCCATGATAAACCTACTTTGCAAGGCCAGCACTCCATTTCCGATTATTTTTAAATGAGTATCTCGCCAATAGCCGAATTTCTTGTCTTTGCCCAAGTATTCGTCTCCTACATTAAAGCCGCCGATATACCCGATTTTTCCATCGATAACGACAATTTTGCGATGATTTCGGAAGTTAATTCGAAAATTGATCAAGCCCAATTTTGATCCAAAAAAGGTCTCGACTTGTCCGCCTAATTCTTTTAATTTTTTAAATGAAGCCAGTTTCAAAGCGCGAGAGCCTAATGCATCGTAAATGACCAAGACTTCTACGCCTGCTGCTGCTCTATCTTCTAAAGCTTTCAACACCATATTTCCTATCTGATCATTATGAAATATGTAATAAATCATATGAATATGATTTTCTGCTTTGTAAATATCGCGAATCAGCGATTTAAATTTTTCTTTGCCGTCTGTAAACATTTCTACGACATTTCCTTTTGTTAACATGGATTCGCTGCTTTCCAAAAACAAACTGGTAATTTCTTTCGAATCCTCAGTGGACTGTTGGCTAGACAACAATTTTTCTTCTTCGATCAGCATTTGTTTCTGAGCTTCCACCAACTCTGGCATACCGATACTTTCTTGAGCTTGTATATCAAAAATCTTTTCTCTGGAGATCTTTTTGCCAATAAAAAAATAAATGATAAATCCTATACCCGGCAAAAAGTTTAATACCAGCAACCACGCCCAAGTAGCTGCAATATCTCTCTTTTCTCGAAACACTGTAACAGCTGCAAATACAGTATTGACCGTTAATAACAATGAAATAAAATAAAAAACGTAGTTCATTAAAGCTCACATCTCTTTCCAACATTCTTATTCTTCAAATAAAAACACTACTCATTGAACACATAGATATCGACTTGTCGTGTCATCACCTTAGCTATCATACTCTTTTTTTCTCATCAGCCATAGTAAGAAAGGACATTTTTTCTTTTATCCACTCTCCCAGCATCCGTTCCATAGCTGATTCGCCTTTTACAGGGTACATAGTTGCGGTTTTCTGCAATTCATTATAATATTCTATAGCTTTAGAGTAATTTCGTTGATGGAAAGCTTCATAAGCCATCATTAACCGTTTCTTATTCGGCAAATAAGTCGTCATTTTAATGTATTTCTGTAATTCATTGGTATAAAATTTCTTCACTATGAACGGGTCAGCATCTTGAATCAACTCTAAAAACAAGCGTTCACAAGTTAATTCATTCTTATATAACACTGACATTTCTTCTATATACGGATCAAAAGCTGTTAAGCATAGTCTCGCTTCTTCAAATTTCAACTGATCTATATACCAGTTATATTCCAATAAATACATGGCGACTTTTAAAGGATTGGAATAGTCTTTTTCTCCTTCTAATTGAAGAGTTGTTAGCGGAATATCTTTCACTCGTTTTCCTTGTGTCATCAAAGCATTTATTTTGAGTTGGGTGTAAAAAGCGTATTTATTTTTCTGATTTTTTAACAACAAATACAAATTGTAGCCATCATTTGGTATGCCTCCCATTTTCATCGGAATTCCATTGGTTGCTGCTGTAAACAAACCTGCCAATGCAAAAGCACTCCAAATTATCGTCAAGACAGGTGAAAAAAATACACCGTTAAAGATTAGCCCAAATAGTGCGATAGAAAGCACTGCATTCACTAAAACTCCGCCTAAATTATATAACACAAATGGAAAATCACCCTCGTTATATGCAGGAGGGGACATCAAACATTGCCCTCCTGTACCAGGTAAGTTCATTCGTTTTTGTTGGATACTTCCTTCTTCTTTGACAAATGTCAAGGAACCTATTCGGAAAGAAACATAAGCATAGCCGGTCATCAACCCAAATACCAAATGACCCATTTCATGAAGTAAAATATGTATCAAATAACTGATAAAAAAAGCTATGAACCCAATAAACAACAGACTTAAATTTAATTCAATTGCATCAGTTTCCAAAAATACTCCTGCAACAAAGCCAATTGTTAAACCGACAATTGCTGAACCTCCCATTACAAGAATCACGGTACTCCACTGGGATTTCTTTCTTTCACTTTTATTTTTTGTCATATGTGCTTCACTTCCTTATGGGTTGGTTGATGCAGTCTCCTAAAAAGGATAACATTACTTATTTAGTATGTACTAGTCGAAAAAAAAGTCAATCATAATTTTGACCGACAACCCTTTTTAGCTTCAAAAAAAGACGAGATAGTAATATCCCGTCCTTTGATCTTGTATTAAAGTGTTGCGGATGAAAATAATTGTGGGGCTGTTTTTTTGATCGCTATCAGTAAGATGCTGACTACGACCGCTGTGATTACTCCACTCAAAATCTGTGTCACGAAAGAATACAATAAAGCACTCATCCCTTCTGGTGCGTAGCTGCCCCAGAAATAATAACCTGCTACAAAATGCCAGAAGAACCGTGCCATCGTACCGGAAAATGTTCCCAGAACAATATACAGATTCAATTTAACCGTCTGATCGGTTTGACTGAGCGAATGGATTTTAGCAGCAAATAATCCTCCGAAACCTGCAAAGGCAAAGGCAATAAAATATTCAATAAATCCTTGTAAAGGACTTAGAATATAGGCATTACCAATTACAAAATGCAAGATCCCCCATAAAAAACCAGCATAAACTGCTGGAACAAAACCTCTCCTAAACGCATAAAGCGTGAGAGGCACCATCCCTAATGAAACTGTAAAAGACGGACCGATATTTGTTGGGATAAGCGATAATACAATGGCTAAAGCAGCTATAATCGTCCCTTCTATCCACACACCAAACTTTTTGTTGCGCATAAAAAAACCTCCTTTATAATTTGAACAATGCCAAACAACAAAGGAGGAGATCACTTGAGTAATTAGACTACATACTTTTGTGCTCTGTCACAATTCCTACGCTCGTGCTAACGAACAGGTTCGAAGGGTCAGAATCATCGATTCAATCTCAGCTTAAAAAAGCACCCCTTTGTGATGGACGTTCATTCAGTTTTTACCTATTCACTATACCGAATATTTCAACCCTTGTCAATACTGCTCTCCGGGTTGAAACGATTTGATTAGTCTAACTTTTTAGCTAATACAAATTCTATACTGTCCCCTATGTTGATCCGTTGTTGAGTATTTGAAAAACCTGATTGAATATACAGCATTTGACTGCTGATATTGTCTATAGAGACAGACAACACAATTTCGTTGATCATGGGATAATGATAGCGCACATAGTCGGGCAGCAGTTCTAAAGACTTTTTAGCATATCCTTCTCCTTGATAATTCAAATCAATCGAATGTGCTCTAAATAGAATTGCTTTTGGATTGTCTGTAAAAGTGGACACCCCTACTCCAAGTTGAAGGATAAAAAAACCAATCAATTCCTGCCCCTTTAAAATCAAAATCGGGTGTTTTTCAGTTTCATGCATACTCTCGGTTAAAGCATCCATTGGCTTAACAATATAAGAATTTGAATCAATGGCATAATTTTCTAATTTTGGAGCATCTTCTATAACCGCTTCTCTTAGAATTATCTTTTCCATAGCCCTTCACCTTGCCTTTTTCATTATTCTTTTTCAGTATAAGAATAACAGACAGGACTAATAAATGTCTCTTGAAACGTTCTTAATTTCTCTGATTTGCAATACTCTGATTACTTCAACCCATCCCACTCCAAATAAAATTCTTGCAAAAACTGTTCCATAAACTGGTGTCTGTTTTCAGCAAAAGATCTTCCTGTTTGAGTATTCATCGTGTCTTTCAACTTTAATAATTTTTCATAAAAATGCATGATCGCTGTATCTTCTCCAGATCGATACTCTTCGTAAGATACCCCTTCTCTCGGCATTTTAGAAGGATCATGAATCAACCGACCACGGGAACCCGAATAAGCCATTGTTCTGGCAATACCGATTGCTCCAATGGCATCTAACCGATCTGCATCTTGCACGAGTTTTCCCTCTATAGAAGTCATCTCTATTTTATTGGTTCCACCTTTATAGGACAAGTTCAGCACAATAAATAAAAGAGACTCTTTTTCGGCGTGGGTTAAAGATAGCTGATTCAACCAATCGGTTAATTTTTTTTCTCCTGCTTCAGGTGTCTCATTTAATTTTTCATCTGGGACATCATGCAGCAATGCAGCCATCTCACAAATAAAAGCATCTACTTCCCCGGGTTCTTCAGCTGCCATTTGCAAGGCTAGATTACGTACACGATGAATATGCCACCAATCATGTCCGGAAGCGTCTTTCTTCAATAACTGAAAGACAAACTGTTCTGTCTGCTTTAAAATCTCTTTTTGAAGGTCTGTTTTCATATTTTGTCCTCTCTAAACTTTTTGAACGACCCATTAAGGGTTTTAAATAAGGCTAGGACAAATGTCCTAGCCTATGCCTTAATTTATCTTCTGCGTTTTGAATTGCTGACTTCCATAATGATCGGTAAGATAACCGGTCTTCTGCGTGTCTTATCGAACAAGAATTTGCTTAATGAGTCTCTGATGTCTTGCTTCAAAGCTCCCCATTCAAATTCATTTTGCTGTAAGTTCTCTTCAACGACTTTTTGGACCATTTCGCTGCTTTGTTCAATCAATTGCGTATTTTCTTTGACGTATACAAAACCACGAGTCATGACTTGTGGACCAGACGTAATTTCTTTTGTTTTACGATTAATTGTCACCACAGCGATCAGAATCCCATCTTGAGACAATAGCTTACGGTCACGCAAGACAATATTTCCGATATCCCCGATTCCAATACCGTCTACCATAGTATTCCCAGATTCTACTTGGCCAGACATCGTCAAGCGGTTGTGAGAATATTCCATGATATCCCCTTTGCCAGGAATAATGATATTTTTATATGAGATCCCTACTTCATGAGCTAAGTCAGCATGAGCTGCCAACATACGGTACTCTCCAGTTACAGGAATGAAGTACTTCGGTTGGATCAAGTTGATCATCAACTTCAGATCGTTCGGTGTAGCATGTCCAGAAGCTTTCAGATTATCGGTGATTTGTTTTACTTCTCCACCAGCACGGTAAACCATATTTTCAGTAGTGGCTACTGTAACTTCCATTTCATTTGAAGGGCTAGTCACGATATAAACTAGATCGCCTTCTTTGATATTCACTTGCGGATGCTTGCCTTTTGCCATACGTTGTAAGGTTTGGATCGGTTCGCCGGTGCTTCCTGTTTCAAGTACAACGATTTCTTGGTCTTCGTATTTTTCAATCTCTTTTACAGAAACGATCAATTCATCGCTTGGCAATTGCAATTTGTCTAATTTTAATGCTTTGTCGACAATCTCTTCCAAATGTTTTCCGGTAATAAAGATTTTACGATTGGAACGATGTGCTGCGTCCAATACTTGTTGGATTCTTAGAATATTGCTGGCCACAGCGGCCACAATGATTCGTCCATTTGTATTTTGGAAAGTATCCAATACTTCTTCAGCAACTTTCAATTCACTCACATTTTCAACAGGACTTTCAGCTTCACTAGAATCACTTAACAGTGCCAATACATTGCTTCTGCCGATATCGCTGATGCGGTTTAAATCTGTTTTATACATCGGTTTAGCACTCTGATCAAACTTAAAGTTTCCTGTATAGACAATGCTGCCTTCATCCGTTTTAACAACGATTCCGACAGAATCAGGGATAGAGTGAGTGGTTCTAAAGAAACTCACTACTGCGTTGCCAAATTCAATTTCGGTATGCTCATCGACTACATGGTAATCATCAAAATGAGCCACTTGTCCTTTTTCTTCGACACTCATTTTAGCTAACGCCATTGTTAATTCAGTACCAAATACCGGCACATTGAATTTTTGCAGAAAATAAGGTAAAGCTCCTATAGAATCTTCATGTCCATGTGTTAAGAACACTGCAGTAACACGATCTTTATTTGCTTCTAAATAATCAAAATTTGGAATGACAACATCGATTCCAAATAATTCTGTTTCTGGATACATCAATCCGCAATCCAGAACAAAAATTTCTTCATCTACTTCCACAACGTACATATTTTTACCATTTTCACGCACGCCACCAAGTGGAATGATTTTAACTTTACTCATTACTTCACCTCTTTGGTTTTCTTTCATTACATTGTTGATACTTTTATGGATAACAAATTGCTAAGATACTTTCTTTTTCTTCAGGCGTACATTCTACTAAAGGCAATCTCAATCCTCCAACAGCTACCCCATTGTGATTCAACACACATTTAGTGGGTGCCGGAGAAGGAACAGAAAACAAACTGTCCATTTTTGGTAACAGCTCAGCAGATAGTTCAGCCGCTCGTTTCAATTGCCCGTCTTCTAAAGCGTCGTACATCTCGGACATTTCTTTACCAAATACTTGACTGGCTACCGAAACCACCCCATTGGCTCCAATGGCTTTAGCTGGAAGGGATAAATTATCTTCACCGGTGTAAACCAAAAAGTCTTCAGACGTATGTGAGATGATTTGGCTCATCGCATCCAACCCTGCACATTCTTTGATCCCTATCACATTATCAATGCCAGATAAACGAATAGTCGTTTCTGGATCTATCGACACACTGGTTCTGCCTGGAACATTGTAGATCATGATTGGTAATGCGGTACTTTTGGCTACAGCTTCAAAGTGAGCGAATAATCCAGCTTGATTCGGCTTGTTATAATATGGAGTAACAACCAATGCTGCATCGATACCGTTGATTTTTTCCACTTCTTGCGTAAAAGAAATCGTTTCAGCAGTATTGTTTGAACCAGTCCCTGCAATAATGGGAATACGTCCAGCAACATATTCAACCGTTTTTTGATACAAAGCCAATTTTTCGTCATGGGAAAGGGTTGGTGATTCGCCTGTTGTGCCACCGACCACGATTCCTTCAGTGCCTGTTGAAATTAAGTATTCGATAAATCTTTTTAATTGTTCATTGTCTACTTTATTTTCTTGATCAAAAGGAGTGACCATTGCTGTAATGATTCTTGCACGTTGAATATCCAAACTCTCACCTTCCTGTAATGCGATTTTTTTACGCTTTGACGCTTAATAAACCTAATTCATGCATTTTTTCGGCTATTTGTACCGAATTCCATGCCGCACCTTTTAATAAATTATCGGATACGATCCACATATGATACCCAGCTTCATCGTCTAAATCTTTTCGAATACGACCGACAAACACTTCTTTTTCGCCCTGTGTAGCTAATGCGGTGGGATAAAGCTGTTGAGTCGGGTCATCTTGAAGAATGATTCCGGGAGCTTCATTTAGCAACGATTGAATTTGTTCCACTGAAGCTGTTTCATCTTTCACTTCAATATAAACGGATTCTGAATGGCCAAATACCACTGGGATCCGCACACATGTAGCGGATACTTTGATTGCATCGTCTCCCATGATTTTTTTGGTTTCATTCGTCATTTTCCATTCTTCTTTTGTATACCCCTCTTCATCAAAGACATCGATTTGAGGCAACGCGTTGAATGCGATTGGAAAATGCTTCTTGTCTCCACCAGAAGGTAGGATATGAGCTTCGTACGGCTCATCGTTCAACATGTGCTGTGCTTGAGCATGCATTTCTTTTAGAGCAGCATTTCCAGCACCACTGACTGCTTGATAGGTAGAAACAATCACTCGCTTCAGCCCAAATTTATTTCGTATCGGATGTAAGGCTGCTACCATTTGAATGGTCGAGCAATTAGGGTTCGCAATGATTCCTTGGTGATGTTTTAAAGCTTCAGCATTCACCTCAGGTACAACCAAAGGAACTTTTGGATCCATACGGTATGCACTCGTATTATCGATTACGATTGCTCCGCGCTTCACGGCTTCAGGAGCAAATTGTTTTGATATGTCTCCTCCCGCACTAAATAATGCAATATCGATTCCATCAAATGATTCATTGGTTGTTTCTTGAATTTCAATTTCTTCGCCATTAAAAAGTAGTTTTTTCCCAGCTGAACGTTTAGAAGCCAATAAGGTTACCTCTTTGATTGGAAAAGCTGCGTTTTCCAACATTTTGATCATTTTGGTTCCCACTGCTCCAGTGGCTCCAACTACTGCAACTGAATACCCATTCATAACTTTCACTCCTGATCGATTACTATTTAACTTATATTGATGCTTTCGAATAATACCCTTACTCATTTTAGCATAATTACTGGCGAAATCATACCAAACAAAATCTTTAGGCAGCTGCTGACAGGATTTGAACTCTCTATTTTTTTATTTCTCTCTATTTTCTTTATAATGGCAGTGAAGTATTCTGATCACTCGTCTATAGAAACAAAAACAGAAAGGATGAAGTACAGATGATTTCAAAAGAACACAAAGAATCATTTACATTAACAGAACAACTCCACCATTCCATCGTTTCTGGTGAGATGTTAACTCATTGGAAGTACCAGAACATTAAAAACTCAGCCTTCTATCCTTCTGTGCATTATGCCATCTCGATGCATGATTATGGCTGGCAAAACTTTGATAAACAGCCTTTTTGGAACGATCGAACTCAGCAACCTTATTCTTTTATCGACTTTCCTATGATGGCAAAATTAGTCCTTTATCAACATGGGATAGATGTAATAGAAAAAGAAATCCCTATGCGGCTCTCTTGTGCAGCTGTCATTATCAAAACTTTTTTGCTGAAGAAAAAGCTGCTGCTGCTAAACAATTTGTGCAGCATGAGGAACAGCGTCAGTTCCAGATCAAAAAGACTTTGCCTCATTTCGATGAAGCACAATTTTTGTATCATTTTGGGTTGCTTAATCTCTTAGATGGGATCTCTCTTTTTACAGCGATCACTGAACCAGAAACTGATAAGGAAACTACTCACCCATTTTTCAAAGACGGGTTGGAGATTCCTGACGTTTTAGGCTTAACGAACGAACGGATAAAATTAAATTGGGTAGATGAAAAAACCATAGAGATCAATCCCTTTCCTTTTGAAGAATCTTTCAGTTGTACGTTTAAACAAAAAGAACTTGCTAAAGAAACTATTGCCCAAGACGGCTTTCTTAAAGCTTATGCAGAACAACCCTACAAATACGTCTCTATCCGCCTCACACCAACTGAAGAGTAAAAAAGAGAAGACCGCACTGAAAAACTCAGCACGGTCTTCTCTTTGGTTCATTAGTTTGATTCCGTTTTTTCTTGTTCGTCATCTGCCATCAATACTTTGTGTGAAAGATTGATGCGTCCTTGACGGTCAATTTCAATAACTTTAACTTCTATTTTATCTCCAATATTGACCACATCTTCTACTTTTGCTACGCGTTTAGTGTCTAATTGAGAAATATGCACTAAACCATCTTTACCTTTAGCAATTTCAACAAATGCACCGAATTTTTCAACACGTTTGACAGTACCGTTGTAGATTTGACCTACTTCGATATCTTTTGTCAATTCTTCAATGATTTCTTTGGCACGTTGAATCATTTCAGCGTCGTCAGAAGCAATGCTGACTTTTCCATCTTGATCGATATCGATTTTTACGCCAGTTTCTTCAATGATAGCATTGATTTGGTCTCCGCCGCGGCCAATAACTACTTTGATTTTTTCTGGTTTGATTTGCATCATTTCGATTTTTGGAGCGTATTTGCTCAATTCTTTGCGCGGTTCAGAAATAGTAGACACTAATTCATCTAAAATCTCCATACGAGCTTTTTTAGCTTGAGTCAATGCTTCAGTTAGGATTTCTTGAGTGATACCTTGGATTTTGATATCCATTTGCAATGCTGTGATTCCTTCAGCAGTTCCAGCAACTTTAAAGTCCATATCGCCTAAGTGGTCTTCCAACCCTTGGATATCGGTTAAAACAGTGTGGTTGTTTCCATCACTGACTAATCCCATTGCAATACCAGCAACTGGAGCTTTGATCGGTACACCGGCATCCATCAATGCTAAGATTCCTGCACAAATACTTGCTTGAGAAGAAGAACCATTTGATTCCAACACTTCTGAAACAACACGGATCATGTAAGGGAAATCTTTTTCATTAGGGATTACTTGAGCCATAGCTCGTTCGCCTAAAGCACCATGCCCAATTTCACGTCTACCTGGCGCACGGCCACGGCCAGTGCTACCAACTGAGAATTGAGGGAAATTGTAATGATGAATAAATCGTTTGCTTTCTTCAATGCCTAAGCCATCAATAATTTGATGTTCTCCTAGAGGCGCTAAAGTTGCAATAGACAACGCTTGAGTCTGTCCACGTGTGAATAAACCAGAACCATGAGCTCTTGGTAAAACACCTGTTTCAGAAGCTAATGGACGAATCTCATCGATTTTACGACCATCTGGGCGAATTTTATCTTCCGTAATCAAACGGCGTACTTCATCTTTTTCCAGATCTTCAACAATTTTCTTGACTTCTTTTTTGATACGAGCTGCTTCATCATGATCAGCGTATTTAGCTTCAAAAAAGGCAACCGCTTCTTTTTTAACGGCTTCTGTTTGTTCAGCACGTTCTTGTTTGTCAAAGATTTGGATCGCATTGACCATTTTTTCTTTGTAAGCTGCTTGTACTTCTTCTTGCACATCTGCATCTACTTCTAATAATAAAACTTCCATTTTTTCTTTTCCAACAGCTGATTGGATTTCTTCTTGGAAGGCTACTAATTTTTTGATTTCTTCATGACCGAACATCAGCGCTTCTAACATGCCTTCTTCAGACACTTCAGCAGCTCCACTTTCAACCATGTTGATAGCTGTTTTTGTCCCAGCTACTGTTAACTGGATATCAGACTCTTCATCTTGTTGAACAGATGGGTTAATGATCAATTCACCATTCACACGGCCAACATTTACTCCGGCAATAGGACCATTAAATGGAATATCAGAAACAACCAAAGCCAAAGATGATCCAAGCATTGCCGCCATTTCTGGAGAGCAGTCTTGTTCAACAGACATAACGGTATTCGTGATTTGGACTTCATTACGGAATCCTTCTGCAAACATTGGACGAATCGGGCGGTCAATTAAACGAGCTGTCAATGTAGCATTTTCGCTAGGGCGGCCTTCACGTTTGATGAATCCTCCTGGGATTTTCCCTACGGCATACATTTTTTCCTCATAGTTTACTGTTAGTGGAAAGAAATCCACATCCATTGCATCTTTGCTGGCAACAGCAGCTGTTAAAACAACCGTGTCTCCATAACGAACCAAAACGGCTCCATTTGCTTGCTTAGCTAACTGTCCTATTTCCACTGTTAAAGGACGGCCGCCAAGTTCGGTTGTAAAAACTTGTTTTTCTGTCATGTGTTGTTCTCCTTTTTTCCGAGAACTATTGGTATCCATGCAATCTACTAAACAAATGTCAGTATTTAATGTTTAAACGCTCACATTTGCATAGTAGGATAACGGATAGATCAACGTTCTCTTTGTATAAGTGATTTCTACTGCTTAACTAGCTGGTAAGCTAAACGCCTAGCTACACTCTCTCAAAAAACGAGTTGCGAAAAGCAGTCTATACGTCCTATAAACTAATACCAACTGTCAGGTAAATAGCACCTGTCTGTTGGTATTTTCTTATAGGCGAAAGGCTAAACGCTTTTCGTCACTCTCTCGAAAAAAAGCGAGATTCCTTAGAACCCCGCTTTTAATATAGACAAACGGATCTTAACGACGTAAGCCTAAGCTCTTGATTAATTCACGGTAACGTGCAACATCGTTGTTACGTAAGTAAGCTAACAAGTTACGACGGTGACCGATTTTTTTCATCAATCCACGGTAAGAATGGTGGTCTTTTTTATGAGTACGTGCGTGCTCATTTAAGTGGTTGATTTCGTCTGTCAATACAGCAATTTGTACTTCTGGAGAACCAGTATCTCCTTCGTGTCTTGCGTATTGTTTGATGATTTCGTTTTTGCGTTCTTTAGAAATAGCCATTTCTAAACACCTCTTTCTGATTTTTTCCTTTTACTGAGAAGTCGTTGGTGAATCGTACAACCAAGTAAAAGGTCTGTGCTTAGCGCACATCTAAATACTACAGAACTTTCTCTTAAAATGCAAGTATTAATCTGGTAATTCCCCTCATTTTACCGAGTTCTTTTTGACACCATTATATTTTGTATTCCGCTCTAATCTCAAGAATAGTATCTCGTAAGTTAGCCGCTTTTTCAAAATCTAATGCTTTAGCAGCAGCTCTCATTTCAAGCTCCATTGTTTCTACAAGCTGAACTCGCTCAGCTTTATTTAATTTCGAAATTTTCCTTACTGGAATATCTTTCGTTTCGTCCACTGCAGTAGTAATAGAAATCAAATCACGAACTTCTTTTTTGATCGTTTTCGGAACAATTCCATGATCGGTATTGTATTGCATTTGAATAGAACGGCGGCGATCTGTTTCATCTATAGCATACCGCATCGAATCAGTGATTCTGTCTGCGTATAGAATTACTTTACCATTCTCATTACGTGCTGCACGCCCGATAGTTTGGACCAGTGAACGTTCACTTCTTAAGAACCCTTCTTTATCCGCATCTAAAATAGCGACTAAAGACACTTCCGGCACATCGAGTCCCTCTCTCAATAAGTTGATTCCGATCAGAACGTCAAATACACCTAAACGTAAATTCCGGATGATTTCTGTTCGTTCTAGAGTCTTCACATCACTATGCAAGTATTCTACCTTTAAGCCGATCTCTTTTAAATAATCCGATAGGTCTTCGGACATTTTTTTAGTCAAGGTTGTAATAAATACCCGTTCATTTTTCTCGATCCGTTCATTAATTTCACCAATCAAATCATCGATTTGACCTTCAATCGGATGAATTTCGATAACAGGATCCAATAACCCGGTAGGACGAATAATCTGTTCTACCACACCATTGGTCCGTTCTAATTCATAAGGACCTGGAGTAGCTGAAATGTACATAATTTGATTGACATGCTCTTCAAATTCTTCTAATCGTAACGGACGATTATCTAAAGCGCTCGGCAGACGAAATCCATGTTCAATTAATTGTTGTTTTCTAGCTCTATCTCCGTTGTACATCCCTCTGATTTGAGACATCGTGATATGTGATTCATCCACTACAAATAATGAATCATCTGGAAAGAAGTCTAATAATGTATACGGAGATTCTCCTGGTTTCCGACCGTCCATATGGCGGGAATAATTCTCGATCCCTGGACAATACCCCATTTCCAAGAGCATTTCAATATCATAATTGGTTCGTTGTTCAAGACGTTGCGCTTCCAGCAGCTTATTTTCTGCGCGCAATTCTTTGAGTCTCGCATCTAATTCTGCTTGAATAGTTC
This sequence comes from Desemzia sp. FAM 23989, assembly GCF_045528345.1. Classification (NCBI taxonomy): domain Bacteria; kingdom Bacillati; phylum Bacillota; class Bacilli; order Lactobacillales; family Carnobacteriaceae; genus Desemzia; species Desemzia sp. FAM 23989. The sequence goes on along the minus strand of NZ_JBGQQT010000001.1, from coordinate 274,958 downwards.
CTACTGCGTGACGTGTTTGTTCATCATTGGCCACAAAGTGTGTAGCCGGAAAAACAGCTACGAATTCTACGTCTGCTTTGACTTCTCCGGTCAAAACATCCACTTCACGGATACGCTCGATCTCGTCTCCAAAAAATTCCACTCGCACGGCTTCACTATCTCTAGACGCTAAAAAGATCTCCACGACATCACCCCGAACCCGAAAACGTCCACGTTGAAAATCAATATCGTTTCGTTCAAATTGCATTTCGATCAATTTACGCAGCATGTCATCTCGACTGATCTCCATCCCAACTCGTAAAGACAAGACAAATTCTTTATAGTCCAATGGGTTTACCAATCCATAGATACAAGAAACTGAGGCTACAACAATCACATCTCGTCTATCGATCAATGAACTGGTAGCGGAATGACGTAATTTATCAATTTCATCATTGATACTGGCTTCTTTTTCAATGAATGTATCTGTTTGAGGAACATACGCTTCCGGTTGATAATAATCGTAGTAACTTACAAAATATTCTACCGCATTATTAGGGAAAAATTCTTTAAATTCACTATATAATTGTCCAGCTAATGTTTTATTGTGTGCAATGACCAATGTGGGTCTATTCACTTCTTGAATGACGTTGGAAACCGTAAATGTCTTCCCAGTTCCTGTTGCACCAAGTAATGTTTGCTCTTTAACTCCTGTTTGGAGCCCTTTAACCAACTGTTTGATAGCTTCAGGCTGGTCCCCACCAGGTTGATATTGAGAAACTAGTTCAAATCTTTTTTCTGACATATAATCTCCTCGCTTCTGCATGACTCACAACACAAATATCTCCTTTATATTCTAGCACTGAACGTATGTTCTTACAAGGTAAAGGGCCGTTATAACAAATGAGGTGTTACATAGTTTTGACAACAACCACTCGTTAGTTGGATAACCCCACTCTTCCCTAACCGAATAATTCTGGTCGGCAAAGCCTAAAACACAAAAACTCTGCTGGATAGGGTCAACCTATCCAACAGAGTTTTTGTGTTTTGTGAGTTGTTTGTAATGAACTTTTGGCGATCGTCAAAAGTTTTGAAATGAACTTGCAGCACTAGATCAAGCTACCACACAACAAAAAAGAGCCTGGAACACCAGACCCGATTCATTGGATTATTTAGCTAATTTAGCTGATAAACGAGATTTATCGCGAGCTGCTTTGTTTTTGTGGATTAATCCTTTAGATGCAGCCATATCAATTGATTTAACTGCACTGTTGAATAAAGCATTTGTGTTGCTGTCTCCAGCTTCAACTGCTTTTTCAAATTTTTTCACAGCTGTACGCATTGAGCTTTTTTTAGTGTTGTTTAAAACTGCTGCTTTTTCATTCGTACGAACACGTTTAATTGCTGATTCGATGTTTGGCATTTAGTACACCCCTCTTTCCTTATAGAACAACTAAAATAATTGTAAAATTATTTCAACATCGTTTATTATACCGGATGAATCTCTTGAATGCAATATTAAAGTGTAAAGTTTTTTTACTTGATAGGATAGAATAATGAATTTTTCTTATTTCTGTCTCCCTATTCCTTTTCCCTCAGCAAATTGCAAGATAAACAATTCAAATTGCATTTTACGATCTCCCTGACCCGTTTTCAATCGGTATTCCGTTTCGATCAATCCTTCAAACGCTTCAGTTAATGTACGCTCATCATGCTTTCTAATCTGCTGGCTAGCCAATTTCACTCGAAATGGATGAACTTTCAGAGTTGTCGCAATTTCGTTTTGCTGGAATCCCTGTTTCGTTAAAATAAATACTTGGATCAACAAACGAAATTGATTCGTCATGATCGCATTGATTTTAATAGGGTCTTCTTTTTGCAACAACAATTCTTGGTACAGATCCAGTGCTGATCCTGCTTGTTTTTTCAACACCATTTCATTTAAAGCGAAGATATTTTGTTCCAGTGATTTCGAAATCAATTCTTCAACAGCCGGCTTAAGTATTTTTTTAGACTCCATTGCATATAAAAACAACTTCGGCAATTCTCCAACTGCCGTACTTAAATTGGCATCTGTCAATTGAATCATCGTATCAAAAGCTTCAGGCGTAATTGTATAGCCTTCGTTTGCAATTGTATCTTGCAAAAATTTCCGAGTGTCTTTTTCTGACAACGCTGCTATATCAATCGTTGTTGCTGATTTTTTGAGCTGCTTGACGACTTTCTTTCGTTGATCTAGTTTTTCATATGGGGCAAAGAAAACCAATACAGTCGAAGGCGACGGATGTTGTAAATAATCCACTAATCCCTCGATATCATGCTCAATTTTTTGCTTGGCCTTTTCACCCGTTAAAAATACTGGGCGGTTGACGAAAATCAACCGGCGTTCCCCAAAAAACGGAATACTTTCCGCATCATTCAGCACTGTACTTAACGGTGTTTCTTCCATATCAAATGAACTGAAATTCAAATCCATTTCATCAGGAGAAATCACATGCTCAATGAAAGCTTTTTTTAACTTATCCGCTAAATAGTTCTCCGTTCCGAGCACCAAGTATACCGCAGATAATTCTTTTTTAGTTATCTTAGCCAGTTCAGTTGTATAATTCAACTTCTTCCCCACTTTCTATATCTCTTTAATCGTACAAATTGCATCGCTAGAAAGCAAGTCTATTTTGCCTATTTTTACATTAGAAGTTGGTTGCACTCTGTAAGATCGTATTAAACCGTCCTAATGGATCAAACCACAGATAAGGAAAGTAAACATAGTGAATGGCTCCCTGTTTATCTGTCCGGTAGATTTTTAGGTTCTCTTGTTCCAATACATCAAGCACTTCAGTATGGGGATGACCAAACTGATTGTTTAACTTAGCGGAAATCAGCGCCACTTGAGGTTCTAACCGCTGTACAAAAAGTTCACTCGTAGAGGTATTGCTGCCATGATGACCCACTTTCAAAATATCTGCTTTTAACCCAGGAAACTGATCTAACAATTCTTTCTCTTCCTCGATCCCCATATCTCCAGTAAACAGCCAATTGTAAGCGCCAATCTTGCCATACAATACAAGTGAATCTTCATTTTCCCCCGTCCCCGTCTCAAATGGCCACACCACATATAAAGAGGAAGTCACTTTGAATGGTGTCTCGCGGTCAGCTAATACACCAGTAAGAGCAACTCCGTTTTTCTTGAGGACTTGAGCTGTATCAGAAAACAATTCTTTTTGCTCCGTTCCTGCCGAGTAAATTACTTCCTCAATGGGCAGCTCATCGGCTAATTCAGCTAATGCCTGAATATGATCGGCGTCACCATGCGTTGCAAAAACACGATCTAAATGTCTAATGCCTTTTGCTTTCAACAAAGGGATCAGATTTCTATTGGCAACAGTTGACGGTTGTTGTTTTTCGGTCCATTCTTCTCGTTCAAAAGAAACCGTCCCTCCAGTATCGATTAAGTAGTTTCCTTTTCCGAAAGGTTCTTTAATAAGAATCGCATCTCCTTGACCCACATCAATAACGATCACTTCTGTTATAGGAGAATACGCTTGGTATTGAGCCACGACTATTAAAGCAACCAATGCAACAACAGATGCTTTTCCAATGCCTTTTTTTGTCTCAAGAGCAATAAACCAGATTGTAAGGACAACACAGAATACGATCATTAAAATCAGCGGTATTCTTCCCGTCACGATCAGATTAAAGGGTATCTTAGAGAAACTTTTGGCTATCCATTCAGGAAAACTCAGCACTTTTTCAAATACGGCTAACAAGCCCGAGAATAAGACAGTATCTCCAATCAAAAAGGAGAATACCAAATAGATCAGCAAAGGTATCAGAACCCACGAAAAAAAAGGAATGAAGATAAGATTCGCTATCGTTCCGATCCAGGGAAACTCAAAGAAATGGAACATCAGCACCGGAATCGATGCTACCGTCATCACAAATGAAATCAATAAATTGTTTTTTAAATACGAGTGTTGAGGAGCTAAAAACGTCTTAGAAAATAAAATCAATAATAAACTCAATAAATAGCTCAATTGAAACCCTACACTGCTGATTTGATAAGGATCGATCAACAAGGCCAGCAATAGTGTGATCGACCAAGCATCAAAACTGGAGAGTTTCCATTGAAAACGGTGAGCGCTCAATGTCATAAAACTAACGACCACAGCTCTAAAAGCACTTGTTCCCCAACCAATCAAACTGCCGTATAAAAAAAGAATCGGCACTATTATAAAATAACTCGTTTCTTTCGTTACCCCAAACCGCAATAAAAGGTACGACAATCCAGCGAATAAGAATTGGATATGTAAACCAGAAATACTCAATAGGTGCAACAACCCCAAGTCTTTAAAATCCTGCAAGAGTTCCGTCTCAAATGATCCCACATCCCCAAGAAGAAGTGTTTTCATATAATTTCCTACTTTAGGTGTGACTTGTTCCTCAATATGCCGCACCAGCCGCTGCTTTAAATGGAGTAAAGAAAATTGTTGCCAATAGCTGTTCGTTTTTGGACTAGTGACCAACGATAAAGTATCTGCTGAAAGTACCCAATGGATCCGTCTATTAAAAAGGTATTCTTGGTAGTCAAATTGATATTGATTGCGATTGCTTTCTGGTTCTGTCAGAATCCCTTCAATCTTTATTTTTTCGAATGATTCTTGAGACTGCCACCACTCTTTTTCTTCAAGAGTCTCAGCATAATAAAACACGACCACTTCTTCAGATACTTGTTTCTGCTGATCAGTTTCTTGAACGGTACCGTAAAATTGCATCTGATTGCCATCGTATTTGATATCCGTTGGTTGGACATCGACTACAAATTGTCCGGCTTCGTTTAACAACTCGGTATGGTTTGAATAATGATGCCAACAAGTCGCTAAACCTATCATACCACCTATAGCTAGTGAACAAACCAGTACCTTTCTATTCTTTAATGAATAGAGACGGACTAAACCGTATAAAACCAACAAGACTGTCAGCCAATAAAATTCGCTTACCACCATACAAACCAGTAGCAATGAGAAAAGAGCAGAATAAAGGTAGTATCCTGTCAATTAAGATTCATGGATGTGTCCAGATTGATTGGTTTTAGACTGTTCTTTTACGAGAAGGTCTAATTTTCCAAAAAAATCTGTCGGTAAACTTACTTTTTCGCATTGAACATGGGCTTGTTCAATCAATTTCTTTGCATACTCATTATTGTGGTAATCTTCTAAGTAATAAATTTTCTTTATTCCTGCTTGCAGAACCATTTTTGTGCATTGCAGACAAGGGAAATGAGTCACGTAAATTTCTGCGTTTTCTGTTTCTACACCAAACTTGGCACACTGGAGAATAGCATTCATTTCTGCATGGATTGTACGCACACAATGGCCATCTACTACATAACACCCTTCATCAATACAATGGCTGTCTCCACTTACAGAACCATTATAACCGCCTGCAATGATTCTTTTTTCTCGAACGATCGTTGCCCCCACCATTAAGCGCGTACAAGTACTCCTTTGCGCTAACAATACACTTTGAGACATAAAATATTCATTCCACGGAATTCTTTCTATCATTCTAATCCTCCTACTTTCCATTCACTGCACGCGACCCTTATCTCATGCGGAACATACAAATAATTACTTCAAGTATACAAAAGCCCAAAATGAGTTGCAACAAGACTTTTAGTCTTCGTTACTGAGAACCTACTACTACAAAGTCTTTCAGTGCTTCAAAAGTTTTGTCTCCGATTCCAGACACGTTTTTCAATTCATCAGTGGATTGAAATGAACCATTTTCTTCACGATACTGAATGATCTTTTCTGCTTTCTTTTCTCCTATGCCATTTAAAGTTTGCAACTCTACTGCATCCGCTGTGTTGATATTTACAGTTCCTTCTTTTTCTTCACTCTCATTTCCGTTTAAATTTCCACTTAAGCTGGTTTCATCAGTGATTTCTTTTGCTTCTTCTCCTATGAGAGGTACATACACCACCATTTGATCTGTTAATTTTAAAGCTAAGTTGATTTGAGATTGGTCCGCGGAGATCAAAAATCCTCCAGCTAGTTCAATTGCATCCATCAGCCGCATATCAGAGGTTACTTGATAAACTCCTGGATTGCTCACAGCTCCTTTTACATCTACATATAGATCTTGTCCCTCTTCAGTTATCCCTTCTGCACTCTCTGCCTTCATAGATTCTTCCTCTTGCATAGGCTCCATCAAATATTGTTCAGTCGTCTCCTCCACTCCCATCTCTGATGTCGTTTCATCTTTTGAGTTCATGAATAGAAATAACGTAACAACAAAAAATAGGAGTCCCATTATACCAACAGCTGCACCGTTCCATAATGGAACTGTCATTATTTTTTCTTTGAACTTTTGCAACATCTTTTAGCACCTGACTTTCCGTTTTTGTCCCATAATTTCTCCTTTTTCTAACTATACGAAAAAGAGCTTCTTTTCATTAAAATTTTTAAAGCAAAAAAAGAGCAGAGACCTTTGTCGTCTTCGCTCTTTACAAACCTCTTCTTTTTGGTTGTTCTTGGTTTAATCTAGTTGATTCAAGTAATCGACCGCATCTTGAATATTTTTTACCGGTACAATTGTCATGTCAGTGTCTATTTCTTTTGCAGCCGCTAAAGCTTCTTCATAATTGCTTTTTAGATCAGGATAATTTTCTAGGATCACTGGATCAATTTCATCATCTGGAGCAAAGAAAATGGTAGCTCCTTCATCGTCTGCAGCAACAACTTTCTTCTCGATCCCGCCGATTCTCCCAATGGTTCCATCAGCTGCTATCGTTCCAGTACCGGCAATTTCATGGCCGTTCCTTAACTCTTCATTAACGAGTTGCGTATAAATTTGTAAAGCAAACATAAAGCCGGCAGATGGACCGCCAATGCCGTCAGAATCTATTTCTACTGGAATATCAGTAGTAATGGAAGTATTGTCCACCAAACTGATCCCTAATCCAGGATATTTAGTTTCTTCCATTTCCATCAATGGAGCAGAAACGGTATTTTCTTCTCCGTTTCTTTGGTAAGTCACTTCGATAGCTTGATCAACTTCTTGGTTTTGAACGTATTCAATAAATTCTTGTGAACTCTTAAAAGTATTCCCGTCTAAAGCAATGATCGTATCTCCGACTTGAAGCAGCCCTTCAAAATGGGAATTTTCTAAAACAGACATGACATACACTCCATTATATGAAAATTCATACGGTTCATTGGCTACTTCAAATGCTGCTTGAACAGCACTATTGATGGAGCTGGTCATATAATATTGCTGAAGGTTATTGTATTCTTCAGATGTCGTGGTTGTCCCGAACAATTCTTCTTCAGTGTAACCATCATGAAAAGGCAAAAATTTTGTTAAGTACGTCAAAGGCGTCGCTCTGCGAACCGCCACTGTGGTCAGCATGTAACTCCCTGGTTCTTGGTCCGCTTCATTATCGACTTGGACCAGTTCATTCAAATGAACAGCTGATCCTGGAGATTCAATATAGTATGGCATAGGCATAAACAACGCCCAAAATACAGCTGCTACAATGAGGATTACACTGATACTTTTGATGATTTTTTTATTCATTCCCACACATCCTGTGCCCGTTATTTACCAAAAACTACTCTATTTCATATTTTTTCTTCATCGCCACGTTGACATTATCCGGTACTAAACCCGATATATCTCCTCCGAACATAGCCACTTCTTTAATCAAACTTGAACTGACGAACCGATACCGTTCATCTGATGCTAGAAATACAGTTTCTACTCGGCTGTTTTGCGTTTTATTCATTGCCGCAATATCCGCTTCGTATTCAAAATCTTTCACACTTCGTAAGCCTCTGAGCAGAATATCAACATTCAACTCATCCGCCAAATCAACAGTCAGACCTCCAGAGTGTTTAACAACTTCAACATTGGATAAAGATGCTACATTCTCCAGGATCAATTGGATTTTTTCATCCTCTGTAAACAACGCTTTTTTCGAAGTATTGGTGGCTACTGCAATGATAACACGGTCAAATAATGTAGCTGCACGTTTGATTATATCAATGTGCCCGTTAGAAATAGGGTCAAAACTTCCTGGATACAACGCAATTTTAGACATCTTTTTCCTCCGTTTCTATCATTAGTTCGTAAATCCCTATAGTGGTGATTCCATATTGTGCTTTTTTATACAGTTTTGCCTGATGAATCTCTTCTGGCAGAGCAACATTTTTGTCTACTTCACACACAATCAATGCATTCGAAGAGAGCAGCTCCCTTTTAAGCATTTGAGCTATTTGTGCGGGGATTTGTTGTTCTGCATACGGAGGATCCAAAAAAACTAAATCAAAACGCATTTTTTTGCTTTTCAGCGTTGTTAAAGCTCTAGTCGCATCACTGCGAATCACTGTAAATTTTTCTTCTTCTTTAGTAACAGCAATATTCTCTTGAATCGTTTTGATCGCCATAGGAGCTTTATCAATCAACACCGCTCCATCCATCCCTCTTGAGACTGCTTCAATAGACAATCCACCCGACCCGGCAAATAAATCCAAGCATTGTCCACCATCAAAATAAGGACCAATCATATTAAACAAGGATTCTTTTATTTTGTCTGTTGTTGGTCGGGTACTATTACCAGGTACCGCTTTTAATCTTCTTCCTCCATACTCTCCAGAAATCACTCTCATACACAATTTATTCCTCTCAATGGTATTTGGCAAATGCAAAACAAGGAATACCGTAAAACGATGTATTCCTTAGTTCTATACATTACGGGGTAGCTTGTCCTAACCCGCTAAAGGCTTCTTCAGTTGTTTTATCTTCAGCTGTTTGACTGAGTTCACCTAAAACATGATCAAAGTCCATATTGACATTCGCCCGGTAAGAACGTTCTACTTTACGCACAAAGTGAAAACTGTTCAGCTTCTTTTCAGTTAAATCGATTTCTGATCGGTTTACGTAAAGTACGACATACTTCATCCGCTTGGAAACATAATGTATTAATCCTTGTCTCTTCAAAGTTTTCATATGTTTTAAACTATATACCCAAACGATGATCCCTTGTCTTTCATTAATATTTAATTCCATAATGTACCTCCAATCCCTGACACGATCTTTTCAATGATAAAGTGTTTTTATTTTTCTACATTATACAACTCTAGTCACACTACTACAACTCGATTTCAGAACCGTCATCTAGTATCAGCAATAATTCGTCTCCTCTAAATGAAATACCTATTCGTTTCATAGCTTTATCCATCACAATTTCACGGTATTCAGCTAAAGTAAACCACTGCAGCACATAAATAGAAGGATTTGTTTGAACAGGCTGGTACAACAATCTGACATTATCTAATTGGATCTCCTCTTCATTTAAATAGGCTTGAATGGTACTTTCATCTAGCAGATTGATTTGAGGAGTCTCTTGTGTAGATTGTTTATTTTCAGAATCTGTACCGGCAGTTTGCTCTTTTTCCTCAACGGTTTCTACCGATGCCTCTTCATTAATGACTAATGCATCATTACTAGATTCTTGCTGTGAAGCGGGTTCCATAGCAGCTTCTTCGTTCTCCTGTGTGAGTTCATTAAAGTCATACAATTCATTTCCCACAGCAGATAAAACGAGACTGTATTCCAATGCCTCTAAGCCCATTTTTTCTCTCAGAATGTTGATGTATTGAAGAATTTGATCCGACTTAACCTTTTCTTGAATAGCCTGATTCATTTGAACAAATGCCTCTTCAGTAAGTGATGAAAAAGTACTGACTTCATATAATCCCGAATGAATCAAACTTTCATTGTTCATATAGTGGATTCCCACAATGGTATTCGTGTGACTGTCCATCGTCAAAATTGCATACGTTTGATTGTCAAAGGCTACTAAAGGCTGATTATTCAGTTCGTCTTCATTTAGATTGATTTGAACCAGCTGATTCTCATACCGGACTTCAAATGTTGGATCAAATGAAGCTACTTGATACATATCCGCTCGCTCCATCCCCATTTCAAATGGAGGGATCTCAACAGCTGAACCCAATACTAAGATTTCAGCGATAACATAATTAGTGACTGTCAGTTGCAGATAATGGGTATTTTCGGTGCCATAGATCCATAATTCGCTGTCATCCGCTATAGTTTTGATTACAGAAGGATCTCCATAGTCTACTATAAAATCATCTACAGCCATGCCTACATAATTAGAAAAACCAGCTGCTGGAACAAGCGTCTGTTCCAAGTCTGATGGTTCTAATCCAGATGCAGATTCCAACTCTTCACTAGAAGACTCTTCCGGAATGACGATCGGTTCTGCTCGGTCAAAATGAAAAATAAGAGGGAAAAGATAAGATCCCAATAGAAAAACAATAAATAATACGAACGTTTTTCTAACTGTTTTCATCTCTATTTCCCTCCATTAAATCACTTTTTATTTTGGATGCTTATCTAGCTACTGTTTCGATCAACAAGTCACCCGAATCGATCACATCGCCCACTTCAACGTAAATTTGATCGACAACACCTTCTGTGGTTGCTTTAATTGTCGTTTCCATTTTCATGGCTTCTGTAGTGATCAAAGACTGGCCTTTTATTACACGGTCGCCTTTTTTCACAGAAATGTCTAAAACAGATCCAGACATTGTCGCACCTACATGTTGTTTGTTTGTAGGCTCTGCTTTTCTGCGTAATGCTGTGGTACTGGTAATGCTCAAGTCTTTGATTTCGATTTCTCTGCCTTGACCATTTAATTCAAAGTACAATACGCGCATACCTTCTGAATTAGGTTCACCGATTTGATTTAACGTAATGATCAGCGTTTTCCCCTTTTCAATTTGGACTTCAATTGTTTCACCTGTACGCATTCCGTGGAAAAATGTCATAGTATCTAACAATGTCACATCCCCATAACGATTGTATGATTGCGTATAATCTAAGAACACTTGAGGATACATCAAGTAACTCAAGACTTCTTCCATCGTTGGTTCTCTATCGATCGCTTCTTGCAGTTCTTGTTTAACTGTATCAAAATCGACATTTTCTGCCAGTGTTCCTGGTCTTTCTGTAAAAGGTTTCTTATCTTTTAGAATGATGCGTTGCAACTCTTCAGGGAAACCTCCTGTAGGCTGACCTAGATTTCCCATGAACAGGTTGATGACAGAATCTGGAAAATCGATCTCCATTCCTTTTTCAAATACATCTTCACGAGAAAGCTTGTTTTGGACCATGAATAAAGCCATATCACCGACTACTTTAGAAGACGGTGTTACTTTAACAATGTCTCCAAACATCTGGTTCACTATGGTATACATTTTCTTGATGTCATCCCATTGCGATTCTAAACCAACGGCGATTGCTTGTTGTTGCAAGTTGGTGTATTGACCACCAGGCATTTCATGTTGGTAGACCTCCGTTTGAGGCCCGGTAACTTTGATCTCAAAGTCTTTGTAATATCGGCGGACATCTTGCCAGTAGTGATCAATTTGTTCCACGTTATCAATCTCAATTTTTGGACGTCTGTCGCTTGATTCAGTCGCGTAATACAAGCTGCTCATACTTGGTTGGCTCGTTCTGCTGCTCATTGCACTAGTAGCAACATCAATGACGTCAACGCCTGCTCGAATGGCTTCTGCATAAGTGAAAATACCATTCCCACTAGTATCGTGAGTATGCAAATGAATCGGCAGATCAATCGTTTCTTTCAATTCACTGATTAACTGGTAGGCTGCTTGCGGTTTTAGAATGCCCGACATATCCTTGATTCCAATCATGTGAGAACCCAGTTGTTCAAGTTCTTTAGCCATTTCTTTATAGTAATTCAATGTATATTTCGTTTGTGCCGGATCTAGGAAGTTTCCGGTATAACAAATCGTTCCTTCAGCAATTTTCCCGTTATCCCTTACAGCTTGAATACTTTTTTCCATTTGCGGAATCCAGTTTAAACTATCAAAAATACGAAACACATCAATACCGTTGGCAGCTGCTTGTTTGATAAAAGCTTCGATCACGTTGTCTGGATAATTTTGATATCCTACCGCATTAGAGCCTCTAAACAACATTTGAAACAATACGTTCGGCATTTCTTTACGCAGTTTTTTTAATCTATCCCATGGATCTTCATTTAAGAAACGGTAAGCCACATCAAAGGTAGCTCCGCCCCACATCTCAGTAGAAAAGAGTTGCGGCAAAGCTTTTTGAGTATCCGCAGCGATTTCTAAGAAGTCTTGAGTACGTACGCGAGTGGCCAATAAGCTTTGGTGAGCATCCCTAAACGTAGTATCCGTCAACTGGACAGCTTGTTGTTCTTTTAACCATGAACTAACCGCTTCTGCACCATTTGTGTCCAACAGTTGTTTGGCAGTAATCATCGGTTCTTTCGGTAAAATCAGTTGTTTAGGCTTCCGTGGTTCTTCAAAGAATGGTTTTTGACCATGATCGATTCCCGGGAATCCATTTACACTGATATTTCCAATATATGCCATCGTTTTGTTTCCACGGTCACGAACTGCTGAAAATTGATACAATTCTGGAGTAGAGTCGATAAACGTTGTTTTAGCATTTCCAGAAAGGAATTCTTCGTGCGCAATCACATTTTGCATAAACGGAATGTTTGTTTTTACTCCGCGAATACGGAATTCTTTTAAAGCGCGCATCATTTTTTGAGCAGCTAATTCAAAAGTACTCGCTTGGACACAAGCTTTTACCAATAGAGAATCAAAGAACGGTGTTACAACTGTTCCTTGGAACCCATTGCCTGAATCTAAACGAATTCCAAAACCACCTGGAGAACGATAGGTATTGATTTTACCAGTGTCCGGTAAAAAGTTGTTCAATGGGTCTTCAGTCGTAATACGGCATTGGATAGCAGCTCCCATTAATGGCATATCAGCTTGTTGAGGGATATGGATATCCTTGTGCAAATCCAATCCTTGAGCAATCAAGATTTGGGCTTGGACAATATCTACTCCTGTGATCATTTCTGAAATTGTATGTTCTACTTGAACACGTGGATTAACTTCAATAAAATAATACTGATTATTTTCTAGTAAAAACTCCACTGTACCAGCATTCTCATATCCAACATGTTGCATCAATTGAACCGCAGATTGACACATTTCTTGACGCAATTCTTCAGAAATGGACACACACGGTGCCACCTCCACAACTTTTTGATGACGTCTTTGGACAGAACAATCTCTTTCATATAAATGAACAATATTCCCTTGTTTGTCTCCCAATATTTGCACTTCAATATGTTTTGGATTTTGTACATATCTTTCGACATATACTTCTCCACTACCAAAAGCGGCTTTAGCTTCACTTTGAGCGCGTTGGAAGCTTTCTTCTAATTCTGAGCTATCATAGACTACACGCATCCCACGTCCGCCGCCTCCAAGAGCAGCTTTAATAATAATTGGATAACCATGTTGGTCTCCAAATTCTTTTACTTCATTTAAGTTGTTTACTGGACCATCTGTACCAGGAATGGTTTGCAGTCCTGCTTCTAAAGCGGCTTGTTTAGCTTTGATCTTATCTCCGAAGATATCCAGATGATGCAATTGAGGGCCAATAAATATAATGCCTTCTTCTTCACAACGACGAGCAAAATCAATATTTTCAGATAAAAATCCATAACCTGGATGAATAGCTTCTGCGCCGCTTTCTTTAGCAATACGGATGATATCTTCAATATCCAAATAAGCTTCAATCGGTTTTTTTCCTTTTCCCACTAGGTAAGCTTCATCCGCTTTGAAGCGGTGGACTGATTTTTCATCTTCTTGCGCATAAATCCCTACCGTATCTATTTGCAATTCTGTAAGAGCTCTGAAAATACGAATTGCAATTTCTCCTCGGTTAGCTACTAAGACTTTTTTCATGCTATCTCTCCTCGTTTATTGGACTCAAGTTGTTCAGCAAACCTTTCTAAAGCAGAATGTTTGCCACAACTAGCCAGCAATTATTTTTTTTATGTATTGCCTTGTGTTGTTTTTGTCATCAATTCTCTTCTTTTTGAGGTAGCACTCACATTTAATACGACTCCTATTGAAACCGAAAGAATCAAAATGCTGGATCCTCCGTAACTAATAAACGGAAAAGTAACCCCAGTGATAGGCATTAATCCTAAGATCCCCCCCAAGTTAATGGTCGACTGGATGAGCAACATGGTAGCAATTCCAATACATACCAATGAGCCAAAAGAATCCTTGGTTTTAATACCGATTAAGTAAATGCGCAGAATTAAAAATCCAAACAGCAGAACAACACTTAAAACACCTACAAGTCCTAATTCTTCACCTAATATCGACATGATAAAGTCCGTGTAAGGTTCAGGCAGATAACCAGTTTTTTGGACACTTTCTCCAATCCCTACCCCAAACAAACCACCTCGACTTAACGCGTAATAAGAGTTGACCAATTGCAGCCCTGTCGATTCAGAAACAGCAAAAGGATCCCAAAATGCTAAAAATCGGTCATATTGATAGCCTTCAATAAAAGGCAGACTAGTCCCAAAGCGACGAATCAATTCCATTACGCCCCATATAACGGTACTACCTGCAACTGCAAGACCTAACCCAAACTTATAAGAGATTCCGCTGGTTAAAACCATTACTACTCCTATCGCCAGTATAATAATAGCTCCCCCAATATCCGGCTGTAAGATGATAGGAAATACGATCCCAATCACGAACAGTAACAAAGGTGCTAAAAAGGCATTGACTGTTTCTCTTAGATCTTGAACAAACCTTTGCTGTCTTTTTGAAAAAATAAAAGCAAAATACCAAATAACCACTACTTTAGCAAATTCTGCTGGCTGTATTCTTCCAAGAGGTCCTAAATCGAGCCACCCTTTTGCTCCATTGATTTCTTCTCCAAAAGCCAAAAGAGACAGCAACATGATTACAATAATGCTAATGGCTGAAATAACAAAGGCCTTATGTTTTAAGATTTCTAGCCGAAGCATATACGCGAAGAAACAAAAGAACAATCCAGCTCCTGCAAATATTGCTTGTCTGATAAAATAATATTGTGCGTTATCAAAATTCTGCAACGCTATAAAACTACTGGCACTGTATACCATTAAGATTCCTATACTGGTCAACACCAAGTAAGGTATCAAGATATAATAGTCAAGATAACTTATTTTCTTCATGAAAGCGGCTAATTTAGCCTTAGCCCCCTTTTTAAATTATGGTCTGTCTGATCTTAATTGCTTTATAAGCTATTTAGTACAGGAATAGGGTGGTTTGTTTCTTCCATTGACCATTCAATCAGAGCTTATAAGTATTCATTATACACCACTTATCGTCAGTGTCCTGTACTGAATTTTTTCTCTGTAGCTTCACCCTATCATCTTCCCAATAACCAATGAGTTTATTATAACAACAAAAAGCCCCCGCAACAATAAGACAGCTACTTTGATTCCTATTTTTTTTAAAAGAGAGTTTAATTATCTAGGTTATTTCAACAAGCAAAAAAAGGGCTGAACTTTTTACAGTTCAGCCCTCATGAAATAAGAAGAGGCTTATTATTTCATTTTATTTTTCTTAGCAGATTTTTCACGTTCGTTTTTGTTAAGGATTTGTTTACGCAAACGGATGCTTTCTGGTGTCAATTCACAATATTCATCATCTGCAATAAATTGTAGTGATTCTTCTAGTGTTAATTTACGCGGAGTTTTAATCACGTTTGTTTGATCTTTGTTTGCTGAACGGATATTTGTTTTTTGTTTTTCTTTAGTAATATTAACGGTGATATCATTGTCACGACTATTTTGTCCAACGATCATACCTTCATAAATTTCAGTACCTGGTTCAACAAAAATCGTTCCGCGATCTTCAACACCCATAATTCCATAAGTGGTTGCTTTTCCAGTTTCAGTAGAAACCAAAGTTCCATTACGGCGTCCGCCAATGTTTCCTTTAACCACTGGAAGATATTGGTCAAACGTGTGATTCATAATTCCGTAACCGCGAGTCATAGATAAGAATTCAGTTGAATATCCGATCAAACCACGTGCTGGAGTTAAGAAAATCAATTTTACTTGTCCGTTACCATTGTTTACCATATCAATCATTTCACCTTTACGTTGGCTTAATGACTCAATGATAGAACCCATGTATTCTTCAGGGGTGTCGATTTGAACACGTTCAAATGGTTCACATTTCACTCCATCAAAATCTTTAACGATAACTTCAGGACGTGAAACTTGCAGTTCGTAACCTTCACGACGCATGTTTTCTACCAAGATAGACAAATGCAATTCTCCACGACCTGAAACGATCCATGCGTCTGGGGAGTCTGTATTGTCAACACGTAAAGAAACGTCAGTATGCAATTCAGATAGCAAACGGTCTTCTAACTTACGAGAAGTTACCCATTTACCTTCACGACCTGCAAAAGGTGAGTTATTTGTTAAGAACGTCATTTGCAATGTTGGTTCGTCAATGTGCAAGATAGGTAGTGGATCGATGTGGTCAACAGGAGTAACTGTTTCCCCAACAAAGATATCTTCCATACCAGAAACTGCAATCAAATCTCCAGCTTTCGCTTCGTCGATCTCAACACGGGTCAATCCAAAGAAACCTAACAATTTAGTTACACGGAAGTTTTTAGTTGTTCCGTCTAATTTACTTAGAGCAACTTGGTCTCCAACTTTGATTGTTCCGCGGAAGACACGACCAATACCGATTCTACCAACGTAGTCACTATAATCCAATAGTGAAACTTGGAATTGTAGCGGCTCGTCGCTATTATCGATTGGTGCTGGGATTTCTTTTAAGATCGTTTCAAAAACAGGATCCATAGAAGCTTCTTGTTCACTTGGATCTTCTGATAAACTACTTGTTCCATTTAATGCAGAAGCATAAACAACTGGGAATTCTAATTGATCATCGTCTGCTCCCAATTCGATAAACAATTCTAAAACTTCATCTACAACTTCAGCTGGACGTGCAGATGGTTTGTCGATTTTATTGATAACAACGATTGGAGTTAATTTTTGCTCCAAAGCTTTTTTCAATACAAAACGTGTTTGAGGCATTGTTCCTTCATATGAGTCAACAACTAAAACTACACCATCAACCATTTTCATGATACGCTCTACTTCTCCACCAAAGTCCGCATGTCCTGGTGTATCCATAATATTAATGTGGTGATTTTTGTATTTAACAGCAGTATTTTTCGCAAGGATAGTGATACCACGCTCTTGTTCGATGGCATTAGAGTCCATAGCACGTTCTGCTAGTTCATTATGCGCGTCAAGAGTATCAGACTGTTTTAACAACTCATCTACTAATGTTGTTTTACCATGGTCAACGTGGGCAATAATTGCGATATTTCTAAGATTTTCTCTTCTATTCATTTTGATATATTCCTCCAAGATTTCTTTTTAAATCATGTACTACTTTTTGTTCAACATCCATTGAGCAAAAATTAAAAAGCCAAACTTTTCTAATGACTGAAATCATTTTTAGATTGTCTTATTTCTCATCGTCCCCGCTAATGAAAACGCTATGAAAACGTGCAATGTTCAACTTTCAACTTTCATAGTGTAACACTTTAACGGGGCTTTGAAAAGAAAAACTTTCATTTTTTTAAGGAACGTATACAAAAGAAAACTTTTCGTGACCGTTTTTATGAAAAACATTTATCAAGCTGCTTACGATTCGTTATTGAGCATCTCAATAATTGTTTGATGGGCTGCAGGAGTAGCAACGACAACCGGATTTTTTTTCAACAAATCAATAGTGCTTCCATCGTGTTGAGTGTAGATTAAACCGAGTTCCTCAGCAATCAATTTTCCAGCGGCAATATCCCATGGCGCTAATGACGCAGCTATATATGCCACAATTCTCCCAGTGCTTGCATAGATGGTTTCAAGACCAGCTGATCCTATCATTCTAACACCATTGCTTTTACGACCGATCTTACGGACAGTATCGTTATTCCCAGACAATAAAAGACTGCTGATAGCTACCAATCCATTTTCCAGCCCTATATCGCTGATTTCACCCACTGGTTGTCCATTACAACTAACTCCATTATCCTTGATTGCAGAATACAATTCATCTTTCATAACGTCATAAATATAACCCATCTGTCCTACGCCGTCTTTATATAATGCAATCATGATAGCAAAATCATTGTGCTGTTTGACAAAATTAAGTGTTCCATCAATTGGATCAATAATCCAAACGTTTCCTGACAAGTCTTGAATGTCTTTATTATTGCTTTCTTCCGCAAAAATACGTTCACCTGGAAAATGTTGTTGAATGTTATCAATCAAAAATTTTTCTGTTTTTTTATCCATCTCTGTTACTAAGTCATTGCGGTTTGTTTTTTCTTCTACTTGAATCGTCTCTTTAAAAGAGTGCTTAATTTTTTCCCCTGCTTCTAAAATCCATTCTGTTATGAGCCGATCTCTTTTTTCTACTTGATCCAACTGATTACATCCTCTCATTTGATTTAGAATAGCGCAGCTTATTTTCTGCCTTTCAAATTTCAACTATTGTTTATTACATTATAAGCGAATGATTTTTTTTTCGCTTTCTTTTGCAGCTTTGACTACTTGATATAATGAATAACCGGAAGCAGCCTCAAATTTATTGCCCCAACTTTTTTCTTCCCCTTTAGAGGGAACTACTTTTTTAAACAATGCATACTGCGCTAAAAACACTTCTCGTTCAACGCCCTTTTCATATGCCAACTCTACTAACCTCCATAACTGAACCACATCTACCAATTCATCTTTTGACCAGTCTAAATCTAATGGATACTCATAATTTTTTTCCATATTACTATCCTCATTTACTCATTTTTATCGTTTTTCTTCTTTTTTATTATAACAAAAAAGGAATGATATTGCTTTACTCAGCTTTCTCCTATATTTGTCGATAAACACGAGAGGGTATTTATTGATGTAGCAAGACGAGAATTAATTTACACAAAAAGAAGCTGAGACAAGGTCCCAGCTTCTTTTTGATAGATTCAAGCAAAAATTTCAACTCGGTAGTTTACACAAATACCGAAACTGCAACAATTTTACATGTGAATTGGCATACCCAATGCTGCTTCAGCAGCATCCATTACAGCTTCGCCTAAAGAAGGGTGAGCATGAATGGTAAGAGAAATATCTTCCGCATTCATACCACTTTCAACAGCTAAACCTAATTCAGCGATCAAGTCACTTGCACTAACTCCAGCAACTTGAGCTCCGACAATAACATTGTCTTCTTTAGTAACTACTAAACGAACAAATCCTTCTGTCGCGTCTAGAGAGAGAGCACGACCGTTACCTGCTAATGGGAATTTAACTGATTTAACATCTAATCCTTTTTCTTTAGCCTCTTTTTCATTCAAACCAACGATGGCAATTTCAGGATCTGTAAACGCAACTGCTGGCATAGCACGATAGTCAACAGCAACTTTTTTACCAGAAATAGCTTCAGCAGCTACTTTAGCTTCATAACTTGCTTTATGAGCTAACGCAGCCCCAGGAACGATGTCTCCGATAGCATAAATGTGATCAACGTTAGTACGCCCTTGTGCGTCAACTTCAATTAAGCCACGGTCAGTCATATTGATTCCAACAGCTTCTAGACCTAAATCGTCTGTGTTTGGACGACGGCCTACAGTTACCATTACATAGTCAGCTTCAACAGATTCTTCTTTTCCATTTGCTTCATATTTAACTGTAACTCCGTTGTCTGTTTCAACAGCTTCTTTAGCCATTGCTTTTGTAACAACAGTAACCCCTTTAGATTTGAAGTTCTTTTCAACCAATTTAACGACGTCTTTTTCAAAACCGCCTAAGATCGAACCTGCTCCTTCAAGAATAATCACCTCAGCACCCAAGTTAGCATAAGCTCCAGCTAATTCACTACCAATATAGCCTCCGCCTACAACAACTAATTTTTTAGGTACTTCTTTCAGGTTCAAACCGCCAGTTGAATCGATCACGCGTCCACCAAATTTAAATCCTTTGATTTCGATTGGACGACTACCAGTTGCGATAATAGCGTTTTTGAACGTGTAAGTTTGTGCGCTCATTTCAGTCATCACACGCATTGTGTGATCATTGTTGAAATATGCTTCTCCGCGTAAAATTTCTACTTTGTTCTTTTTAAGCAACATTTCGATACCGCTAGTCAACGTGTTCACTACTTTGTTGTCTTTCCATTCTTGAGTTTTAGTAAAATCAAGAGTGACGTTTTCTGTAGAAACACCAAAAACTGATGAATCTAGAGCTTCTTGGTACCGATGTCCCGCGCTTATTAATGCTTTTGAAGGGATACATCCAACGTTTAAACAAACGCCTCCAATGTATTCTCTTTCAACAATCGCTACTTTTTGTCCTAATTGTGCTGCACGAATAGCCGCAACGTATCCGCCGGGGCCTGATCCTACGACAACTGTGTCTAATTCTACTGCGAAATCTCCTACTACCATGTAATTTTCACCTTAACCTTCCATTAATAACAATTCTGGATCTGCCAATAATCTTTTAATGTTGTTCATTGCTTTTTGAGCGGTAGCTCCATCGACAATACGGTGGTCAAAGCTTAATGAAAGTTTCATCATACGTCCAACAACAATTTCGCCTTCAGCATTCACAACTGGTTGTTGCGCAATCGTTCCAACACCTAAAATAGCTACTTCTGGGTAGTTGATTACTGGAGTAAACCAGCCGCCGCCTACTGAACCAATGTTACTGATTGAGATTGAACCGTTTCTCATATCTGCAGCAGCTAATTTACCTTCGTGAGCTTGAGCTGCCTTTTCATTAATTTCATCAGCGATAGTGAACATACCTTTTGCATCAGCATTTTTAACGTTTGGTACGTACAATCCATTATCAGTATCTGTTGCAATACCGATGTTAATGTAGTTTTTGTACACAATTTCTTGTGTTGCATCATCAATTGATGCATTCATTACTGGGAAAGCTTTAACTGTTGCCGACAATGCTTTAACAACATACGGTAAGAACGTAAGTTTCGTTCCTTTGTCAGCAGCAATTGTTTTGAATTTCTTACGGTGATCCCATAATTTAGAAACTTCCACTTCGTCATGTAATGTAACATGAGGAGCAGTTTGTTTACTGTTTACCATAGCTTTAGCAATAGCTTTTCTCATACCAGTCATTTTTTCGCGAGTTTCTGATTCTTCCATAGAAGAAGAGAAAGGTTGTGCAGCTGGAGCTGCTTCTTTTTTACTTGCTGTTTCTTTAGCTGGAGTTGCTGCAGCTGTTTCTTCTTTAGCTGGAGCAGCAGTTTCACCAGCCATAAAGCTTTGTACATCAGCTTTAGTTGTACGTCCGCCTTTACCAGATGGAGTAACTAATGCGATTTCTACATCGTTGTCACGTGCAAATTGACGTACAGATGGCATAGCCAATACGCGCTCGTTACGTTCACCAGTTTGAGGTGTTGATGCAGCAGGTTTGCTTTCAGTTGAAGTTGAAGCAGTAGCCTCAGCTGCAGGAGCTGATTCATCAACATATCCTGGAGCATCGATTTCAACAAGAATATCGCCCACACTTGCTACTGTTCCTTCAGAAACTAAAATGCTTTTGATTGTTCCTGATACTGGGGAAGCAATTTCTTCAACAGATTTATCGTTTTGAATTTCAGCAATTGAATCTTCTTCTTCAATTGTGTCTCCTTCAGCGATCAACCATTTTACGATTTCCCCTTCTGCCATTCCTTCACCAACGTCTGGCATTTTGAATTTGTAGATTGAAGAACCAGTTGATCCAGAAGTTGCTGGGTCAACAGCTTTTTCTTCTACTGCAGGAGAAGCTGGAGTAGATGGAGCTGCTGCTTCTTCACTGTCATCTTCGTATCCAGGAGCATCGATTTCAATCAATACGTCACCAACACTTGCTACTGTTCCTTCAGCTACTAAGATTTTTTTGATTGTTCCAGAAACTGGAACTGCGATTTCTTCAACAGATTTATCGTTTTGGATCTCAGCAACTGAATCTTCTTCCTCTACTGTATCTCCTTCAGCGACTAACCATTTTACGATTTCGCCTTCTGCCATTCCTTCGCCAACATCTGGCATTTTAAATTTGAAAGCCATGTTTTATTTCTTCCTTTCTTTCTCTCACTGTAGTTGTTAAATCACTTTTTGATAACAAACACATGAATGAATGTCCTTTTTTATCAAAGTCCATTCATTCATATTTTATTAAAAATCTTCTTTTTAATAAAGTAATTACTCTTCTATATTAGAAGTTTACAGTTTCTTTAATTTGTTCCAAGATATCTTTTGCGTTAACGTTCCAGTCGTCTTCAGCAAGACCAAATGGGAAAATTGTATCAGGAGCTGCTACAAATCCTACAGGAGCTTCAAGAGATAAAACAGAACGTTGCGAGATTTCAGAAATAACGGTTGCACCAACACCTGCTTGGCGTTGAGCCTCTTGAACAACTACCGCGCGTCCAGTTTTTTCAACTGATGCAACGATTGTTTCAATATCCAATGGAGATATAGTACGCAAGTCGATAATTTCTACAGAAATGCCTTCTTTTTCTAATTCATCAGCAGCTTTCAATGATTCACGAACCATTGCGCCGTAAGTGATAACAGAAACATCTTTACCTTCACGAGCCACAGCAGCTTTTCCTAGAGGAACTGTATATTGTTCTTCAGGAACTTCGTCACGGAATGAACGGTAAAGTTTCATGTGTTCTAAGAAAACAACTGGGTCGTTGTCACGAATAGCTGAAATCAATAGACCTTTTGCATCGTACGGGTTAGAAGGAACAACTACTTTCAAACCTGGTGATTGAGCAAATAATCCTTCAAGGTTATCGGCGTGCAATTCTGGAGTATGAACTCCTCCACCAAACGGCATACGGAAAGTAATCGGCATAATACGAGTGCTGCCCATACGGTAACGAGTACGAGCTGCTTGAGCAACGATTGAATCCATTACTTCAAAGATAAATCCAATAAATTGAACTTCAGGTACTGGACGGAAACCTTGTAGAGCTAAACCAATAGCCATTCCACCAATTGCTGATTCAGATAGTGGAGTATCGCTTACGCGGTCCTCACCATACTTATCGCTTAGTCCTTCAGTAGCACGGAAAACTCCACCGTTTTTACCAACGTCTTCACCGAAAATCATCACTTTATTGTCTTGTGCCATTTCTTGATCTAAGGCTTCAGTGATTGCTTGAATCATTGTTTTTTGTGCCATGCTTATTTACTCTCCTTTGCTTCGTACTTCGCAATTTGCTCTTGCGTTACTTGTCCTGGTTCTTCAAACATGTTTTTCAAGAAACCAGAGATTTTTTGTTTAGGTGCTTTGTCTGCTTCTTTAGCAGCTTCTTTGATTTCTTCTTTAGTTTTTTCAATGTAAGCTTCTTCTTTTTCTTCAGTCCATAGACCTTTAGCAGTCAAGAAGTTACGGAAACGGATTAATGGGTCGCGTTGTGCCCAGTAATCGAAACTTTCTTGCTCACGGTAACGAGTTGGGTCATCTCCAGAAGTTGAGTGAGGACCGAAACGAGAAGTAATTGTTTCAATTAAAACAGGACCATTTCCTGCTAAAGCCCATTCTCTAGCTTGTTTAGATACAGCATAAACTGCTAATGGATCCATACCATCTACTTGGATACCTGGAATTCCAACTGCTGCAGCTTTTTGGGCCAATGTTTTAGCGCCAGTTTGTTTTTCGCGAGGAGTTGAAATAGCATATCCGTTATTTTGAATGTAAAATACGATTGGAGCTTTGTAACGGCTTGCGTAGTTGATTCCTTCATAGAAGTCTCCTTGTGAAGAACCACCATCACCAGTATAGGTGAATGTTACAGCGTTATCGCCGTTTAATTTTTGACCAACAGCGCTACCCATCGCTTGAATGATTTGAGCCCCGATAATGATTTGTGGAGGCATAGCGTGTAAATCTTCTGGATAATTGTTTCCTTCAACATGTCCTCTTGACCATAAGAATGCTTTGCTAACAGGAAGCCCGTGTTGAATCAATTGCGGGATATCACGGTAGCCTGGGAACAACCAGTCTTCTTTAGTAAATGCATAATGACTTGCAAGTTGAGATGCTTCTTGACCAGCAGTAGGTCCATAGAAACCTAAACGTCCTTGACGAGCTAATGCCATTGAACGTTCATGTAAGATACGAGACCACACCATTTTCTCCATTAATTCTACTAACTGATCATCAGTTAAATCAGGCATAATGTCTTCGTTTACGACATTTCCGTCCTTGTCTAAGATTTGTACCATTGGATAAGCAGCATCAATTGCACTTAACAACGCTTCATAATCTACAGGTTGTTTATTGTTAGCCATTTAATACCCATTCCTCTCTTTTATAACAATCTAATTTCCAAACCATTAATACAGATTTCAAAAACTGTATTAATTCAGTCCGTTTACTCTACAAATTTATCACTCTTTAAACTATTTTGCAAGCACTTTATATTACACTAATAAACTAAATGGTCCTTTTATCTAAAACAAGAAGGTTTCCTCTTTATTAAAACAAATCTCTTTTTCTGTTTTATAGAAAACTTCCTCGTAATAAGGAGTGGTAACGCTTTTCTTCCATTCATTCAAGGCATGACTTAAGAGCGCAGATAATTAGTACGCCTGTTCACAATATCTGTTATATAAACAGGAAATTCCTGTACCATTTACTAGCGTTTCAAGATTTTTTTCATTCCAAAACCTTAAATTGTCTATACTTTCCGATCCAATCTTACAGCTGAATGAAAAACACTCTGCTTTTTTCGTTAATATTTATTACACGAAACGGCGCACAAGAAAAGGAAGCGGTTTTTATTCCGCTTCCTTTTGCTTCTTTCTATTTAGACTATCCCTTGGCTTAACATAGCAAAAGCCACTTTGTTGAATCCGGCAATATTTGCACCAGCTGCAAAATCACCTTCAATACCATATTCTTTAGCAGTCTCACTAATTTGTCGGTAAATAGTTTTCATAATGGATTTTAATTCAGCATCCACTTTTTCAAATTCCCAGCTTAATCGTTGGCTGTTTTGGGACATCTCCAGAGCAGACACAGCTACTCCACCAGCATTTGCCGCTTTAGCCGGTCCAAATAAGATACCAGCTTTTTGCAATTTCTTAGAACTTTCTAAATCTGTGGGCATGTTAGCACCTTCTGCAAGCGCATAAACTCCATTTGCAATAATGGTTTCTGCAGCTTCACCAAATATTTCATTTTGAGTAGCACATGGCAAGGCAATACCATAGTTTATTTTGTGGTTCCATACATTTCCTTCAAAGTACTCTGCTTCAGGACGTTGAGCAACGTATTCAGAGATACGGCCACGTCTCTTTTCTTTAATCTCTTTTACAAGTTCGATATCAATTCCTGCTTCATCAATAATGTAACCGTCAGAATCAGAACAAGCGATTACGACACCTTCATATTCCTTCACTTTTTCCATCGCATAAATGGCTACATTTCCGCTTCCGGAAACGACTACTTTTTGGTGTTTAAACGTTTTTCCTGCATCTTTTAACATAGCTTTAGTAAAATAAACCAATCCATAACCAGTCGCTTCAGTTCTTCCGATACTTCCGCCATACAATAGAGGTTTTCCAGTTAATACACCGTTTTGAGATTCATTCAATTTTTTGTATTGTCCATACAAATAACCGATTTCCCTTGCTCCTACACCAATATCTCCTGCAGGAACATCCGTGTCTGGACCAATGTATTTTTGCAATTCAGTCATTAGACTTTGGCAAAAACGCATGACTTCTCCATCGGACTTGCCTCTTGGATTAAAATCGCTGCCGCCTTTCCCTCCGCCGATAGGTAATCCTGTTAAACTATTTTTAAAGATTTGTTCAAAACCTAAAAATTTGACGATGCTTTGATTCACTGTAGGGTGAAATCTCATACCACCTTTATAAGGACCAATCGCTGAATTGAATTGAACACGAAAAGCTCGATTGACAACAACTTCCCCTTGATCATTTACCCAGGGAACTCTAAATTGGATAATTCTCTCAGGCTCCACTAAACGTCCTAAAATATTTTGTTGCATCAATTCGGGATGTGACGCCAAGACAGGTTCAATAGAGTCAAAAAACTCGCGAACAGCTTGTAAAAATTCCGGCTGATAAAAATCTCTTTCGCTTACTTCTTGGTACACTTCTTCAATATATTTTTTTGCATCTGACATAAAATTTCCCCTATCCATTAAAATATAAAAGTTTGTTGAAAAGATGACTTTTTTATTATCGCACATTTCATCAAAGATAAAAAGAACAAATACTCGTGCAATATCCCTTCATTCCTGTTAAAATGAAAGAGTTGAAAATAATCTTAAGGGGTACGAAATCCCTATATTTAGTAGGAGTGAAATAGTAATGATTACAATGAAAGACATTATTCGAGAAGGCCATCCTACTCTTCGCCTCGTTGCCAAAGAACTAGAACTCCCTTTATCACAAGAAGTTATTGACACGGGGCATGAAATGATGGAATTCTTAGTCAATAGTCAAGATCCGGAAATAGCAGAAAAATATGAGTTAAGAGCTGGTGTAGGTTTAGCCGCTCCTCAAATCAATCAATCCATCCGTATGCTGGCTGTTCATATTCCCGGAATCGAAGAAAATAGTGATGAATATATTCTAAGTACTGTTATGGTCAATCCTAAAATCGTCAGTCACTCTGTTCAGTCTTCTTGCTTAGCTGAAGGTGAAGGCTGTCTATCTGTTGACCGCGATGTGTCTGGTTATGTTCCACGCCACAGCAGAATAACTGTGACGTATTACGATTTAAATGGCGAAAAACAAAAAGTACGTTTGAAAAATTATGCAGCTATGGTAGTCCAACATGAAATTGATCATTTGAACGGTGTGATGTTCTACGATCGCATCAACGAAGAAAATCCATTTGATTTAGAAGAAGGAACAAACGTGATTTCTTAATCTTTCTATTCATATGAAAATAATGCAGCAAAAAGGAGACGATAAAAATCGTCCCCTTTTTGTGTTGAACAAATTAAATAAAATACGTATTTTTGATTTGGTTTAAGACATTTTGAATCTCGGGCAATGGAAAAGTGAGTTGTGCAAATAAATCTGTCTGCACAATTTGATACACTAAAATTGCCGAAGCAATGATGAAAATAGCCCATTCACTTCCTCTGCCAGTTGTATAATATACTCGCTTTAGTCCAAATTGAATATTTTTATTGTATAAAGGCTGCAACCAAGCGATACCATACTTCGAAAAAGAATCTTCTACTAAATGAGCGAAAAAGCCCATTAAGAACCAAGTCGCCCAATCGATCGGCCAGTCAAACGTCACTGACAGAAACCGAAAAACCGCTGTAAAAAAAACGGCTCCTGCTAAAGAATGGACAATTCCTCTGTGCCCGAATAATTTCCTCATTCCGTCACTCACTATCGGCAGTCTTTTACCTATAAAAGATCCCGGATGGTCAATATCAGGAAATAGCGCTCCTATGCCTAAAACAGCCAGATTTCCTATCGTTAAAGAATCTGAAGAGGCCAACATTGGTAAAGCAGCCGCATAAGTAACGACTAAATGTGTTTTGTACTGCATCTTTTCTCCTTTCAAAAAGTAAACACCTTTAACACTAAACAAAAAAATTCTCATTCTTACTATTCAGGGAGGATGTCTAAAAATAATCATTTGCGGCTAGGTCTCGTTGATAAATACCTGCACACAAAAATGTCTTCGCTCAACAAAAGAAATCCCTCTTTTACACGAGAGAACACACGTTCAATTGTAGCATAATTGCGATTAAATTACTTTATCTTTTAACAGGAGAAGCAAAAAAGCCGCTAAAACATACAGAACATTAGTCCTGCCCAAGTTTTAACGACTTCTTTTAAATGATGGTATGGAGATAAGGGGGCTCGAACCCCTGACCTCTACGCTGCCAGCGTAGCGCTCTCCCAGCTGAGCTATACCCCCAGAAACAACATCCTTATTATACCACTGACGTTGTTTTTGTACACTTTTTTTTGCTCATAAAGTCTTTATTTTTCTATCTGCTCTTGGGACATAGCCCATAATTTTCGAGTAGTATTTGCATTGCGGATCGTTACCTGTTGATAGGATTTTGTCCCAATGATTTTTGAAAACCGCGTCCGACTGTATTTTTCTACTGAAGCACTCCAAAAAAGGATATTGCCTATGTAAGACACTTTTTCTAGATCATTGTTGATAGGCCCCACTCCAGACAATACGTCTTCTGCTGAGGCCGGATAAACGACAAATAGAGCATTGTGTCTCATAGCAGGATTTGCTCCCCACCATGATGGAGCATGTTGAATTGCCTCCGCTAACTCGTCAGCTGTAACAATCGCAACGATCACAGGAAAACCAAATGCTGCTTCAATGATCTGCTGACAATAATCTTGAAGCGTTTGTTCTCTACTTTTCCAATCCGCTTCAAATACGATGTTTCCACTGTTGATATATGTAGCGACTTCTGTAAAGCCTGCATCCAAAAAGCACTTCTTCAACTCTTGCATCGGCACTCTGTTTTTACCGCCAACATTGACTCCTCGAAGCAAAGCAACCATCTTCATAATGTTTGTCCCCTTTTTAGTCATCTCCGATAGGAAAATAACTGTTTCAGCTAAATCAAGTTCATTTCTTTTAATGCAATCGCAATGCCATCTTCATTGTTATTAGCCGTTACTTTATTTGCACGTAGTTTGATCGTTTCGAGAGCATTTCCCATTGCCACACCTGTACCCACTTCTGTGATCATTTCTAAATCATTCAATCCATCTCCGAAAGCAATGATATCTTCTCTCTCAAAACCTTGATCAGCAGATAATTTAAGAATGGTTTTAGCTTTTGATCCACCACGAGGCAATATATCCACTCCAGCATCGTGCCAACGGACAAATTTGAATTTAGGAAATTGTCCATTTTCATAAATTGCTTGATCTTCTTCACGATAAAACAACAGCGCTTGAACAAGCTTATTCGTTTTGTAAAAGTCACTGTTGTATTCCGGTACTCCAAAGCCTACTGCTTCCATAGCAGTTTTGATATTCGCATCGACAAATTCATCTCGTCTTTTAAGCATAAAAGGTGTTTCATACACCATTTGATGTTGATTTCGATCGGCTACCGTCAGTAATCTTTCAAAATCAGCCGCATCTAAAGGGTTTTCGTATACTTGTTCATCATGGAAAAACCCAGCTGATCCATTACAAACAATGTAATTTTTCAAGTCCAGCTCATCGATCACGACTTTAGCCATAGCATAGTTTCTTCCTGTTGCTATTGCAATTTCATGACCATTAGACTGCAATTCCTGCAGCGCTTCTTTAGTACTTGTCAGTATTTTTTTCTCGTCATTTAATAGTGTGCCGTCAATATCAAAAAAAAGGATTTTCTTCTTCATTTGATTACCTACTCTCCAAAATTCTATCTTCCCTATCCCATTCTATCGGATTAGAGACTAAAAGAAAAGCTGATATTGAAAACCTTTTTATGCTAAAAAATCAGCCATGAAAAACCTTTTATCTTCTCCATACTACTGCTCCGGATAGAGAACTTCGTTTGCTTACATCAAGTCTTCCAATCTATACTTAATGTGCAAACTGTGTTAAACTATTTATAGCCGTTGTGGTTAACCACAACAACCAGTTCGGGAGAAAAAATGTACATTAGGAGATAAATCGATCGTCTTTTATCAAAAATCGTTTATTTTTTGTACCCAAATTTAATTTATTTACAGAATTATTTAATTTGCTTTTTACTTTTAAAAGAATGAAAGATTAAAGGAGAGAATAGATATGATATTTAAAGTAACTTATCAAGAAGAGAAAATCAGAAATCCAAAGAGAGAAGAAACAAAATCTCTTTACGTTGAAGCAGAAACAGATGTAGATGCACGTGCAATGGTTGAAGAAAACACCCCCTATAACGTTGAATTTGTTCAACTTTTAGACCCAGCACACTTAGCATACGAACAAAAAAGTCCTGACTTCACTTTGACGGAGTTTAGCTAATGAAACCAAACATCAAAAATAATGAAGCTGCCGTATTTGCCATTGGGGGATTAGGCGAAATTGGGAAAAACACATACGGTGTTCAATTCCAAGATGAAATCATCTTGATTGATGCTGGTATCAAGTTTCCTGAAGATGATTTGCTCGGTATCGATTATGTCATTCCTGACTATAGTTATATCGTACAAAACATTAGTAAAATAAAAGGTTTATTCATTACTCATGGTCACGAAGATCATATTGGCGGGATTCCATTTTTACTGCAACAAGTAAACATCCCTATTTATGCAGGACCATTAGCATATGCCTTAATTCAAAACAAATTAAATGAGCGCGGATTATTGCGTGATGCAGAACTTCATAAAATCGATGAACATGATGTCATCAAGTTCCGTAAAACAAGTGTCAGCTTTTACCGGACGACTCACAGTATTCCTGAAGCATATGGAATTATTGTAAAAACACCGCCCGGTAATATTGTTCACACAGGGGATTACAAATTTGATTTCACTCCTGTCGGCGAACCTGCTGACCTACACCGTATGGCAAAAATCGGTGATGAAGGAGTACTGGCTCTCCTTTCTGATAGTACTAATGCAGAAATACCAAACTTTACAAAATCTGAACAAGTTGTTGGCGACTCTATCACCAGCATCATGCAAAAAGTCGAAGGACGTATCATTTTTGCAACTTTCGCATCAAATATTTCTAGACTGCAACAAGTAGCTGATGCAGCTATCAAGACCGGCCGAAAAATTGCTGTTTTTGGTAGAAGCATGGAAGCTTCTGCAGTTACCGGACGTGAATTAGGTTACATCACTGCTCCCGAGGAAATATTTGTAGATCAAAGAGAGATCAATCGTTATCCAGCCAATGAAACAATCATTTTATGTACAGGTTCTCAAGGTGAACCGATGGCTGCTCTTAGTCGAATTGCGAACGGTACTCACCGTCAGATTCAAATACAGCCTGGAGATACTGTTATTTTCTCCAGCTCACCTATTCCTGGAAATACAACCAGCGTAAACCGTTTGATCAACTTATTGTCAGAAGCTGGAGCAAATGTGATTCATGGTAGATTAAACAACGTCCATACTTCTGGTCACGGTAGTCAACAAGAACAAAAATTGATGCTGCGTTTGATGAAACCGAAATACTTTATTCCTATTCACGGTGAATACAGAATGCAGAAAATTCATGCTGGTCTTGCTGAACAGACTGGTGTTCCAAAAGAAAATTGCTTTATCGCTGAAAATGGAGACGTTATTGCATTTACAGAAGATTCTGCACGCAGAGCCGGTCACTTTGAGGCTGGTGACGTGTATGTTGATGGTAAAGGAATTGGAGATATCGGGAATGTCGTGTTGCGTGACCGTAAATTATTATCTGAAGAAGGTTTATTAGTAGTCGTGGTGACCATTGACTTCAAAACTCATGAAGTTTTAGCTGGACCCGATATTCTTTCTCGAGGATTTATTTACATGCGCGAATCAGGAAAATTGATTCATGATGCACAAAATGTCGTTTCTCGCAGTCTTGCGAAAGAAATGAAAAAAGAGTCTATCACAGAACATTCTGTTAAAAATGAAATCATCCAAAGCTTAAAACCATTCTTGTACGAGCGTACAGAAAGAAGCCCTATGATTTTACCGGTTATTATGCCGATTTAAAAAGAATAAAAAAGGAATTGAGCTAAACAGCTCAATTCCTTTTTTTTTGGTTTAGTTGTATTAATTTGTTACGCGCTCTGCTCATTAAAATGATAAACCGGTTCGTCTCTTTCAGCATCATAATCCACTTCTAGATCGTATCCGCTAAAAAACCAGTCATCATGATTATTGATATAGTAAACGACACCATTTATTTCGGTAGAAACCATTACATCAGAACCAGGTTTATCTACAGCCATTCCCACTGAAAAACCTTCGTGTACTTCTGTTTTACCGTAAACCTTTCCAGAAAAATGGATTCCTGAACCTTCCGATAAACCTAACTCCTCTTGAAACCATTGTTGTGCTGCTTTTGTCACATCTATTTTCATTTTATTTACACAGGAACCGAATCCCTGTGATCCCCCTCTCAGTGATTTGCTTATCTTCAGTTTATCACAGAAAATAAAACTTTACACCTGAGATAAAAAAGAACCACTTTCTTTATCCCTTTATTCAATCAACTGATTTTTAAACGCATAGATCGTTGCTTGTGTGCGATCATCTACTTCAAGTTTTGAGAGGATATTGGACACATGTGTTTTGACCGTTTTTAATGTAATAAAGAGCTCATCAGCTATATCTTGATTCGATTTACCCTGAGCGATCAATAACAAAATCTCTCTTTCGCGGCTCGTTAAATCATCATGTAATTTATGTTCTTGCTTCTTAGAAAAACGCTCCATCATTTTTCCAGTTACTTCAGGCTCTAAAACAGATTCCCCTTTGTATGTATTGCGGATAGCAACAGCGATATCGTTTGCAGTTGACGTCTTCAGGATATAACTGGATGCTCCTGCTTCCAAAGCAGGATATACTTTTTCATCATCAATAAAGCTCGTCAAAATAATGATTTTTGCTTCAGGCCAGTCTTTTAATATACTTTGTGTAGATTCAATCCCGTTCATTTCATCCATGACCAGATCCATTAAAATAATGTCTGGCTTAAGCGATAGGGCTTTTTCATAACCTATTTTTCCATTTTCCGCTTCCCCGATAACTTCAATATCCGATTGAATCGTTAAATAAGACGACAAACCAAGTCGCACCATTTCATGGTCATCTACCAATAACACTTTAATCATGATTCATTTCACTCTCCTTAATGACTGGTATTTTGATCTCAATACTTGTTCCTTTTCCTGAAAAGCTGATGATTTTACAAGTTCCACCCATTCCAATTACTCGCTCACGGATATTTTGCAACCCATAACTTCCTACCGTCTTTTTCTGCGGATCGAATCCTACTCCATCATCCATCACTCTCAAAGACACTGTATTGTCTACATTATCCAAATACACCTCCAACTCGTGGGCTTTCGCGTGCCGTAATGTATTCGACAACAATTCTTGAACGATACGGAACAGATGATCTTCGATTCCTTTAGGCAGAGATATATCAGCCACTGACCAAGACAATTGAATCTGGATTTTTGTACTCAACTCCTTTAATAATTGTTCGATGCCCTGCTTCAAGCTCTTACCTTCTAGATTCACTGGTCTTAAATGAAGGAGCAACGCTCTCATTTCTGATTGAGCTTCATTGATGATTCTCTCAATCATATCCATTTGTTTACGAGTAGCGTCATCTGCGCCAGCTAATTGTTGATTTAAGGCAGATAGCATCATCATTGCAGCAAATAACTGTTGACTGACAGAATCATGTAATTCCCGTGCTAAGCGGTGACGCTCTTGCTCCAGTATTTCTTCTTTAGTCTGACCATCTACAAATTTAGGCAGATTGCTGCTCTTTTGTACTTCTCGAGACAATTCCAATAACTTCTCTCGAATCACATCTATATCCTTTTCAAGGAGCTCTATGGCGGATAAAGAATAAAAATCATTATCTAAAGGTTTTTGAAATGCAACAGCTTCATAATTTCCATTAGCCAATTCTTCTAACAGCTTAAACAATTGCTTATTTTGTTTACGAATCGAAATATAACCATATAAAGCAATAATTGCGGCTATGATTCCAGCCAGTACAAATAAATACAAGAAAATAGGAATGTAAAAAAAATGTCTCGTTACTAATTCAACATACCAAGTGTCCGGGTAAACGGTGTAACTAAAAGAAGCCGTTACAAAAAATAAAATCAAAAAGGCTAAACCAAAGGCCAAAAAGAACAATTTCCCAGTTGCCTTTTTATTCATATGGCGATCACCTCTAAATCTCCCACCCCTACAGAAGTGATAACTTTTAATTTCCGGTTATGAAGATCATAGTCCTTACTGTACATTTTGACTGATTCATTTACCAAAGAAAGCTCTTCTGTCTCAAATAGCACCTTTCCTTTGATTGCACTGTGTTCAATCATTACACCGACACCTTTAGGAACTAAAATGCGTGTCTTTCCAAATCCTTTACGAATAACGATATAACTTTCTGCTTTTGGAAGAAACGTGTTTCCCAAATCTACAATAGTATCACCCATTAAGATGGAAAAATTGATATCATCCCATTCGAAAATCGATTGCCCAATTTTATGATGACCGATCCAATCCTGTTTTTTTCGTTTACCGTTTTTTGGAGTTTGTTCTGCTGCTTCCACTACAATGATGTCTTTTTCATTCCAAGGTGCTTTTTTAAATAATTTACCGCTCAGATTATTCATGAAGATTCCATTGTCTTTGATTGCGATAAACATAAAAGTGAACAACACGATGATCCAAAAAGCACTAGTAGACAGTACCGCAAACGATAGTAGAAAAACACCTACTAAATAAGAGGGGATCTTATTTTCCTTTTTAGATTGGCTAGTGGTAACCAGCATGATTATCCCACTAATAGCTAATACAGCCATAAATAAATTAGTGGTCAATTGATAGAAAAACCAAATAATCAATAAGGCTTCTACGGTCAAGAAAAATTTCCAATGGCTTCTCATTTGCTGTATCTCCTTCTTACTGTCCTATTCTTTAGAACGTTCAATTTCTCTTCCTACAGTATACCGTTTTCTCTAAAAAACATATAGTGTTCTAAAGCAGGAAATTCATCTACGACTTAAGACTGATAGACAATCATTCTA
The DNA here is from genome assembly GCF_045528345.1 of Desemzia sp. FAM 23989. NCBI lineage: Bacteria > Bacillati > Bacillota > Bacilli > Lactobacillales > Carnobacteriaceae > Desemzia > Desemzia sp. FAM 23989. The sequence goes on along the minus strand of NZ_JBGQQT010000001.1, from coordinate 240,256 downwards.
AATTCAAAAAAGCTGCCCCTTTATGAAAAAGGGCAGCTGCATGTAAAACAGAATAAAGAATTAAGCAAATTCAACATTCGTAATTTTAATTGTCATATCTCCACCTGGAGTTTGAATAACGACTTCTTCTCCGACCTTTTTACCAATCAATGATTTAGCAATTGGTGAATCGTTTGAGATTTTTCCGTTAAACGGATCAGCTTCTGCACTACCAACGATAAAGTACTCTTCTTCATCACCATCTGGTAATTCAATAAATGTTACTCTTTTACCTAGTGAAACTTCATCAGCAGCTGTTTCTGAACTATCAATAATTTCAGCAAAACGCAGCATTGTCTCTAGACGAGTAATTCTGCCTTCTACAAATGCTTGTTCATCTTTAGCTGATTCGTATTCAGAGTTTTCAGACAAATCTCCGAAACTGCGAGCGATTTTGATTCGCTCAATAATTTCTTTTCGTTTTTCTGTTTTTAACAGATCTAATTCTTCTTCTAATTTTTCTTTACCTTCAATTGTCATAGGGTATACGCGTTCAATCATTATATTTCTCTCCTCTAAGTTAAGCTACTCAAATTGGTAGCGTCATCAATGCTTGTATATTTATAATAATGACAAGATACCACGACACAAAGCAATTGTAAATAACAAATAAATTAATTTTGGTTCTTTTAGGAAATTCTTTAAAGTTTTAGTCTTATTTAGGGGCTAACTTTCTTTCGTAAGAAATACAAATACACAATTGTATTATTCTCGGTAATCAATGATACTATGAATTTTAGTCGTCATTAAGTCAATTGCCACTTGATTGCGACCACCTTCAGGAATCACAATGTCCGCATAACGCTTTGTCGGTTCTACAAATTGATTGTGCATCGGTTTAACCACATTTAAATACTGTTCAATAACAGAATCCAACGTACGACCACGCTCTTCTATATCTCGTTTGATACGACGAATGATACGAATATCATCATCTGTGTCCACGTAAACTTTTATGTCCATCAATTCACGCAATTTCGGATCATCTAAAATCAAGATTCCTTCTACAATAATCACTTCTTTTGGTTCTTGATGAATGATTTTATCACTACGAGTATGTCTAGAATAATCATAGACCGGTTTATCGATCGCTTTAAATTCAATCAAATCATGCAAATGTTGAACTAACAGCTCTGTATCAAATGCAAAAGGATGATCATAATTGGTTTTTAAGCGTTCTTCAAATGAAAGCTCACTTTGATCCTTATAATAGAAATCTTGTTCCAACATTAAGATAGAATGACCAGAAAAATGATCAAAAATCGCTCGGCTAACACTTGTTTTCCCGCTACCTGAACCTCCTGTCACCCCAATAACGATAGGTTTTGTTAATTTATTCATTGCATTTGCCCCTTTTCATTTAAAAAAGCTGGAAAGTTCTTCCAGCCTCTATCTTTTTTTCTATTCTTACTAAACAACTTACTTCTATTCACCAAAAGATTCGATCATCAATTGTCTACATATTCACGTTTGTATTCCAAATGTTGTTGATAGGTTTCAGCAAAATAAACTTTTTGTGTATCTATATCAGCAAGGAAGTATAAATAATCAGTGTCTGCCGGATTAATAGTCGCTCTGATGCTTTCTTCACTTGGGCTATTGAACGGACCAGGTCCCATTCCTGTATTTTGGTACAGATTATAAGGTGAATCAACTTCCAAATCATCATGAGAAACTCGTTCTTTATGAGTATCAAGAGAATACAATACGGAAATGTCTGTTTGCAACGGCATACCGATCTCAATCCGATTATAGAAAACATCTGCAATCTGAGTCCGGTCTTCGTAACTGAGGCCTTCTCTTTCAACTAATGAAGCGATCGTCAATATTTCATGAACCGTCTGTCCTTGTTCTTCAATTTGCGCATAATACTGTTGCATTACTTCATTCATTTTAGCAACCATACCTTGCACAATTTCTTCTAAAGACATCTCTTCATGGAATTCATAAGTAGCCGGGAATAAATAGCCTTCTAACACATACCTGACTCCTTCTGCTTCAAAAACATCCGTCAATAATGCTGGATATTGAGTCAGCAGTTGCTGTTGGAATTCTTCATTCTCAATCAACGCCATAAACTCTTCAGCGCTGTAGGGAGTTCTTTCTCCAACGATGTCAGCTATCTGAGTAATCGTATACCCTTCTGGTACCGTAATTCTTTCAACAGAATCTGCAGGAAAATCCGTTCCACCCTCTTGTAAAGAATCAATGACATTGTCAATCGTCATTGATGGCGACATAAGATAATACCCAGCTTTAAACTGTCCTTCGTTATTTAAACGAGTATATACATTAAATACTGAAGCACTTTTAATAATCCCATTTTCTTCCAGAATGCGCGCAATACTGGTGGGAGAAGATCCACTTGGAATTTCCACTTGAATTTCTTCTTCACTGGTTGGATCAAGAGGTTCAATAGAGGATGTATAAAAGTTATATGCCGATACACCTAGAACAACTAAAAGAACCATTAAAACAGCCACGATACTCAACACAATTTTCGTCACGACGCTTTTTTCTTTTTGTTCCTTCTTTAGTCTTCCATCTAACTGTTGATTCTTTTTTCCCTGATTAGTATCTTTCAACAAATTCCCTCCTAAATTAGTGCTGGGGACTAGCTCATTTTCTATGCTAATCATAAGAGTAATCACATTTAATTTCTGGAATTCAACACTCCAATCATCCACAAAGCGCTATTTAGCTGCCTTTATTCAGTGCTGAATGTTCTTCCAGCAAAAAGCTCAGGCTCTTTATCTTATAACCTGATAGTGGATTTAAAACCGATTTCTATGTAATCTACTGGCTTAACCTTTACCATTATACATGATATGACTATTAAATAGAACAAAAAAAGCCAACAATATTGTCAGCTTTTAGCGTGGACTGTAATAAGCGACTTATGCTTCGTCTTCATCAGCCATAAAAGTATTTAAGACTTCTTCAATCATGTCCCATTCTTCTTCTGTTTCAATAGGTCCTAATTGTCCTTGTTTGCCGTCTTCTTCTTGAACGAATGAAAAAGCAGATAATTCAACTTCTTCTCCTTCAGAAGCACTAGCTGGATAAACCAATACATAAGATTTTTCAAAATCATCTGAATCAAAAGTGAATAAAATCTCGTATAACTCTTCGTTTCCTTGTTCATCGATTATTGTAATGTGTTCGTGATCGTGGTGGTCGTGGTCATGATCATGATTGTGTTCGTGTGCCATAAATTAGGCTCCTCTCTTTTTACCAAATTAACTTTATTAGTTTACCCTAACACAGACAAAAAAGCTAGTTGTGATGACCATCCAAATAATTTTGTAAAATCATCACAGCTGCCACTTTATCAATGACTTTTTTTCTCTTTTTACGTGACGTATTGCCTTCTTCAATTAGCATGCGCTCTGCTTGAACAGTCGTTAATCGCTCGTCTTGAAACTCAATGGGAAGATTAAAAGCTTCGGTCAGCATTTTTCCATACGATAGCGAAGCTTCCGCACGGGGACCAATAGAGTTGTTCATATTTTTTGGCAAACCGACCACAATTTTAGCAATTTCATATTGTTTGATCAATTCACCGATTCTTTCCAACCCAAACACTTCATTTTCTTCATCGATTTTAACGATTTCAACACCTTGAGCAGTCCAACCAAACGGATCACTCACTGCGACACCAACTGTCTTAGAACCTACGTCTAGCCCCATTATTCTCATCAATCTTCGTTTACACTCTTGTCCATGTAACTTTTCACCAACTCTTCCACGATTTCATCACGTTCATGACGTTTAATTAAATTTCTTGCGTCATTGTGACGTGGAATATAGGCTGGATCTCCAGACAGAAGATAACCAACGATTTGATTAATCGGACTGTATCCTTTTTCCTTCAGTGCTTTATATACAATAGATAATGTTTCTTTAACATCTTTTTCACTGTTCTCTGGAACATTGAAGCGGACTGTTTCATCTTTTGTGCCCATCATTTACACCTCTATTTCTGTTAACTACATCTTTTATTTTACAAGAAACTCATGCAAACTACAATGCTATTCAAAAAAATGATATTACAAATCTATTTTACCATACAAATTACTCTTTAAACTACTCTTCTACGTTCTTTTCAGATTTAATTCTATTCTTTTAATGGTTCCCCTCCATTGTATTGTGCTTTAGTATGCCTTGCCTTCTATATACTAGGTTACCTCATCACAAAATTATTGCAAAGAAAGCCCCTTATATTGGATACATAGTAATATACGTTTTTTATCTCTTCTTTTTTCTATGGATTAAATATTTAAGACTAAAAACAATGCTCAGATACTTACTGACTATTTCGAGGTACCATGAGGACTCCAATCCCTGCTCTTAGAGCTATTTTAACTTTTTTTGAAAGCACAAATGGCTCTTATCTTCGTTCTCAGAGCCATTCAAAGGTTTTCGAAAGCACAAATGGCTCTTATCTCCGTTCTCAGAGCCATTCAAAGGTTTTTGAAAAACCAAATGGCCCCTAGCTTCGTTCTCAAAGCCATTCCTACTTTTCATAGACTACTGAACACATTGAAGCGAACTCATGCATAATCAACCAACAAAAAAAGTCCTATAGGCCACTCGCTATCGGCAGACTCTATAGGACTTCTTATTATTTCATTTCCAAATTATTCGCTTTTTTCTCTTACCCATTCAGCTGCTTTAGCCAAAGCATCTTGTAAGCCGTCTGGATTCTTTCCACCAGCTTGAGCCATGTCAGGACGTCCGCCACCGCCACCGCCTACAAATGGAGCGATTGTTTTGATTAGGTCTCCGGCTTTCAAGCCTTTTTTGACGGTTTCTTCATCAACAGCTGTCAATAAGTTGACTTTTCCATCTTTCACTAATCCTAACACAAGAACATTAGAAGAAGCTTTTTGTTTCCATTGGTCAGCTAATTGGCGCAATTGATTCATGTCTTTGACATCGACTTGAGCTGCAATCACTGTTATGCCGTTTACTACTTCAACCTCGTTAAAGATATCAGCCGCTTGGTTATTGGCTAATTTTGCTTGCAATGACTCGTTTTCTTTTTTCCAGTCTCTAACTTCAGCTTGCAATTGTTCCACTTTTTTCACAACGTCTTTCAATTGTTGTGCTTTTGTTAATGCGCCCACTTCTTCCAAATAAGTCTGGTTTTCGTTGATCAAACGATAAGCTGCCTCACTCGTTACCGCTTCGATGCGACGAACTCCTGCACCAATACCGGATTCAGAAACAATCTTGAAGATTCCGATATCGCTCGTGTTCATGACGTGCACCCCACCACATAACTCGATAGAGTAATTGCCTACATTTACGACACGAACTTCTTGGCCATATTTCTCTCCAAATAATGCCATAGCCCCCATGTCTTTAGCCGTTTCAATATCGGTCTCAACAGTTTCGACTGGGATAGAAGACCAGATTTTTTCATTTACGATCTGTTCCATTTGGTCTAATTCTTCCTTGGTGATTTGACCAAAGTGAGTGAAGTCAAAACGCAAATGGTTCGGAGCTACTAATGACCCAGCTTGGTTGGCGTGTTCGCCCAGAATGTCTTTCAACGCTTGGTGCAACAAGTGAGTAGCTGTATGGTTGCGTGTGATTTTGCGTCGAGCTGCTTCGTCAACAGCTAATACATACGTTTCGCCTGCTACCAACTCTTTTTCAACTTCCACTGTATGCAACGTTTGACCTGCTGGTGCTTTTTTCACATCGGTTACTTTACCAACCACTTCATCAGCAGCATTTAAAATGAGACCGGTATCCGCAACTTGTCCACCCATTTCGGCATAGAAAGGCGTTTGATCAAAAATCACGCGAACGGTTTCTCCAGCTTCAGCCGTATCTGTCAAAGCTGTGTCAGTAGCCACGACCACTAATTTCCCTTTGCTTCTTGTTTGGTTATACCCAACAAACTGGCTTTCTTCAATAACGTCTGCAAATAGACCCGTTTGAACGGCCATTGATGTCTCATCGCTACGAGCAGCACGAGCACGTTCTCTTTGTTCGTTCATTGCTACTTCAAAGCCTTTATGGTCTACAGCTAATCCTTCTTCTTCAGCGTATTCTTCCGTCAATTCTACCGGGAAACCATAAGTGTCATACAAACGGAAAATATCTGTCCCGACAATTTCTTTTTCGCCGCTTTCTTTTAAAGAAGTCACTAAATCATTTAAAATACTTAATCCATCATTGATTGTTTCGTGGAATCGTTCTTCTTCTATACGAATCACTTTCGCAATAAAGTCTTGGTTTTCTAAAATTTCTGGATAGTGGCTTTCCATAATATTGCCTACTATTGGAACTAATTTGTAGAAGAATGCTTTGTCGATGCCTAATTTCTTCCCATGCATAACCGCTCTACGCAATAAACGACGCAACACATAGCCTCGTCCTTCATTAGAAGGCAATGCGCCATCTCCAACCGCAAAAGTTACAGCACGAATGTGGTCTGCAATCACTTTAAATGAGATGTCTGTCGCAGAGCTATCGCCGTATTTTTTACCTTGGCTCATTTCTTCTACAGTATGAATGATCGGCATAAACAGATCTGTTTCAAAGTTTGTCGGCGCATCTTGAATAATCGATACAATACGCTCAAGACCCATACCGGTATCAATATTTTTGTTCGGAAGTGGTTCATAAGTGTCATCTGGCTTGTGGTTGAATTCAGAAAACACTAAGTTCCAAATTTCCAACCAGCGTTCATTTTCGCCACCTGGGTAATTTTCTGGATCCTCTTCAGCCAAGTTGTTGAATCTTTCGCCACGATCATAGAAAATTTCAGAATCCGGACCACTTGGACCAGCACCGATATCCCAGAAGTTGTCTTCTACATCAACAACATGGTCATCAGCTAAGCCAACTTTTTCTTTCCATATTTGTTTGGCTTCTTCATCTTCAGGATAGACCGTTACATACAATTTGTCAGGATCCAATCCTAACCATTTTTCATCGGTTAAGAATTCCCATGCCCAAACGATCGCTTCTTCTTTGAAGTAGTCGCCGATGGAAAAGTTTCCCAACATTTCAAATAAAGTATGATGGCGGGCTGTTTTCCCTACATTTTCAATATCATTGGTACGAATACTTTTTTGCGAATTTGTGATGCGAGGATTGTCAGGAATCACCGATCCGTCAAAATATTTCTTCAGTGTTGCGACTCCTGAATTGATCCACAATAAAGTGGGATCATCAATAGGAACTAATGAAGCACTTGGCTCAATCTTGTGTCCTTTTGATTCAAAAAATTCTAAAAATAACGAACGAACTTCTTTACTTGTCATGTGTTTCATATTCTTCTACTCCTTCTATTTGCTTCCTCAAATGGGGCTTTCTGGATAAAATGGCAACAAAAAAAGCCCAATCTCCCACTGCTAAACAAGGACGACGCATCGCGGTACCACCTTGCTTGCAATGAATGGATTCGACCAACTCATTACCTCTTATAGTCTCGATAACGGGAGAACCGACAATATTTCTATTGTATCTCAAAAGGGAGCGTCCAATTTTGCTTGATGGTTTTCTTTCAGCCAAGGAAAACCTTTCTGCAAAGCAAGTTTAAAATTTGACATATCCTTTATAACATACAAAGTATAGAAAATATCCTGCCGAATGTCAATTGCAAAATTTTAAAAACTGCTTGTCTGAATCAAAAAAGTTTATTTGGCAGATTAACAGATTTTTCGGGTTTACGGACTCTAGTCTCTTTCAATCTAATCAAAATACTCGTCAGTATTGTATGTGTTGCCATCTTCATCTTCAAAAATACGTTCTCCAATGCGCTTTAAGGTAAACGTGAAGCCGTCTTCTGTTTGAATTTCGTATGTATCACCTGAAGCAGAAACATCTACCTCGTATTCTCCATTTGATGGAATAGCCGTTTCTTCTTGTGCCAGTTCTTCAATATCGCTTGGTTCCGTACTTGGTGTAACTTGAAGGTCATTGTTCATCACTCGTAAGGTTCCTTCAGAAAAAAACAGCTGCCCAGAACTACTTTGTCCGCTAAAAAGCGCTCCTTCCAAATGGCTTTCCTCTGCCGGATATTCTGCCCCGCAACCGACCACTAACAATAGACCTAAAGATAAACCAACAACTTTTAGCTTTTTCATTTTATTGATCTCCTCCAATATGAATTCAATAGAATTTTTTTTATATTTTCAGTTTACCATTTATTTGAATTCGATGGCAAATAGATTAAAAAAAGCCACAAACAAACCTCCATCAATGGTTTGAATTCACTGATGGAGGTTTCCACAAAAATCATCTTTTATCTTATTTATTATCGTTCAAATCCAATTTACCTTTAATCTTCTCTACTGCTTGTGTCAAAACTACCTTCATCAGGGTTAATTCGCTCTGTTTGCGGCAATTCAGATTGAACCTCTTCTACTGAAACTGACGCGCTTCTTAAGGAGTTCTTTTGCCGGTAATAACATCATGCATCCTATTTATCAAAAGAGTACTGCCCCTTCATTGTCACAGCGAATGAATTCTCATCAAATTATTGAGAAGCTTCTGCTAATTTGTCCATAAGAGGTTGAGAAACCTTCTTTGAGAAGAAAGTAATCAGTGGCCCGGCAAAAAAACCGGTAATAAATGTTGCTACTCCAACAGGACCACCAACTAATAAGGATATAACGACTACAATCAGATCCTGTGCTATTCTAACAGGTGTATAACTCCATCCCGTTCTATCGGTTATAAGAGGTGCTATCGCATCATAAGGCGAGACACCCAAGTCTGTGTCCATATAAACGGCTACACCTAGAGTAAAAATCAATATAGCGATAATAGTAACGATTATTCGAACAACAAAACTGATTTCTTCAACTGCGAAGTAATTTTCAAACATACTTTTGAAAAAATCGATTTGGTATCCTACTAACACCATGTTAAATATGGTCCCCCACCCAATCAACGATTGTTTCATAAAAAACACGACTGCTAAGATAATAAGATTCACAACGAGTTGATAGTTCCCTAAACTAAAACCCAATAGGGATGATGCTCCTCTATTCATTGCAGTAAAGGGATCCAGTCCCATGTCCATTGATTCACTGAGAGCAGAACCAAGGCTGATTAAAGTAATTCCAATAATCGATGTTAACGAGCGTAAAAGAAAATCTTTCCAATTTATTGACATATTTTTTCTCCTTATCTACAAATTTTTCCATTTATTAAATACGTTTGACCCATTCATGATTATTTTTTGTCAGTAAGTCTTCTGCTTCAATTGGACCAAAAGTATGCGCACGATAATTCGGAAAATCGGGTTCTGGTAATTCTTTCCAAGCAGCAACAATACTATCCGTAATACGCCATTGTTCTTTGATTTCCTCGTAAGTAGAGAAATGAGTTCGATCTCCTGCTAAAGCATCGTAAATCATATTCTCATATGGATCGGCAATGTAATATTCTTTGAACGTATTTTCATCAGGACCGATAAATGTGCTAACCGGCTCATACTCATTGTTCGGCATTTTTTGGTTCAGAACCAGTGATACTCCTTGTGCAGGCTCAGCCATAAAAGTAATCCGTGTCGCTACATCTGAATCAACAGCATCGGTCGATTTCAACAAAATATCGATTGCTGTATAATCCTCTATCAATGCTTTTCCTGTTCGTAAATAGAAAGGCACCCCTTGCCATCGTGGTGCATCAACCGATAACTCAATCGCCACATAAGTATCCGTATCACTGTCACTAGCTACCTTCTCTTCATTGCGGTAACTCTTGTACTTCCCTTCGCTGTCAGCTTTGTACTGACCGCGAACGACTTTTTGCTCCACTTGTTCTGTGGTGAATGTCGGTAAGTTTTGTAAAAGCGTCAGTTTATTTTTGTGAATGGATTCGGTAGTTAATTCAGCTGGTAATTCCATGGCCACAATGGAGAGTATTTGTAATAAATGGTTTTGGAACATATCCAGCAACGCGCCATTTTCCTCATAAAAACTGCCGCGCGTACCAATAGATAAATTCTCAGGAAGTGAAATTTGTACGTTTTCAATAAAATTGTTGTTCCAGATACCTTCAATCAAAGGATTGTAAAATCGTGTGGCTAGAATATTTTGTACAAAATCCATTCCAGGAAAATGATCCATAAAGTATAAATCTTCTTCATCAAATACTTTCAATAATAAGCGGTGATATTCTTCAGCAGTCTCTAAACTGTCTCCAAATGGTTTCTCCGTAATTACACGATGATTCCCTGGCAATTCAGTAATTTCTGCTTTTTGGATATTCGTAGTTGTCTCGTCATACAATTCAGGAGCAATGGAGTAGTAATAAATGTATTCATCTGGTGTTTCAAATTCTTTGGCTACTAATTCTATTTTTTCACGCAGCTGTTTTAAATCTTCCAGATTCGTATTATCCGTTCCTTGGTAACGACAATGTTCAAAGAACTTTTCATCTAACTCCTCAAAATTAGGCCCGTTCTCGACGGATTTACGCACAAGTTCTTGAAACTCTTGATCTGTCATTTGTGTTCGTGATGCACCTAATAGAGCAAAATTATCAGAAACTAGTCCCCGTTGATACAATTGGTGTAAGGCAGGCAACAACATCCGCATTGCTAAGTCTCCTGTGGCACCAAATAAGACAATTAAACCTCCAACTTGCTTTTTAGACATCTATTCTTCATCCTTTCCTATTGGCTGTGGCAAGCAACAAAATGAGTTACCTTTACCATAACATGCATTTATCAAATTCAGATGTATTCTGCTCAATCATTTGCAGGATGAGGCAGCTCAATGGAACAACTAATTAGCTGATTTCTTTTTTAGATTCTTTGGTTTATAATATGAAAGCATGATCGACTAAGAAATATTAACTTATTTAGTAGGAGCTACATATGTCAATGATTAAAGAATTTCATCTCATCATCAATCCTCATTCCGGTTCAGGAAAAGGGGAAAAAATAGGGAAACAAGTCAAACAATATTTAGAACAAAAAGATAAGGTTGTTTTTGTCCATGAGAGTCAATATGCAGGACACACCACGAAAATCACAGCTGATATCGCTCAAAAAATAGCCCAACAGTCCATTAAAGATGGCTTGATCATCGTTATTGGTGGTGACGGGACAATTCACGAAAGCCTGAATGGGTTAGGAGAACGTTACGCCTCTGTTCCTTTAGGGTATATCCCATCTGGATCCGGAAACGACTTTGCTCGCGGAGCTGGAATTTCCCATCATCCCAAAAAGGCTCTCGAACAAATTTTGGCTGCAACTGAACCTAAAGAGCTGGATGTTTTAGCTTTTCTGGATATCCCTACTTACCGTCAAGGTTTTACCGTTAACAACGTCGGACTTGGATTAGACGCTTCGATTATCAAAGCAGTCAACCATTCTTCTTCCAAAACAGTCTTCAATAAACTCAAACTGCATTCGTTGATTTATTTATCCGCAGTGATTTCACATTTTATACGACAACAACCCTTTCCTTTAGCGGTCGATGTAGATGGGAAAAAAGAATCCTTTGAGAGAGCTTTTTTAGTCACTACAAATAATCATCCTTACTTCGGCAGCGGAATCAAAATTTCTCCTAAAGCTGCTCTGACAGATGGCAAAATGGATTTAATTGTTGTAGAACGCATCTCTGGATGGAAGTTTTTAAAACTTTTCTTTACTCTCTTTACAACTGGTAAACATTTAGAGGATGAGGCAGTTCATTACTTTAAAGGAGAACACATGCGCCTGTCAGTTTCGTCCGTAATCGAAGGTCAAACTGATGGAGAAGAACTGGGCTACACTCCTTTTGATTTAAGCATCCGTACGGTAAAAAGACTCTTTTGGTTTGTTGCTCACTAAAGCGCGCACAAGGACCAGGATTATTCTTGGTTCTTTCTTTTTTGCCTTAATCTTTCAACAAGTATGGTAAAATGAAGACTTGTAATATCTAGTTCAAAATGTCTTTATCCCTGTTCATTGGGAGACAAAAAGGAGTTTATTTCTGTGGATGCAACAATTATTTTACTGGTGGTCGGAGTCGTTTTTCTAGGTTCTTTGATGCGTGCTGTTTTTGGATTTGGCGACTCAGTCGTCAGTATGCCATTATTGGCTTTATTGCCGATTAGTTTTTCAACTTCAGTTTCTTTAATCGGGTTAGCAGGATTTACGGTCGCCATACTGACTGTTCTTTCAGGTTGGAAAGAGGTTGATCGGCCTGTTTTACGGCGACTGTCATTGGCTACACTAATAGGGATTCCATTCGGCTTAGGGCTGGTCAAATTTGCTCCGAAAATACTGATTACTTCCATATTAAGTATTTTTCTTATTCTTTATGGGATTTATTCCCTCTCTAACCCAAACCTTAACCAGACTAAACTGGGTAAAAAACTGCAAGGTCCGATGGGTACAGGACCATTTGGTTTTGCTGCTGGTATGTTGGGCAGTGCGTACAATATGAATGGCATACCTATAGTAGTCTATGGTACTATGCGAAAATGGGATCCAATTGTTTTTAGAGAAACGTTACAAGCTCATTTTTTGGTTTCCAGTCTGATGATTATTATTGGCCATTTTTTAGGTGGATTTTGGTCAAAAGAGTTATTTATTTTGTATGGCTTTTCACTCCCAGCAATTGCTTTGGCTATTTGGCTAGGCAACTTCTTGTATAGTCGAATCCCCAGTCAACAATTTAAGCGCTATGTTTTTATCTTGATTATTCTGTTGGGTATTTTCTTATGGATTGATTTTCTTTAGCATACACTACAATAAAAAAACTCTAACTTTTCGGTCTTGACCCTGAAAAGTTAGAGTTTTTATTATGTAATTGATGGGCTGATTTGAGTTTGGAATTTAACCGAACTTAGTCCAGGCAATTTTGCTTTTGATCGAGCAAGGTTGTACCATTTGATGTATTTCCACGTTTCTAAATTTATGTTGGTGTTGGCACTGCTAATCTTTAATAGAGTGAATAATGGAATGAATAGTGTGGAATGCTCTATTCAGCGTGAAATGAAATATTTGTTTAATGAGTAAATGAAGGCTTGCTCCTTACATTATCCCGTTCTTCATCAAGATGGTTTTACTCTTGATGTTCAAACCTCATTCTTCATCAAGAAGACATTAAATAAATCCTTCTTTGAAGAATAGTCAAAAACAATAGCGCTACTAGTTGTCTCTAGCACCCTCGTATACTATTCGAGCAGCGATGATTTGTTTCTTCGTTAATAAATAATCGCTCAAAGAACTCTTAAAAATTCTTGAACAAAGGTAGCTTGAATTCCTCTCTTCCCTATATCTTGCATAGAAAATAACCCCCAAAAATTAGATTTTACTCTAACTTTTGGAGGTCACTCTCAAAAAGGAATCTTTCTTGAATTACATTTGATAAGGAGATATGCCTTCCATGCCGATCATGGGGTCGATTTCTTTCATGTTAGCGGCGGTTAAGCGGTAGTCCAGGACTACCTTCGAAGCTTTTGTTTCTACGGTCACTGCTTGCGTTTCTTCACTTGAAGTTGGAGCAACTTGTTTGCTTGATTCGCTAGTTTCGGCCGCATTTTCCACTTTTGGAGCTTCAGTCGTTGCTTGTTCTTCCCCTGATTCACCCGTGATACGCTCTTTCAACGTGGTCAACCGATTGGCAGAAGATTTCATCACACTTTCGTGAAAAGCTGGAATCTCTCCGCACAAGATCAGCAATTCACTGGCTCTGGTAATCGCCGTGTACAATAAATCTCGCCGAAGCATCCGGTGATAATTGCGCACCATTGGCAAAATAACCATTTTAAACTCGCTACCTTGAGACTTATGGATCGAACAACAATAAGCTAAAGTGATTTTATTCCATTCATTTCGTTTGTAAGTGACCTCATTGGCATCAAACCGCAAAATCAGCTCATCTACCTTATCTTCCGTTTCTTTCGCGTAAGAAATCCCGACGATTTCACCCATATCCCCGTTGAACACATTCATTTCCGGGTAGTTGACCAATTGCAGGACTTTATCCCCGATACGATAGACTTTATTGTTGAACGTTACTTCTTTTCGGCGCCCAGTATCGTTGGGATTAAAAATTTCTTGCAGCATTTTATTCAACGCATCAATCCCAGCTGGACCACGATACATGGGCGCCAATACTTGGATATCTTGAGCTGTGAAGCCTTTTAATTTCGCTTTACTCACTACTTGACGAATCACTTCTTCAATTTGAAAGGCGGAACAATTGAAGAACGATCGATCACGTTGCGGTTTTTGAAAATCGTTGGGCAGCTCTCCATTTTTAATATTGTGCGCCAAAGTGATAATCGACGAACCATCCCCTTGACGGTAGATCTCATTCAACTCCATACTCGGAACTTTCTGGCTGGCAAGTAAATCATGCAGCACTTGGCCGGGACCGACAGAAGGCAATTGATCTTTATCTCCTACAAATAAAACCTGCATATGATTCGGAACAGCTCTCAACAATTGATTGGCCAGCCAAGTATCCACCATGGACATCTCATCCACGATCAATAATCCGCCATCCAATTCCTTTTCAGATTGTTCGCTATCCGGATTTTCCGTTCCATTCAAACCTAATAAACGATGAATGGTACTGCTCGGCAATCCGGTCGCTTCATTCATCTTTTTCGCAGCTCTTCCCGTAGGAGCCGCCAACAAAATAGGAAAAGGTTTCTCTTCCGTATAATCATTGACATCTAACGACAATCCATTTAACTCAGCATACAAGGTCACGATACCATTTAAAACGGTTGTCTTCCCTGTCCCAGGACCACCCGTCAAAATAAACACAGGAGATTGAACCGCTTTTTTTATCGCCTCTTTTTGCGAATTGCCGTATTGGATCGCAAATGTTTTTTCGACGATTGCGATTTCTTTTTCAATATCTTGGGTGTAATTGATTTTTGATTTGCTTTCCAACAACCGTTCAATCGAAGTCGCTATTCCCCATTCAGCAGCAAACAACGATCGGATATACAATTTACCCTCATCTTCAATCAGCTTGTTTTCTTCGATCAAATGCAGGACTTCATCTGCCACGCTTTCAGGCTCAATCAAGAAAGAACGACTGGATTCCAAGACTTCGATTGTTTTGGTAAGCAAATTTTCCGCATTTGTATACGTATCTCCATTAGACATGCACAATTCATTTAATGAAAACATAATAGCAGCTTTGATCCGCATCGGAGAATCAGCTTTAAACCCTAATTGTTCTGCAATTGCATCGGCTTTTTTAAATCCTACATGCTCGACCTCTTCCAGCAAACGATAGGGATTTTCCTGGATCACTTCTAAGGTTTGTTCTTGATAGGTCTGATAGATGCTGTATGCCAGTTGACTACCAAAGCCAAATTGATTCAATCCGATAATGATTTTTTCCATGCCATTATTTTGCTGAATCACTTCTACAATCGTATCGCGTTTTTTTTGATTGAGTTGAGTAATCTGTTCTAAGACATTCGGATCTGCGTTGATCCGATCAATCGCTTCTTCACCCAACGCATCCACGATTGCTTCAGCCGTTTTTTCTCCAATACCTGGGAATTTATCGCTTGATAGATAGGCAATGACTCCTTCAGCTGAAGTTGGTTTCTCTTGATGGTACCGGCTGGAAGTAAACTGCACACCAAACTTAGGATGGTCCACTAACTTCCCATAAAAACGGTACACTTCTTCTTCCTGGATCTGACCAAAATTTCCGGTAATCACGACTTCTTGTTCTTTGTAGTCACTATTGGTTTCGGTAATTTGAATCAACAACACTTTATAAAAATTGGACGGATTTTGAAAAAAGATCGCTTTAACTCCCCCAACGATATATGGTTCTGTTGTTGCATCAAATAACTCTTCTTGAAAATCCAAATTCTCTCCACCCTTTTCTGCGTGTTTCTTAAACGCGTTGGGTAAGGCAGCTCACACGTCTTACCCAACGCTCTTATTTTCGTGCTACTCTTCTTTTTTAGTGACAACTGATTCAATTTCTTTTAATTGCTGCGCATAAGTCAAAAACTGTTTCGGATCCAATTGTTTGGCTTTTTGCAAACAATCTTTCCCCTCTTTAGGGTCTTGCTGCAGGACTCTTTTAGCTAATCCTTTTTTGAACCACGCTTCTGCATTTTTTTCATCCAATGCGATCACTTTGTCAAAATAGCTCTCTGCATCTAAAAACGATTCTGTCTGCAACAAACTATTTCCAATCATTAACAAGATCATCGTATCTTCTGGATGATAGACTTCTGCTTCCAACAAATAGGCTAACGCTAATTTCGGTTGGTGTAAAGCTAGATAACACTGCCCGATCATAGCAGCAGCTTCTCCTTTAAAAATACTCTTTTGTTGTTGGAACACGGATAAGTAATTGTTCAATGCTTCAGTATAGTGCTGTTGCTGATAGTGCCAATTTCCATAAGCATATAGAAATGACTCCTCTGCAGCAAATTTTTCACCCGCCATCTCCAAGACAGCTTTCGCATCTGCAAACTTTTTAGCAGCAATCAATAAACTGATCAGATTATAATAGCCTTCTTTTTCACTTGGTTCTTCATCAATCGCTCTGAATAAGAGTTCTAAAGCTTCAGCAGCTTTGCCGTCATTCCATAACGCCAAGGCTTTTTGATTTAAATCCATACTTCCAGCCTCCTTAAAACACTCCATTCTATTTTACACTAAAAGTGTCTTTTGGACTACCGTCTGAGATAGAACTTGTTTTAATCTCTATCATACACTAGTGAGTCTTCACTATTTGTATTATAATGAACAAACAAACTACGGTCTCAAGAGGAGCTCGCTATGAAAAAGAAAACAATAGCCGGAATCATTCTGTTTCTGACTGGTGTACTGGTATTTGTCTTTGGTATGGGACAATCCATTGAATCGACTGAACTGAAACGCGATCCGCTTATGCCAACTGAAGCTATTTCTAAAACAGATTCTATTTGGATAATCACTGATGTGCATTACTTATCACCTTCTCTGTTTGATAATGGAGAAAATTTTGACTACATCCAACAAACATCAGCTGGAAAAGAACTGGATTACCCAACAGAACGAATGGAAGCACTTGTATGGCAAATAGAAAAAGAACGACCGAAACTACTGATCGTCAGTGGCGATTTGACCTTAAACGGAGAAAAACAAAGCGCATTGGACTTAGCAGATTATTTTCATCAAATAGAAGAATTGGGGACACAAGTCTACGTCATTCCCGGCAATCATGATATCTCAAATGGCTGGGCCAGAAAATTCAATGGAGACAGTCAAGAAAAGACAACCCAAATATTGCCGCAAGACTTTCAAACGATTTTTAGTGACATGGGGTATACCGAGGCTTTTTCGGTAGACGAACATTCTTTAAGTTATGCCGTGCAACCGTATACTGATTTGATTCTATTGATGCTGGACACCAATGTTTATTCCCAGTCAGAAGGAAAAGGCGCCCCTCCTTCAAATGGGTTGTTAAAAGAAGAAACATTGGTTTGGATGGAAACAGTCTTGAAAGAAGCCAAAGAGACTGGTAAAACTATCTTGCCTGTGTTGCACCATAATTTACTGGAGCACAACGACTTTATGACAAACGGATTTACGTTGGATAACGCACAAGTTGTTCAAGAATTATTTACCAAGTATGAAGTATACGTGTCTTTTTCTGGTCACACACATGTCCAAGATATCGCCAGCAAAGAAGAGACTTCATACGATATCACTACAGCTGCTTTTTCCATTATGACACCCAGTATTGGGCAGATCACGATTGATAGCAAACAACTGAATTACCAGAAAAGCACTTTAGACGTAGACAGCTGGGCTGCTGAAACGAACCAAACGGATGAGCAGCTGTTGCATTATGCAGACTACGCTACTTCTTTATTTGTTAAGGACGGTATCGATATGGGATTGCGGCAGATAATCGAAGAACAATGGTATGACAAAACCAATCCTGATGAAGTGGGCACCTTTGTCGGTGAAAACAATCGCCTCTTTTTTAGCGGAGAATCTTCTCAAATCAGTTCCGCTGAAGCTGAACTGATGAAACAGACATCTGCTTATCAAGCCATTAAAGAGTATTCTAGAGGATTTTTGCTACGGTATACGGATAATATTTTAAAACTTAACGGACAGTCCGATCTGACATTGACTCTCCCTCTGTTCAAAGACTAGTCTCCCTACTCTCAAATTAGGAAAAAAAGAAAAAACTCTCTCATTGCTGAATATACAACAATGAGAGAGTCAAACTTTTCATTACAATTGTTCTCCATTTGTTTCGATGACTTTTTTATACCAGTCAAACGAATCTTTCTTGCTTCGTTCCATCGTTCCGTTGCCTTCATTATCCCGGTCTACATAAATCATACCGTAACGTTTTTTCATTTCTCCAGTTGTGAAAGAAACGATGTCAATGATGCCCCAAGGTGTATACCCCATCAATTCAACACCATCATGGTCTATGGCGATGCCCATTTGTTTGATGTGTTCACGCAAGTAAGAGATACGAGCTTCATCATGGATGCTGCCGTCTTCTTCGACAATATCAATCGCACCAAACCCGTTTTCTACAATAAATAGCGGAATTTGATAACGATCCCAGAAACGATTCAATGTATAACGCAGACCTACCGGATCAATCGTCCAACCCCAGTCACTAGCTTTTAGATATGGATTGTCCACTTGATAAGGAATCTTACCATGAACGTTAGCCGCTTCGTCATCGTTATTTTCATCTTTATGATCCACGACATTAGACATGTAGTAACTGAATCCTAAATAATCCACTTTCCCTTGTGCCAATATTTCAGCATCGCCCTCTTGAATTGGAATATTCAAGCCATCGCGTTCAAATTCTTTCAGCGTATAGTTTGGATAATACCCACGTACTTGTACATCTGGGAAGAAATAACGCAAATGCATCGATTCTTCAGCCAGCATAGCATCTTCAGGGTGGGCTGTTAAAGGGTAAATCGGTACATGAGACACCATCGCTCCAATTTGGAAATCTGGGTTGATTTTACGTCCTACTTTCACAGCTAAAGCACTTGCCAACAACACATGGTGCGCTGCAGTGTACATCACTTCTTTAGCATTTTCGCCTTCTTCAACTTGTACCCCAACATTTGTCCATAAGAAAATCGGGTTTGTGTAGTCCATCATGTTGTTGATTTCGTTAAACGTCATCCAGTATTTCACTTTGTTTTTGTAACGCTTGAAAACCACTTCGGCAAATTTAACAAAGAAATCCACTACTTTACGGTTTCTAAATCCACCATAGTTTTGTGCTAAGTGCAGCGGCATTTCAAAGTGAGTCAGCGTAATGACCGGCTCAATACCATTTTTCAATAATTCATCAAATAAATCATCGTAAAATTGAAGTCCAGCTTCATTTGGCTCAGCTTCGTCGCCTTTCGGGAAAATACGCGTCCAGTTGATAGATGTACGTAAACTGTTCAATCCCATTTCAGCAAACAACGCCACATCTTCTTTATAACGATTGTAAAAATCAATGGCTTCGTGATTCGGATAAAATTTACCTTCTTCAACCGTTTTTGTGATTTCGCGTGGCTTACCAGCTGCACCAGCAGTCATCACATCAGCGACACTTGGCCCTTTACCACCTTGATCCCAGCCACCTTCGAATTGGTGGGCTGCTAATGCTCCGCCCCATAAGAAATCTTTTGGAAATTTAGACATTTGTACATCCTCCTATTTTTTAATGGTTATGATCGTGCCTGTAGCTTCTTTTGATTGAGAGACTAACACATCTGTGTAGTCATTGGTATTTGTTACAATGACGGGTGTAATCGTCGGTAGATCCGCTGCTTTGATTTGAGCCATATCAAATTCTACAAGCAGATCGCCTTTCACAATTGATTGTTCTGCTTCAACATCAACGGTAAAGGGTTTACCTTCTAACTCAACCGTTTCCAGTCCAATATGGATCAATACTTCGACACCTTCGTCGGAAGTCAAACCGATAGCATGTTTAGTGCCTGCTACTAATGTTACTTTACCATTAAATGGCGCTACTACTCTACCTTCTGCAGGTTTGATCGCTACTCCTTTGCCCATTGCTCCTGATGAAAACACAGGATCCGGTACTTCATCTAACGGTACAAGTGTGCCATTGATTGGAGATTGAATCTCAATTTCTGAAAAATGATCTACAGCGACTGCACTTTGGTCGTTGTTTTCAGTATCCATTTCTGTCGTAGTCGATGATCCGTCAACTGCTTCTTCTACAGTGTCATCACCATAACCAAAGATTTGAACCAATATAATTGGCAAGATAAGAGCGATGACCGTTCCAGCCAATACTCCCCAGAAAGAAGAAGGATAATCAGCGCTGTATGTGTTGATGATGGTTAGCGGCCCTGGTAATCCTGTATACACAAATGAGAAAGAATTAAAGAAACTAGTCACCAACGAAGCAACTGCCCCAGTAACGATTCCAATAATAAATGGTTTCTTGAAACGCAAGTTAACTCCGTAAATGGCAGGTTCGGTAATTCCAAATAAACCAGTAATGGCAGCAGATAAACTGACACTGCGGACTTCTTTTTTCTTTGTTTTTAAGAAAACGGCTAAAGCAGCTCCCACTTGAGAGATAACCGCAATCGTTTGATACACTTGGAAAGTGTCCATTCCATATTGTTCATGGTTAGCCAGAATGACCGGTGTGATTCCCCAGTGAACGCCCAGCAGTACAAACAACTGCCATGCTCCACCAATAATAATACCAGCTAAGGCCGGGAAAGAAACCGTTAAGGCTGTATAACCTGCTGCAACTACATTTGCTCCGGCTGCAGATAACGGTCCAATCACAATAATGGTTAATGGAACCGCGATCAAAATACTAAATAATGGCGTAAACAAGCGTGTTACGGCCTCTGGTAAAATATGTTCTAAGAAACGTTCCAAATAAGATAATAACCATACCAGCAAAATAGCTGGGATAACCGTTGAAGTATAAACGGTTTCACTTAATGGCATACCGAAGAAAGAGATGGCTTCTCCTGCCCCTGCACGTTGCGCCAACTCTGAAAAACCTGGCGCTACCAAGGCAGCGTTTGCAAAAATTGCCGTATACGTATTTGTTTTAAAATGTTTAGAGGCTGTTACCGCAATAAAAATCGGCAAGAATGTAAATGGCGACCATGATACCACATCAAATACTTGATAAGTACCTGTTTCTACAATGCTTGGCCAAATCTGAGACAAAATGATTAAAGCCCCTTGAATCGTTCCGGCAGCTGCCAATACATAAACAAACGGTGCAAACACAGCTGACATAGTTGCGATAATCCGACTAAAGATATTGCCTTTCTTTGTATCTTCTGACGCTTCTTTCTTCTCTCCACCATCAGTTAGTTCGCTAAATTCATTATAAACTTTGTCGACTGTGTTTCCAATAACGATTTGAAATTGACCGCCTTTACGAACTACATCAATAACTCCTGGTAGTTTTTTGACAGACTGAACCATCTCATCATTTTCTTCTTTCAATACTAATCGTAAGCGAGTGGCACAGTGAGTCGAATTGGAAATGTTTTTGTCTCCCCCTATTTCTTCTAAAATCCGCTCAGCTAAATCGCGGTTTTTATTTTCTTTCATGTTCTTCCTCCTTTTCACTTATAAAGTGTATGGGTATAATTTATTGCCGTGATTACATCATAAATTATACCCACACAATTTGTCAATACCCTTATAATTAGAAACATGCTATAATTATCAGTAAAGGAGCAGAAGTAATGAACAAATACCATGAAGTCGCCAACAAAATTAATACCTATATTCAAGAGAATAATTTAACTCGCGGTCATAAACTACCTACTCTCACTGAATTAGAGGATACATATGAAGTCAGTAAAAACACGATTATTAAAGCCTTGGAAGTTCTAGAGACAAACGGCGTGATTTACCAAGTAAGAGGGAGCGGAACCTATGTCCGCGGTCGTCACCGTAAAGGTTTTGTGAATTTAACGGATGTTCAAGGATTTCATAGTATTTTTAGAGAATTCAATTTATCTTCTGAAGTCATTGAATTAAAAGAAATTGAAGCACCTTCAAATGTCGCAGAAATACTTGAGCTCACCGATCAAAAAACTATTTATTACATTAAGCGCGTCCGCTACATCGAATCACGTCCATTTTGCGTGGAAGAATCCTTTTATCTTAAGACGGTCGTGCCTTATTTGAATGAAGAAATTGCCAGTCAATCTATCTTCAACTATCTAACTGAAGACTTAAAAATAAACATCCGTTTTTCAGATTTATTTATGCGCATCGGAAAATTAAACCAAGAAGAAGCTGAATACTTACAGTTGGAAACTCACGATCCATCTTTAACTATCGAAAGTATTTATTATTTAAATAGCGGTCGCCCATTCAACTATTCCAACATCAAATACCACCATGAAGAAGCTCAGTTCTTTGTGCAAGGGAATAATTTTTAAGTCAGCTTTGAACTATCAACATAATCCATACTTTTCTAAAGGAGACAAACCAAATGCCAGAAGAACTTACTCCAGAAATGCACGACGAACTATATGGTCATATCCTTGTTTTGCATAAACCGGTCTTTTCTTTCATGGAATGCCTAACGACTTATTCAAAAGAAGACATGATCGAAATAGCCAGTGGCCTTCGTTATAAAGTGCGCCGCAGTAAAACAAAAACCGTCATTGCCGAAGATTTCTTCAAAGAATTATCTCTTAAAAGCCAGCATCGATTATCTGTTCAACCAAAAGAAAATATTCAACTCTTAAAAGAACTGATGAATGGCCCAAAAGATATTGATTTCCTTCCTTTCTCCCGTAAAAATCCAGACTTATTTGATTTGCTTTATTCTCGGTGGGTATTCTTGTTTTATTACGAGAATACTTACACCTTAGTATTGCCAAATGAGACCAAAGAAATGTTGCAAAGCTTTATGGATGATACAGAATTTAAAGAAGAAAATAAAAGAAAAAGCCTGATCCGTGAATACGCAGAAGCTTTCATGAACCTGTACGGCGCTTTTGAAACGGACTTTTTCTTAAAAGTGTGGCGTCAACACAATAAACAATACCCATTAGAACACCTTGAATTATTGCATGAATTAATTGCGTTAGCTTGGCTTAATGAACGACTAAGGATTACAGATAATCTGGGACATATCTTTGATAACTCAGTAATGGATGAAGATGAAGTACCTCTTTTCATGTCAAGTACTTCACACCACGATTATTACCAGCCAACAAAATCCGACATCCACTATTTTGCTAAACACGAATTTGACGAGCGAACGGCTCAATTCAAGAAAATGAAACAATTTTTCTCTAAAAAGTTGAGTCCAGAAAAACTTGTAGAGGTTATGGATGTGATTATGTTTTTTATTAAACTTGATTTAGAAATGCAAGATCTAGTTCAAGAAATAAACACTCAGTTTGGCATTCTTTTTCAAAGTTTAGAAGAGATACAACAATTTGCCTTTCTGTATTCAGACTTAAACAACCATTCGCGCATGTGGTCCAACCGAGGCCATACGCCAAGAGAGCTAACTAAAAATCATAACACGTCATCCCCTATTCCTAATAATGTTGTTCCTTTTACAAATAAGAACGCTGGAAAGCAAGAACCTATCCAAGTAAAAAAAGTTGGCCGCAATGAGCCTTGCCCTTGTGGTAGTGGTAAGAAGTACAAGCATTGTCATGGAAAATAGAATGTTACTAAAAAGCCAATAAGCAATCATCTGCTTATTGGCTTTTTAAATATTACTCCTATTGAAAGTCAGTATATTTGTTATTCTTCCCCTTACTCTTACTTACAGGGTATTTTTCATTGTTTTTTTGCAGCTTTTCATCAATGATTGAATCGATATTTAAATTAAGGTTGTCTGCTAACATATGAGAATAAATCAATACATCTGCTAATTCTTCCTTAATCCGTTCTAAGTTGGTTTCCTTTACTTCTTCTGCCGATTTCCACTGAAATAATTCAAGTAATTCTGACGCCTCTAAAGAAATAGAGATGGCTAAGTCTTTTTCGTTATGAAACTGTCGCCAATCTCTATCATCTCTGAACTTATTTACCTTTTCCATACTGCTTTTCTCATTATCCATCGCTTTTTCACCCCTTTGCTGCATTTAATAATGCCTCTTGAAGTTGGTCTATAAAAGTGATTTTATTTGATTTTATTTTTTGTAACTACTCCCAAAAGTGCAGTTCCCGCTATAGTTATTACACTTGTGCCGACTTTATTCCACTTCTCATTTCTCTTTTTTCTACAATTTTCACATATTTTTTTATCTGCAACTATTTCCTTACCACATTTTTTACAATGATTCGTTTTCATTTTGTATAGTCTCCTTTTTGTCTACTCTCTCCAATAAATCAGGTATGAAATGAGCTTCAAGGAATTCTTCTTTATCATCAAGAAATTCAATAATTGAATCTGATGCTGCAATAACATTGTTTGATAAAAACTTAAAAGGGTTCGTTGAGACCGATAAGTGTTCATCAAGGAATAATGCATCTGTTCCAGAGAAATTTTTTATAATCATTTCTTTAAACTCATAAACAGCATAATTAAGTACATCAAACTCACCTAATTCAAATAAAGATGTGATTTGAAGACTAAACGCATCCTTCATATAAGAGAGGTTCTCTAAAGCAATGTTCGCAAGTTTGTCTCCTTCTGCAGCCGATATGTTACTACTAAAAATAGGAATCTTACTATTTGATTTTTGTGATTCCAATTGAATTTTACTTTCAAGTAATTGGTTTAATAATAAATTCTTAGCGTCTGTCGCTTGATTTAGTGCGTTATGCAACAAAGTTTGTTTTAATTCAGTATTTTTAGCAAGCATGGCCATTTCATACTTCTCTTTTGCAGACTGAACTTCCGCATATCGGTTTAAATCGAAATTTCTATTTACACGATCTATTTTTTCACCAAGTACATCTAGTTGACGGGTGATTTCATCTAGTTGCATAGTTAAGCCTGCTGTAGCAATTGCAGGACCAAAATTAACAGGTAACTCTTTGATAGGTATATTTTTATATATTTTTCCTGTCTTAGAATTTACAAATTGAGCGTATTTTTTCCCAGATTCAGCATAAGCACCAAAAGTGATTTCTCCATTAGCTAATTTTTCCGCCATTTCTTGCGAGACATCTAAGACAATCTCGCCATGTCGTTTTAACTCCTCAACAAAGATGGGAATATTAGGCAGCTGTGCTGCAATTGTTGACAACAATTGCAAGTGTCTTTTTTCTTTGTACTTTTCAAACGGTCGTTTACGAATACTAATATTCTTTTCACTGTTGATAATTTTTGACACCATTTCTTTTTTAGTTTTAGAGAATTGATTAGCATTTTTAGTATTTCCCATATTTACTCCTAAAAAGAATTATTTTAGTTAATTATACAACTGTTATTGTGGATTTACTATAAATTTTCAAACTCAAAGTACTATCATTGTTTATGCAATTGATGTTTTAAAATGTATATCGCAACTTATCAAAACTTCTCTTAGGATTTGCATATACTAAAAAGGCATCAAACAAATTATCAAAGTGTTTGATGCCTTTCTTAATTTAATCTATTTTATCTCTTTTGTAGTGGTAAGATTTCTTCTTCAATCAAGTCAGTAAATTGTTCTCTGACTTCTTTCCAATAAGTTAATCTTCTCACCGGTTTTTCTGAATGCAGTTTATAAGTTTCATAATCACTCGTTCGCTTCAACTCATGTTCCCCATTTTGACGTGGTTTTGATGGATTATAGTTTTCTACTACATATTGAAATTCATTTGATTTCAATCCCATTTTATCGGAAAATTCTTTTACTAACGATTGAGTCGTCTCTTGAATCATGTCTTCCAACAATGTCGAAACTTGCGCTCCGCGATAATTATCAGGATTTTCTTGAATATCCTTCCAAAGTTTTTTCATCAATTCTGCTAGTTTTGGATTTCCTCTGCCTAAATCACTAATGTACGAATCAACTTCATTTGAATTTTGCTTAAACTCTTTAACTTTTGAACTGTCGTTATCATTAGGAACAAACGCTTGAATTAATATCAAAATATACTCATAGTTGATTTCGTCCGTTCTAACAGATTCCAATTCATATTCTATATCTATTTCAATTATTTTCGGATCATCGATAGTGCCTGGAAGAGTTTTTAAAAGCTCTATAACATTTACATATTTCCCATGATATTCTTCAATTTCTTCATCTGTTAAATCATATTTGTCTTCCAATAATTCTGGTTCAAATTCAGAATAGACTTTTATTGCGGCCAGAGAACGGTCAAAAAATTGAAAAGCCTTGGCAAATTTCTTCATTTTTGCAACATTTGTATCGTCTACTTCTTCAGGAGTTTCTGCTATCTTCCGTAATTCGTGAACAGAATCTTGAAAGACTTTTTTTGCTTCTTCCCATGTTGGAGCCAATACCTCATTTTCTCCCCCATTTGAATAAAGTATTAAAGCCTCAGTTACTTTTTCTTCAAATGTTTTTGGTGTTTGGAAAGTTACTACCTGGCCGTAATGTTTTGTGTTATCAAATAAACGATTGGTTCTAGAAAACGCTTGAATGATGTCATGCGGCTTCATTGGCGGACGATCGATAAATAGCGTAGATAAACTTGGAGCATCAAATCCCGTTAATAAACGGTCCACGACAATAACAAGATCCAGTTGTTCATTTCTAAACTTATATTTCTCTTGCTTTCTTGCTAGACGATCATTTACATTTCTGTTGTAAGCCTTCATTTCTGTCAAAGAATAATTTGTATGGAACATTTCATTATAGTCTTTAATCGATGCTGACATCTTTGTTTGGTTTTCTTCAGAAGCTTCCTCATTTTCTGAGATAGAATAAGTAATGGCTATTTTCGGAAAATCAGGTAATACACTCTTTGTACGTTTTCCTATTTTTACACTTGTTTGATCATTTATAACTTTTTTAAATAAGTCATAATATTTTTGCGCTTTTGAAATAGATGATGTTGTTAAAATAGCGTTATTCGTATTTCCAACCCCATTAGGAAAACCTAACTTAGAGCGGGACTTATTAACAATCGAATGAATTACTTCTAGCATGTGCTCCTCATCTTCATATATTTCTTTAGGAATCAAAGCTTCTTTTTCTTGGCTAGTCATTGTAGAAAGTTCTACTTTTGGATTCAGTTTTTTCAGCATAATATCTAATTCATATTCAGAAAAAGTACTTTTATATTCGACTTGAAATCCTAATACAGCTTTATCATGAATAGCTTCTTTAACAGTATATTCATGTAGTCGATTGCCATATAACTCTTCTGTTGTACGAGCCAAATCACCTAGAGCAGCTCTTGCATTCTCTGCAAAAATAGGGGTCCCTGTAAACCCATACCACAATGAACGACGGAAAAAGCGCTCAATCTCTTGTTTCTTTTGAGGAGAAACAGCTCTATGACATTCATCTACTACAAAAGCCATCTTCACTTGAGTTAGCTTTTTGTATTTAGGTGATTCTTCTTTACCTTCATACCGCTTCATTACATGATTTAATTTTTGAATTGTAGTGACGACTACTGTTCTTTCTTTAGACAATAATTTATTGACCAATTCAGTTACATTGTCTGTCTCATCAATGTCAATCACATCATGTTCTGCATAAGAAGAAAAAGACGCTGTTGTTTGTTGGTCTAAATCTACTCTGTCAACAATAAATATCGTCTTGTCTAAAGAAGGAATCTGCAATAAGTTACGTGCCACTTTATATGAAGTTAATGTCTTACCAGATCCAGTCGTATGCCAAACGTAACCAGACTCCTGTCTTCTTGAAGCAGCCTTCACAGCTTCAATGGCATGAATTTGATATGGTCTCAGCAAAATTAACCCTTTACGTTTGCTGTCAATAACGGTGTACTGAGTGACCATCTTATGTGCTTGAGGAATAGACAATACTTGTTGAGCAAATTCAAGATAATTGGTTACCGGTTGATTTGCACCATTTACCCATTTAGCTAGAAATGGTTCTTTTAAGTTAGTATCTGTTGCTGCAGCGATGTAACGAGTGTCAGTACCGTTAGAAATCACAAACATTTGCAGTGCTGAGAAAATACCCATGAACTTGCCTTGTACTAAATATTTTTTGATTTGTCTGAAAGCATCCATATACGAATGCGCTCTATTTTTTAGTTCTATATGTATCATTGGTAAACCATTAATAAGTAAAGTGACATCAAACCTACGATTCCTTTGATCAGATTCTTGCTTAAAACTGATAAATTGATTGATTACCTCATATGAAGACATCCCACCTGCAATATCTGCTCGATTCAGCACTTTTAAGCGGATTGTTCCAAGTGACGCATCTTCTCTTTGGACTTGTACTTTAGCAATTCCATTCTCCCCCGAAAGCCACTTAGCTGCATCATAAAAGTTCGCGAAGTTCAATTGATTTTGTATTTGACGAAATTCTTGTGCTGTTAAATTCACTTCATTTAAAACGTCTTTATTATTGTTTTCCAACTTATCTTTAAAATTCTCCCATAACTTCTCTTCGGTATTTAAATCATCCCGGTATGTCCATTGAGAAACCCCATTAGTTAATTGATTAATCAAATTTCTTTCTAACTCTGATTCTGTTGTGAATTTATTTACCATCGTTTACTCACCCCACAAAAATTATCTAGTATGTATTCTTATTATTTAGTATAACACGCGAAATTACAACGGTAGGTATTAATTTTGACGATTGGGAACAGCGTAAGTTTGAAACTGTAATCAGAACTATACAAACAGGCACTAACCTACTTGGATCAGAAAGTAATTATGGAACTCCCTTAATTAAAATGGGAAACATACAAAGAGGATATTTTATCTTTACAAAAACCGAATATCTTAATGAGAATGACAATGTTGAAGAAAAAAATATGGTTAAATTTGGAGATTTTCTTTTCAATACACGTAATACTCTGGAACTAGTTGGAAAAGGAGCTACATGGTTCGGTAAGGATGATGAATTTGCATTTAATAGCAATATCGCTCGTTTTACATTTAAAGGAATAGATACTATATTTTTTAATTATTTATATAATACTCCACAAATGATTAAACAAGTGCAAGCAAGAGCAGTAGGAACAACAAGCG
Organism: Desemzia sp. FAM 23989; assembly: GCF_045528345.1. Classification (NCBI taxonomy): domain Bacteria; kingdom Bacillati; phylum Bacillota; class Bacilli; order Lactobacillales; family Carnobacteriaceae; genus Desemzia; species Desemzia sp. FAM 23989. The sequence continues at coordinate 211,148 of NZ_JBGQQT010000001.1, read as the reverse complement.
TTGCTGCTGTTTATCCTAGAGACTTAAATTCTATGAAATTTGAGCTCCCAATTATAATTGAACAGCAAAAAATTGGTTCATTTTTCAAACTACTCGACAATGCTATCGCTCTTCATCAGGATAAGTTAGAGAAACTAAAGCAACTGAAGAAAGGATATTTGCAGTTAATGTTCCCTCAAAAAGATCAAAAAGTTCCTAGATTGAGGTTTACTCATTTTTCTTCGGACTGGGAACAGCGTAAGTTGGGAGAACTTGGAGAAATACAGACGGGGAATACACCATCTACAAATGATATAAAAAACTATGACGATGATGGAACACTTTGGGTAACACCAACTGATATAAAGTCTTTAATAACCTTAAATACTGCTAAGAAGTTATCTACAGAAGGCGCTAGGAAAGCTCGTATTGCAAAAGCAGGTTCAATTTTAGTAACGAGCATTGCTAGTATAGGGAAAAACACTTTAGCAACAAAGGATGTGGGATTCAACCAACAGATAAATTCGCTTACTCCATTTTCGGAGAATGATTCATATTTTTTGTTGACTCAATCTGAAATATGGTCGAAAAAGATGAAACGAAGCGCATCATCTGGAACAATGCAGATTGTAAACAAGAGTGAATTTTCAAATATAACAACATTGGTTCCAAAATTTGAAGAACAAAAAAAAATAGGAAACTTCTTCAAACAAATTGATGACACAATTGCTCTTCATCAGAAAAAAATATCAACTTTACAAGAAACAAAAAAATTATATCTTCAAAAATTGTTTGCTTAAAACTATACAAAATTATAAAACCTCCTAATAATAGAACTGATGATACTTTCATCAAAAAAATATTAGGAGGTTTTACTATGGTAAAAAGAAAAAAAACAGAACAATTATTACATGACTATTTTGAAGAATGGATTCATTTATATAAAACTGATGCCATCCGATCTGTTACTTTAAGAAAGTATTATATGTCTTTACAAAAAGTTGCTGAATTAGCCCCTAATTTAAAATTGAAGGATTTAAGTAGAAAAGAATACCAAAAGTTACTAAATGAATATGCTTTGACTCATGAAAAACAAACAACAATGGATTTTCACCATCAATTAAAAGGAGCTATTTTAGATGCAGTTGATGAGGGTCTAATAGATGTAAACCCAACTAGAAAAATAATCATTAAGGGAAAGAAACCTACCCAGAAAAAGCCGAAATTTATAAATCAGTTTGAAGTACAAGCTTTATTAAAGCAACTAAATTTAACAGATGAGGTTAGTTGGGACTGGTATATCCTTCTAGTCACAAAAACTGGTCTTCGTTTTTCTGAAGCTTTAGCATTAACTCCAAATGATTTTGATTTTTCAAAACAACAAATAATTATCAACAAGACATGGAATTATAAAAATGTATACGGAGGCTTTCAACCAACAAAAAATAAATCATCTATAAGAAAAATACAAATTGATTGGCAAACTGCGATGCAATTTTCTCAATTGATTAAAAATATAAATCCTAGTCAACCCATTTTTGTAAAGGGTAGAGTGTTCAATTCTACGATAAATAATCGATTAAAAAATCTTTGTTTAAAAGCTGGTGTTCCAATTATCACTATACACGGATTACGCCATACACATGCTTCTCTGTTGCTATTTGCTGGGGTAACGATTGCGAGCGTTGCCAGTCGTTTAGGTCATTCCAGTATGACAACAACCCAAGAAACTTATTTGCATATCATCCAAGAATTAGAGAATCAGGATAATGATAAAGTAATGAAACACTTAGCTACTTTGTTTTAAAGTAATTATTAATATGAAAACCACAAAGTTGGAATGTTTCTCCCGATTTTGTGGTTGAGGTAATTATATTTAAATAAATAATTTTTGTAAATAGACTTCTTTTACTTGTTTTATTTTTTCTAACTTGTCCTGATTTAGAGCAATAGTATGGTCTAATTGTTTGAAAAAACACCCAATAATTTGTTGTTCGTCTTTACTAGGTAACGTGATTATTGCTTCTTGGATATCTTTGGAATTGATGGATTCAAAAGTAGAACCTGTACTCAGTTTGGTCCAATATTTATCCAGCTTCATTTTTCCTAGTAATTGAAAAAGAAATTCATTTCCTTTTACTGCTGCAACACCGCGCCCCAATACTACATCATAATCAGTTTTCCCAATATCACCGACTGGTGCTCGAACACTAAGAATTAAGTCATCTTTTTCTGCTCGCTTAGTTATTTGTGTTGTCCAAACTCGTGGCACAACTTTCCCGTTTTTCATATCCGCATTACCTTGAACTAAGATATAATCTTTTGGATTATCAGTGTAGTTTTCAGATTTTGGGGATTGTCCCATTGTAAGTTGTGCAACTTCTTCCATTTTACGCTGTTCCCAGTCTGAAGAGAAATGAGCAAATCTCAAACTAGGCGTTTTTTCTCCTTTTTGAGGAAACATTACCTGCAGGTAGCCTTTCTTCAGTTGCTTTAACTTCTCTAGCTTATCCTGATGAAGAGCGATAGTGTCATCAATTTTTTTTAAGAAATTTCCAACTTTAATCTGTTCTTCAATTGTAGGGTATATTAGTTTAACTTTCTTTAAATCAGAATTATGTAAATGTACAATTGATTTTCCTTGTGCTCTTTTACTTAATTCTTTCTGCTGTTTTCCATTCGAGATTGCTAACGCTAAAAAAATCGAGTTAATATCGCTATTAGTTCTAATTATATTAAGATCTCCACCAAGTAGAATTCCAGAATTTTCAACAACTGAAGCTCTAGAAATATCCTCAGAAGATTCTCCTGAAGAAGGAACAATAACTTCGTCTCCTTCACTCACTACTGATTTTTTTTTTATATCTACAAACGTATCAACCTGGTTAATAACAGTTTGGTACTTAGTATATAAACGACCATAAAGTATAATTGGAGTTCCTTTTTTAACTAAATCACCTTTAGTGTATCCAGACCCTTTAGAGAAAGTAGCTATTTCACCTAACTTACGCTGTTCCCAATCCTGAGTATACCCTTTAAACCGAATCTCGGGAGTTCGTTTCTCAATCATTTAGAAACACCGCCTTTGTTGCTTCGATGATGACTCTAGAGTCTTCTGTGACTGCTAGTTCATCTAACATAGCCAAGAATTCATTTTCTGATTTACGAATTTCCATATTTAGTTCGACAATCTCTTTCCCCAGAGCAACCATGTCAATCGGTTCCTCTTCTTCGAAAGTATCAACATAGCGAGGGATGTTTAAATTAAAATCATTCTCTACGATTTCATCAAATGATGCTACATAAGAAAATTTATCTTTATTTTCTCGTTTGATGTAAGCTTCTAGTATTGCACCAATATGCTCATCTGTCATATTATTTTGATTCTTCCCTTTATCAAACCCTTTAGAAGCATCAATAAACAATACATCTTTTGTAGATCGCTTTTTCTTCAAAATGATTACGGTTGTAGGTATTGAAGTGTTAAAGAATATATTTGCTGGTAAGCCAATCACTGTATCAATTGAACCATTCTCTAACATTTTCTTCCGAATTTTCCCTTCAGCATTTCCTCTGAACAGCACTCCATGCGGAAGAACAATAGCCATTACACCAGTATCTTTCAAATGGTAAAAACCATGCAGTAGAAATGAGAAGTCAGCCTTAGATTTTGGTGCCAACACTCCATATTGTGAAAAACGTGGGTCATCTAGAAACCCTTTATCAGCACCCCATTTAGCAGAATATGGTGGATTCATTAGGACTCCATCAAAATTTGTCGGTTCTTCAGTCGGCCAATCCTGATCTAGAGTATCTGCATTATGTAAATGCTGATGCTCTATTGGAACGCCGTGAAGAATCATGTTCATACGTGCCAGATTATATGTTGATGTATTTAATTCTTGACCAAAGTAAGAAATCGTTCCTGGTTCATTCGAATATTTTTTAACGTTTAGTAATAGTGATCCTGAACCCATGGTAGCATCATATACTGAGAGACCTTTCTGATTTTCTTTACCATGCAAGACAATTTGAGTCATTAGTTTTGCTACTGGCTGAGGTGTATAAAACTCTCCTGCTTTTTTACCAGAATCTGAGGCAAATTGCCCGATTAAGTACTCATAAGCATCTCCTAAAACATCTCCAGCATGACCGGCCATATTTAATGAAGATAATTCTTGCATAACTTGAGCAATAGTTTGGTTTTGCTTTTGCGGTGTAGCTCCTAATTTTTTTGAATATAAATCAACGTCTTCAAACATATTTTCAAATGTTTCACTAGATTGTTCAATATCACGAAATCCTTGCGCTAAATCTTCTAATTGAAAACGCCCATCATTTATCGCATTTACTAAAGCAGTAAAAGTGATATCTGGTTTGATAGTGTAAGAAAATTCATTCTGCAATTCAAACAGTAAATCTTCTTTAATGCCTTTGTCTTCATAAGCTTCTTTATAAAGGGTTTGAGCAACTTGTAAGTCATCCGTTTTCCCCTCTAATAGCACTGATGAATAATAAATCATCTTATCAGATAAATATTTATAAAAAACTAATCCTAATAAATAACTTTTGTATTCATTTGCATCCATTTTTGATCTTAATATATCCGCTGAATTCCATAAAACTTGGTACAACGTTTTAGTACTATTTTCACTCATTTTATGTATCTCCCCATTATAACATTTTCAATTATTCTTTTAACTTTAATATGCTTCAACACATTTCCACTTTAACCCATACCCCAACTAACTTACGCTCTATTACAACATAAGTTCAATTACCTTTCATTATAGCAAAAAAATGCGAACAAATGTTTAGTTTTTTTTAAATTCCATCAAATTGGTAACACGTACAAAATTAAATTAAAGCTCTCATCATCAAGTCTTTATTTAAAGACTAATTTAATATGTTTTACACTCCCGAAATTTCTGCAGGAATTGTGGTTGCTTGTAGCCATGCTAAGGATGAAATGTGGATGCACTGTGGGCATTCGCCCAAGTGTACCATGCTTGTAACCTGCTGAAGCAGGAACAATCATGGCAAATTACTAAGCATTGCGCTTTAGCGCGTATGCTTAGTTTGAAGCTTTCAAGCTTTGAGACTCCAGGCTCAAAGCGGTCCCATGGCTCTCACCAAACAACCACGAGGCCGGAAGAAATTTCTGTCCATATATAAAAAGGCTGAAGCAAATTGGCTCCAGCCTAAATCATTTATTATTTATTAACCAATAAAAAGGCAAGTCACTATAAAATAGCGACTCGCCTTTTTTATTCAACTATAAGTTGTATATCAGAAAAATTATTTAGCTACTATAGATTCTAGACCTTCAGCTTTAAGGTACTCGCTAAATGGTACTAATTCTTCAGCTTCATATTTTTCTTTGTAAGCTTTGATGTCTTCTGCGCTATACAATGCAGGGTCTAATTTCAATGTTTCTACTGGAATTGGACGATCTTTAGTAATTTTAGCATCGATGACAACAGTTTTACCTGCTTTGTTAGCTTTAACAGCTTCAGCCATTACTTGATCCATATCTTCGATACGGCTTACTGTGAAACCAACAGCTCCTTGAGCTTCACCAATTTTAGCGTAGTCTACATCAGTAAATTCAGTACCGAAAGTATTTGTGTTCGTATCTTCGTATTTGTTCTTGATGAATCCATATTCAGTGTTAGTGAATACTACGTTGATAGCAGGCATGTCGTAACGTACGTTAGTAACAACGTCTTGGTAGTTCATAGAGAACGCACCGTCACCCATTAAGTTAAATACTTGACGTCCAGGGTAAACATTATTAGCTGCAATACCACCTGGAAGTGCGATACCCATTGAAGCAAATAATGGAGAAGTTCTCCACATGTTTTTAGGAGTCATGTGCAAGTGACGGATAGATGTTTGAGTTGAGTTACCAACATCAATTGAGTAGATTGCATCTTCGTCAGCATATTTGTTGATAGCGTTGTATACTTGATAAAGTTGTAAAGCACCAGATTCTTTTGTTTCCAACTTAGTCATGTAGTCACGCCAGTTTTGAATATTTTTCAAGTTAGCAGTCCACCATGCTGATTCTTCAACAGGTGCAACTTTTTCAAGTAATGAATGAACTGCTTCACCAGCATCACCAAGAATAGCAACATCTGCGTTATGACGTTTACCAAGCATTGTTGGATTGTTGTCGATTTGGATGAATTTTTCAACGCTTCCGAAAGTATTTTCTACTTCAGCAAACGGGAAGTTTGAACCAACGAAAAGAACTGTATCTGCTTCTCTAACAGTTTCGTTAGCTGGTTTCCAACCAACACGGTATGTTGAACCAGTCAACGCTTCAAAGTCATAGTCGAAAGTTTCAAAGTTTTTACCAGTTGTGATAACTGGAGCTTTAAGTTTACGAGATAATTCTTGAACTGCTGGACCATGTCCCATAGTTCCGATACCTGCATAGATTACAGGACGTTTAGCGTTGTTTAATACTTCAACAGCTGCATCGATATCTGCTTCGTTGATTGCAGAAGAAACGTAATCACGGTAGCTGTGACCTGAAGAGTAGAATGCGTCATTAGCAATTTCATGGTAACCGAAGTCGCCAGGTACTTCTAATACAGCTACTCCACGTTTAGAGATAGCAGTACGAATTGCATCGTCGATCAATTTTGGTAATTGTTCAGCGTAAGCAACACGACGGTTGTATACTGCAATGTGATCGAACATTGGGTTTTGGTTTAATTCTTGGAATGCGTCCATGTTTAATTCACGTTGTGGACGAGATCCTAAGATAGCTAAAACTGGTGTGTTATCCATTGCTGCATCGTAAAGACCATTGATTAAGTGAGAAGCACCAGGACCACCTGATCCAACACAAACACCCAATTTGCCTCCGAATTTCCATTGCATTACAGCTGCCATGGCTCCAACTTCTTCATGTTTTACTTGTAGGAATTTAATGTCTGTCTCGTCTTGTTCTCCTAAAGCTTCCATTAAAGGAGCTAGAGTTCCTGAAGGAATACCATAAATTGTGTCTATTCCCCATCCTGCTAATACTTTTAGTGAAGCTGTACTAACTTTAGTTTTTCCATCTGTCATTATAAAAATCCTCCTAGATAATTTCACAAAATAAATGCAAAATCAATTTTACCACGTTTAAATTAAGAATCAAGCTTTATTTCCTTTTAAAACACATTTCTGTGAAAAAAGTACAGCTTTCTCAATCTACTCTAACTAGCCATTCCGATTTTTAAACGCTGTTTCATTCCTTACGAAAAACTGTTTAACCGTTCTACTTCCTGTTCTGTAATGATTTCGCTGCCTTTTGCTAACTCTGATCCAATGTTCTCCTCCACAAAACTAAGTGATTTTCTTACTCCCTTTAATAATAAATGGATTTTCTACTGAATTTAAAAAAACAGTAACTCGTGGCTTCATTTGCTCCCGTTTCGAGAATTGATTCACTAAAGGAACTAATTTTAACAGGGTTACCCCCGAGAAGTTTGACTTCATGTTAGCATGAATCAACACTCGACTAAGGAAATGTTTCAAATAAAAACACTGCATGAGGTATTTATGGAAAACGTATTACACTTAATTTGACAAACTAACGCACAAAAAAGGATTGAAACAAGTCTGTTCCAATCTTTTTTTGTTTACACGTAATGCAATTCTTTCACATTGCTATATGCCTTGTCGATTGTTCCGCCGCCTAAACATTCGTCGCCATCGTAGAAGACAACCGATTGTCCTGGTGTGATCGCTCGCACGGGTTCGTCAAATTCAACTGTAGCGCTCGTTCCATCGCTGTTCATATGAACAGTTACGCCTGTATCTGCTTGGCGGTAACGAAATTTAGCGGTACATTTAAACGTAGCCGGTTTTGCTTCCTTAGAAGTAAAGTGGATATCTGACGCTTCTAAATGAGTTGCGTACAACCATTCGTGGTGGTAGCCTTGACCAACATAAAGAGTGTTGGTTTCAAGATCTTTTCCGATTACGAACCATGGATCATTTGTTTTACCGCCGCCGCCAATCCCTAAACCTTGACGTTGTCCGATCGTGTAATACATCAATCCATCGTGTTGGCCTTTGATTTCCCCTTCAGGAGTCACCATGTTACCTGGTTGAGCTGGCAGGTATTCCATCAAGAATTTCTTGAAGTCGCGCTCTCCGATAAAGCAAACTCCAGTAGAGTCTTTTTTCTTAGCGGTTGCTAAGCCTGCTTCTTCAGCAATGCGGCGTACTTCTGGTTTTTCCATGCCGCCTAATGGGAACATAACTTTAGACAATTGTTCTTGTGACAATTGATTTAAGAAGTACGTTTGGTCTTTATTGTTGTCTACCCCACGCAACATATGTGTTACACCATTTTCATCACGTTCTACTCGTGCGTAATGTCCAGTAGCTACATAATCTGCCCCTAAATCCATCGCGTAGTCTAAGAAAGCTTTGAATTTGATTTCTTTGTTACACATTACATCAGGGTTAGGTGTACGGCCTTTTTTGTATTCTTCTAAGAAATACGTAAAGACTTTATCCCAATATTGTTTTTCGAAGTTGATCGAATAGTACGGAATCCCGATTTGATTTGCTACAAGAGCGACATCATTGTAATCATCCGTTGCGGTACACATACCGAATTCATCCGTATCGTCCCAGTTTTTCATAAAAATACCTACAACGTCGTATCCTTGCTCTTTTAAGACATGAGCTGTTACTGACGAATCAACGCCGCCACTCATTCCTACAACAACACGGATTTTACTGTTGTCTGTCATTTTATCACCATCATTTCAAATAGATTCTGAAAATCTTAACGATTTGAAGGTCGTATTTTTCCAGTCTTACCTATTATACTAACTATTAATAAGAATGCAAGGTTTGCCGATCAAAAAATGGCTTTTTGTTAAAAAGTATGGGTGTCCGTCTCAATCACGTCACACGCATGAAAAAAATTAAATAAAAAATAAGATTACGAATCTTCTCGTCTCTGGTCTGCTAAAAGAAAAATGCGGAGCCGAGCGACATGAACGAGATTTTCCATCTGTTGAGTGAAGTGGAAGACTTCGGTCTTCATTATGAGAAAGACCTGCTTTCTTTGAACTTCCCGAAATATTTAGACACGCTTTTTAAGCTGTGACTCGTTTGATACCCGTGATATTTCTAGAGGAATAGGGGTTTCTTGTAGCCATGTAAAGGATGAAATGTGAATTACGGAGCGTTGGCGCTTCAGCGCTTACGATTCCGTTTGAAGCTTGAAAGTCTGGAGACTACAGGCTCCAGACGGTCCCATGGCTTTCCACAAGCAAACCCGTCCATTCCGGAGGAAATTTCACCCCATAGAGCCGCCTTTACTTATTAAGAGAGCGTTTTGAAAAGAAGACCTTAATTCTTAGGAGAAAATACTTTTCATGCGTATGACACCCGTCTCAATAATGAATCATTGACAAAGAACAAGATAGGCGTAAACTTAAGGTGTAAAGGCTTACACCTTATTTAAATGATTTCACTCCATTTTCAATCGCCCATAATTAGTCTCTCAAACGGTTAGTGATAAGGAGGGAATACCATGATATCCGTTATTGTTCCAATCCAAAATGTTGAAAAAACACTCTCTAAAAGCCTGCATAGCATCAAAAGTCAGACCTATCGTAAATTACAGATTATTTTGATTGATAATGGGTCTATTGATAAAAGCGGTGAAATTTGCGACCGATTCGCTAAAAATGATGCTCGCTTTGAAGTCATACACATAGAGTACAGTAGTCGTTCAGTGGCTAAAAATATCGGTCTTGTACATGCTAGAGGTGAATACGTTTGTTTTGTCAATGCGATGGATTGGTTGGGCGCAGATATGTTAGAAGAACTGATGATGGCCAACCAATCCTTTAATGGAGATATGGTCACCTGCAGGTATTTTGAAAACACTCTTTCAGAATTGTATCTGATTCCTGGACCAGACGAAACAAGACTGATGTCCAAAAATGAAGCTATTCAGCTTTGTCTAGCTCAAACAAGGACTGAAGGTTTCTTGTGCAACAAACTTTATAAATTGGAGCTGTTTCATTCTGCTCCTGAAATTCGTTTTGATGAAGAGATTGACCATTACGAAGATTTATTAGTAGCTATGCAATGCTTTTTTAAGAGCAGCTCTATTGTATACAGCCCGCCTCCCCATTACCACTACTACCTTAGCCGTCATTTGTCTATCAGCGTACTTCAAAATAAACGAAAATTAACCGGACTCACAGCAATCGAGAAAGCCATTGATCTGTTGGTGCAAGATCCTTCCATTGACATTCGGATATTGAAAGATTACTATGCCCGCTTAACGCTTTCTTCTTTGTTCCTCTTAGTGAACTCGGAAAATGTACATGGTCCCTTCATCACACATCTAAGAAAACACCTCAATCATTATGACCTGTCCGATCTTCAAGACAATGATTTGAAAAGATGTGCAATGATCACCCGCAGAAACATTGGATTGGGCAAAATTTATTGGGATATGTTCTACAAAAGTAAAATGGCCGAATAACCTTTCTATTATCTAAAAAAAGCACCTAGGACACTGCCGAATCTCATCGGTGTGCTCTAGGTGCTTTAAAGACTGGTTCTACAATATTTGATGTTGGTAAGTAGAGAATACAATTTTTTTCAACTCTAAACCTATTAGAAACTCATTTTCTAGAAATTTATGGAGGAATATGGGGTTGCTTATAGCCATGAATAAGGATGCAATGGGAATTAATCCCGAGTTAAAGTTTCAGCTTTTACTCGGGGTTTGTTCTCCGCTACGCTACGCATACCATATCCGTACGTCGCTAGCGCTCCAACGGCTTCGGCAACGCTTGCAAGCCTTGAGACGCGGTTTTCGGCTCAAGGCTTTCCCATGGCTTTCCATAAGCAACCCCTTAAGCCGGAGGAAATTTCTTTACCAACATTAGAAGATGAAGAACCTAAAGACTACACTTTTTCTAAAATACCACTCTCTACAAATCCAGCCAAAACATATCCTGCACGGTCTTGTGCTTCTTTAAAGGCATCCCCTTTGTATAAGTTCACCGAACGCAACCCATTTGCGGTTACGACAGACATTTTGAACGTCTTTAGGTCGCTGGCAACTGTCATTTTTAATTTAGGACTTTTTGCTGAACCTATTTCTAAATCCCGACTAAATTGAAAATGGCCGTTCTTCGATTGTTCAAAACCGTTATCTCGTAAAGTGTATTTTTTTACGCTTTCGCTCATACGATACATATCCGTTGAGCCGTCTAATTTATCTTTTGCTAAAAATGCCATTTGACTACCACCTTTGTTGTCGTGTTAAAGCTTTTAAGGATAAAGCCTTTTCACCTTAACTATAGCATATTCTAGTACACGAATTAAGCTATTTTTTTAGTCGGGCAACACTTTTGGTCAGTTCTTCCATAAGAATATCCAATTGTTCTTTTGTCGTTCCTAACCCAAAACTGATGCGGATCGATTCACTGATTCGTGGGCTTTCTTCACCGTACATCGCTCCTAATACATGGCTAGGATCGATATTTCCGGCTGTACAAGCTGAACCTGCAGATAAAGCAATGCCGACTAAATCCAAACTCATCAATAACTGCTCCGAACAAACTCCTTTGACCCATACATTGATAACGTGTGCCAAATGGTGTTTATCAGAACCATTCAAGTCATAATCGATACCGCTCTCGTCCAACTGTTGCATCAAATAGGACCGCAATTCTTGATGATGCAGTTTGCGTTCTTCTCTTTCTGCCAGCATAATTTCAACAGCTTTTTTAAACCCGGCAATACCTGGAATATTTTCGGTTCCGGCCCGACGTTTTTGTTCTTGTTCGCCGCCCAGCATAAAACTAGGCAAATGGATACTGCTGCTGATGTATAAGAAGCCGATTCCTTTGGGTCCATTGATTTTATGCGCTGAGACCGACAATAGATCGATGTGATCGCGTTTCACATCAATATCTTCGGATCCATAGGCTTGAACGGCATCCGCGTGAAAATAAGCCTTCGTTTCGCTTTCGTGGATAATATTCCCAATCGCTGCAATGTCCATCAAGGTACCGACCTCATTATTGCCATACATGATCGATACTAAAATCGTATCCGGGCGTAAAGCAGCTCTCACATCTTCAGGGTTCACGCGACCAGTTTCATCTACAGGTAAATACGTGACTTCAAATCCCAACGATTCCAAATGCTCCATTGGTTTTAAAACAGCATGGTGCTCGATCGCTGTCGTAATCAAATGCATGCCCTCTTCTTTCCTGGATAGAGCTGTTTCCATGATCGCTGTATTGTCGCTTTCTGTTCCGCCACTCGTAACAATGATTTCATTCGGTTTTGCTCCGATACTTTGGGCAAAAACGATTCTGGATTGATCTAATATTCTTCTGCTGTCACGTCCGAATCCATGAATGCTTGAAGCATTACCAAAATGGGCTTTCATCATTTCGTAAGTTACTTCAGCTACTTCAGGATGAACTGGGCTGGTTGCTGCATGATCTAAATAAATTTTTTCCATGTTATCCTCTCATTCACTTATTATTTGTCACCAAATTGTACCACTAATTACTTCATCGAACAACTTCATCACGAAGATTTACAGCACCTTCTTGACGTACTTCGTTTGCTGGTTGTTGCTCTAATTTCAGTTGAGCATGTTGGCGCAGCCACTCTAAGAGATTGATTTCCACTTGCAAGCCGTTGTCAAAAGTATTGCTATTTCCTAAATTCCACCCTGCTTTAGTCCATATCAGAGCTTTAACAGGATCATTTTCTACATAAAGAAAATAGGTCGCAAAAATGCGTTTAAATGTGATCTGTTCATATTTTTGCATCAGCTGCACATCCGTTTGGTGGTACATTTTTGTCGCTTCTTCGGCTGACTGTCGGTGCAGGCTTAAACAAAACAACTTTTCTGCTTGAACCATCATTCTATCTAGCGGAACCAATTTATCTTTAATATTCCACTGCTTCTCTATCAACACAGCTGCTTTGTCAAATTGGAACTGTTTCAAATATTTGTAATACTCCAAGTGCATCACATACAGCGAAAAAGGATCGCTTAGCTCCACCTCATCAAACAGTTCAAATGATTCCGGCGGCAAACTGGTTAACGTCCGGCTTTCCGTTAAATAGTACACCGTGCGTAATTGATGATACATCATTTGACGGTAAGCTGGATTCTTGCGGCATTTCTTTAAGATCGCTCCATCATTCATCCTTTTTGGAAGACCATTTGATAAAGTCAGAAATAAACCGATTCCGCTAAATAATAGAGGAAAGATAGCTGGAATAAAATCACTGGTTAAGAGAAAAAGGGCGCTCAATGAACAGATCGCATTGAAAAGTACACCTCCGCTTAGGTACAATTTATACGGATAGCGGGTCGGATTCCATTCTTTATCTGGAACCATCAAGCATTGAGCAACAGCTTCATTAACAGCTTGTCGTTTAAAAACCAGTTTCCCTTTTTCTTTCAGAACTACAAAACTGAAGATCCGGTAAGATAAAAACCGGTATCCTGTAGCCCACCCACAAAGGAAGTGTCCTGCTTCATGAAGAATGATTTGAAGTCCTGCAAAAACAAAAAAAGATAAGACAGTCAGACTAAAAAAGTAAGGTGGTAAATCAATCGTGGTAAACATCAACAGTGTTTCAATAATCAACAGCAGTAAAAATGGCCACCATATAGCGAGCATCTTTTTTACATTCACAGCCTCACTCCTTTTCTCAATTGTTTAGAGTTCAGGAAACAGCATTGTCAAAATCTCTTTGGTCAAACGACGATTTTTTCCTTTGTATACATAGGCGTGCATATGCATAGCGGGATTAAAATTGGCTTCAATCACTGTGTATCCAGGTGATTCAGGCGTACTAGCTTTGGTTAGATCCGGGATGATCAAATCGATTCCTGTTACGTTAGCTTCGATCGCTCGTGCCATTTGGACTGCGATTTCTTTGTAGCTTTCGTCCATTTCATCCGTCACATCGATGGAGTCTCCACCCGTACTGATATTGGAGTTTTCTCTTAAATAAACGGTTTCTCCTTTTTCGGGAACACTCTCCACAGAATACCCTTGTTCTTTCAACATCAGTTGCTCGATTTCACCCAATTGGATGATTTCCAATGGTGCTCGGTGATTTGTTCCGCGTAAGGGATCTTGGTTCTTCTGTTCAACTAAAGCTTTAACTGATGATGTTCCATCCCCTACAACGTTGGCTGGTGTCCGCAATAAGACAGCAGGTACTTTGTTGTTGACGACAAACAACCGGTATTCCGTTCCTGGAATGTACTCTTCTACAAGAATCGATTCATCTTCTTTAAAAGCGATCGTTACAGCTTGGTTGAAGTCTTCTTTTGTAGGACCTTGTTTAAAAATAGAGATTCCTACCCCATAATTGGTTGATTTAGGTTTTATGACGATCGGTCGGTTTTCATAACGCCAGAATGCCTGTTGAGCTTTTTCAACTGTTTGATATTCTCCTCCCGCTGGAATATGAAAACCATTTTCAGCAAGTATTTTTTTCGTCACCGTCTTATTAGCCATGATCAAAGAAGAAATATACGTATCTTTAGCTGTCATATTGCCGTTTTTAACATACTCCACATGACCTTTATAGGTCAATTTGACAAATTGATCGTACTCATCAATCACTTTTACTTTGATTCCCAATTGGATCGCGTCATGGATCAACAATTGAGTCGACATCTCAAGCGATGTAAACCCACGTAATTGATAAGGTTTCTCCATAGCATCTTGTTTGTATTGCTTCGCTAATTCCATACCAAAGGAGACATAATCGCCAGCTGCTTGAATACCGTCTACAATTTGAGCAGCTACTGTTTTTTCTGGATGCTCAAATACATCTTCCGCCCATGACACGAGTTCCAAAGCTTTTTCATGTTGATTAGTGGACTCTATCATGTCCCGCATCTCTTCCAGTAAAGCCAGTCCTTCAGCTTTAAACTGCGATTCTTTTTTAGGATGTTCTAAAGCGGTCAAATGATTTTTGTCATCTCCGGTTTTGGAATTGACTGCAGTACTTTCTTCGTCCATCCAAATCAAGGCGAAACAAAACAATTTTACAAAGTTCAGTGTCTGCTTGTTGATACTGAATGCATCAAAAGGATTCAAATCAAAATTGCGCAACTCTACATACGAGATTCCTTTATCCAATAACCCATGGACTTGTTTTGTTCCTCTCAAGCGAATCGAAGCATAGAACTCTCTTTCTTCCGATAAATCGCCTGATTCTACTAATTTTTCAATGCTGTCCACATAAGCATTTAAAGTTTCATAGGATACTACAACATTTTTGCTGTTCACATACCCTAATTGACTATTGCGCAAGCTGCGCACAAAATCCTTCGGCACTGACTCACTATCAGAGTAAAAGTCATTGCAAACCGTTGGAGAAGCACCAAATAAATAGCTCAATACCCAGCGGTAACGTAAAAAGTTCCGAGACAATTTCATATAAACGGCTGATTTAAACGCCTCTTTATTTATGATTTCTGTTTGCTTTTGATACAGTGAATCGATAAACGATTGATCAAACTCAAAATTGACGTGTATTCCGCTTTGCATTTGCTTTTTCTTGCCGTAGATACCAGCTAAATATTCTCGATAAGCTACATCAGCCTGATTTTCTAATTTAGCGATCGGAATTTGTTTTTCTTCCGGCAATGTACCAGGCATGCTCAGTGGCCAAATCAGTTCTTCTTCTTTCATAGAATGATACGTAACATCATGCAAAGCTGCCAACCACCGTTGCATACTCTTGCTGCTTTTTAGAGGAGGCGTAATCAATTCCAATTGTACTTCACTAAAATCCGTTTGAATATAAGGGTGATGGCTTCTGCTGCCAAGTGTTTCGGGATGATCAGTAGTCGCTAAGCTGCCATCTGGGTTAACTCTCAAACCTTCTTTTTCAATTCCGATGATGGATTCGCTCCATACCGGTTCAATCTTATTTTCTTTGATTAATTGTTTTATTGTTTTCATAACGATTATCTGACACTACCTTCCTGCCAACTTCTTTTTCTCATCTATTGTAAATCAGAAGTTTCTTTTGTCAAAACTATTATCGCAAAATTGGCTAAAAAAAGCGAACCTATTTAATTTTCTAAGGACAACATCCACTATTTAGCGAACTAATGTTCGTTTCGGATGGAAACAAATGGCTAAAAATGCTATACTAAAAGAAAGTTTTTCTAGGAGGAGTGATTCAAAATTGACGAGTAAACCATTAGCTTTTCGAATGCGTCCTACAAATATTGATGAAGTCGTCGGACAAAGTCATTTAGTAGGTGAAGGAAAAATCATTCGCCGGATGGTAGACGCTAAAATGCTGTCTTCCATGATCTTATACGGTCCTCCAGGAATAGGAAAAACCAGTATTGCCAGCGCGATTGCAGGGTCTACCCAATATGCTTTTCGGATGTTGAATGCCGCAACCGATTCTAAAAAAGATTTGCAGATTATTGCAGAAGAGGCCAAAATGAGTGGTTCCGTTATCTTGATGCTGGATGAGGTCCATCGTCTGGATAAACCAAAGCAAGACTTTTTGCTGCCCCATTTGGAAAATGGACGCATCATTTTGATTGGTGCTACTACTGAAAATCCCTATATTACCATTAACCCCGCCTTAAGAAGCCGGGCACAAATATTTGAATTGAAACCTCTTTCTATTGAAGATATTCAATTAGCCATGGAACGAGCTTTACAAGACACCGAAAGTGGTTTGGGTAGCTACTCATCAGAAGTCAGTGAAACAGCCTTGCTGCATTTTGCTCGGGCCACTAATGGAGACTTGAGAAGTGCTCTAAACAGCTTGGAACTGGCCATTAAATCGACCAAACCGGATGAAAACGGAACGATTCATATTTCGCTCAACATTGCGGAAGAATGTGTTCAAAGGAAAGCGTTGACTCATGATAAAGATGGCGATGCGCATTACGATGTCATTTCAGCTTTACAAAAATCGGTTCGAGGCAGCGACGTGAACGCTGCACTTCATTATTTAGGCAGATTGATTGAAGCAGGTGACTTGCCGATCATTTCCAGAAGATTAATGGTTATTGCGTATGAAGACATTGGTTTAGCCAATCCCGGAGCCTGTTCACGTACTGTTACTGCCGTCCAAGCTGCAGAGCGCATTGGTTTTCCTGAGGCAAGAATTCCATTAGCCAATACGGTCATTGATTTATGTTTATCACCGAAGTCCAATTCCAGTATCTCAGCGATTGACGCAGCAATAAGCGACATTCGAAACGGAAACAGCGGTGATGTCCCAGATCATTTGAAAGATTCTCATTACAGCGGAGCCAGCAAATTAGGCCGCGGCGTCGATTACAAATATCCGCACAGTTATCCTGGTGCTTGGGTAGATCAACAATATTTGCCGGACAAATTAAAAAAAGCACGCTACTTTGAACCTAACCATACTGGTAAATATGAAGACACATTAGCTCAGCAATACGACTCTATCAACCAAAGGACTAAAAACTAGCCGTAAGCGCTGCCTCCATTGTTTCTTCACGTTTTTTGTCCTTAGCTTGAGCGTATCTAGTTGACAGGAAATACCCTCCGTGCTAATATAAGGATAAGAATTCTGAGGTATGCGCGATGTCCTGACATGTGTTGACCGAACATTTTTTACGAATACTTTGGGATCCAAACTGAATCAAACGGATAACATGCCTTTTCACTTGGTAGTTAGATGCTTGACAGTGGAGCCCACCTGCTAACGTGCGGGTTCAATACTAATTGGACGTATAAACGGTACCATCGGAATTTTTACATAAAGTTTCGACTTTAAAGCCATTCCTTTTTGGAATGGCTTTTTGCGTGGTGTATAATGAATTAAGAAAAGAATTTAGTCTTTTAGGAGGAATGAATATGATTTTATCCATTTTATTTGCCATTTTCGCGTTGCTTTTATTGTATACAGCTTATTTCTTCTTAACGATGAAAGCACAGGTGTTTCTTTACTATAAAAGCAGCGATGCTAGTGAACGAACAAAACCGATTTTTATGGGGTTCGGAGTCGGATTTTTATTATGCGGTCTCTTCTCTCTCTTTCTCACTTTCTTTTATACTATACCTCTGGCTTTTATTTTCTTAGGAATCGTTATGGTACTCATATTGGCCTTCTTAGTTTATTTGAACAAAAGTATGTAATCTAGATTGGTGGGATAGAATAATAGCGCCAGTAAACTAACCTTCCTCTTTTTCGTTTTTTTGAAAACGCTGCTCTTTTTATCGTTTCATTATGAAAATGAAAAAATAAACGTTATACTATAGATGAACAAAGCGTAGTTTCATTGCTTTCAATTGATATAGAATGGAGTGGTTTATATGTTACAACAATACAATCGAATTTTAGTGGCTATCGATGGTTCCAAAGAAGCTGAGTTAGCATTCAAAAAAGCGGTTCAAGTTGCCGTTCGAAACAATGCTGCTTTACTGATCGCAAATGTCATTGATACAAAGGCTTTCCAAAGTATTTCTACTTTCGATGGTTCCATGGCGGACAAAGCGAGTCAACAAGCAAAAACAACATTGGAAGAATATGTAAGATACGCTAAAAACCACCGTGTTAAAGACGTCAGTTATGTTATTGAATACGGTTCTCCAAAAGTATTGATCTCTAAACAAATCCCTGAAGAACACAATGTTCATTTGATTATGTTAGGAGCCACTGGTTTAAGTGCTGTGGAACGAATCTTCATTGGATCCGTTTCAGAATACGTTATCCGCAATGCTGCCTGTGATGTCTTAGTAGTACGTACCGATTTAGAAAATCAAGCGACAGACTAGTTGAAAAAAATATTTTTGATGGAGGCAGGATATTGTTCCTGTCTCTACTTTTTTGTGGTTCGATTTATTGCGTAAAAGTTGGTTAATTAATGGTCTGTTCTCTTTTGTTTGATTGAGCTTTGAGCTGTAGGAGTTATAGTCCCTATTACTGGCCGTATTTTTGGGTGGATTATGAGGTAGAATAGTTATAGCTCATGTTACTGCTTGTATTTTTGGGTGAATTGTGCAGTAGACTGGTTATAGCTCATATTATTGTTCTTTTTTCTTGGTGGATTGTGCAGTAGGCGGACTTTAGCTCATATTATTGCTCTTTTTCTCTGATGGATTGTGAAGTAGACAATGTATAGCTTATATTATTATTCGTTTTTATTAGTCTATTGTGAGGTAAACAGGCTTTAACTCGTATTATCACTCGTTTTTTTCTGGTGAATTGTAAGCTAGAGAGGCTCTACCTTACAATTCTGGTTATTTTTTCATTCGTATTATTAGCTAGATGCCTTACAGTGCGAAAAAAGCACCTCACTATGAATTTTCTTCATAGTGAGGTGCTTTTAGAATGCTCGATGAGCTCGATCTCTTAGACGCGTTGCGCAAGGCAGACTTTCTATGGTTTCATTTATCCTTTTTGATGGTAAAGAACACCATCTAAAAGGATAAAGTGAAACCTACGAAAGCCTAAACGCCTTGTTCCACGCTCTTATTTAGACGCGTTGCGTAAGCCAGCTCTCTCTCCCAGTAGCCGAATGACAAATGTTAGGAAAAGCACCTAACTTTTAACATTCAGCTACTGTACAGAGAGCTAAACGGCTTACTTCACGCTCTTATTTTTTTAGTCGTTCTACGTCACGGGCGATCATGACTTCTTCGTCTGTTGGAATCAACAAGACTTTAACTTTTGAGTCGTCTGTTGAGATAATGCGTTCTTCGCCACGAACGTTGTTTCTTTCGTCGTCGATTTCAGCACCAAACCAGTTGATACCATCGATAAGGATTTTACGAGTTTCAACTGAGTTTTCACCGATACCAGCCGTAAAGATGATTGCGTCTACTCCATTCATCAATGCTACGTATTGGCCAATGTATTTTTGAACTCGGTTATAGAAAATGTCTAAAGCTAATTGCGCTCTGTCGTCTCCTGCTTCAGCAGCATCTTCCACATCACGCATGTCGCTTGATACACCTGATAAACCAAGTAATCCAGATTTTTTGTTAAAGATATTGATCATTTCGTTAATATCAGTAATACCTTCTTTTTCCATCAAGTATGGAATAATAGAAGCATCGATATCACCTGTACGAGTTCCCATTGTTACACCAGCTAAAGGAGTGAATCCCATAGATGTATCTACTGATTTTCCACCTTCAACAGCTGTAATAGAAGCACCATTACCTAAGTGGCAAGTGATCAATTTCAAGTCTTCTAGTGAACGTCCAAGCATATCTGCTGCACGTTCAGATACGTATTGATGAGAAGTACCATGTGCTCCATATTTACGAGCTGCATGTTTTTCATAGTATTCCATTGGTAAGCTGTACAAGTAGTTTACAGCTGGCATTGAAGTGTGGAAAGAAGTATCAAATACCGCTACACTTGTGATGTTTGGCAATAATTTTTTAAATGCTTTGATTCCTGTTGCGTTTGCAGTATTGTGTAAAGGAGCTAAATCAGCTAATTGTTCAATTTTTGCTAATACATCGTTGTCGATAAGAGCAGATTCTTTAAAGTCTTCTCCCCCAGCAACTACACGATGTCCAACACCTTCGATTTCATCGTAGCTTGCGATAACGTTTAATTCAATTAATTTATCCAATACTTTTTGGATAGCAATTTCATGGTTGTCGATGTCTTCTGTGATATTGTATTTTTCACCATTGTATTTTGTTGTAAAGATTGAATCTTTCAATCCGATTCTTTCAACGATCCCTGAAGCGATTTCTTTTTCTTCAGGCATTTCAAACAACGTAAATTTTAAACTTGAACTACCTGCATTAATTGCAATTGTTTTTGACATGTTTCTTCCCCTTTTCTTCTCTTACAAATTTTCTTTCTTCCAGCTATCCACTTCCTGCATAAATTTTAACATGGATTGTTGATTTTTCAAATCAGGAATGTTCCCAAGCAATACTTGTTTAGCTTGTTCTGCTTGGTCCCCATCTTTTTGAAGCAGTAAAATAGATTTTTGTGATTGTTCATTTGCAAATAATTCTTTTGGCAAATGCAACATACCTTGTAAATATCCTGATTTTTGAATAGCTTTCATCAAAGATGCTGCTTCTGGTGTTTCAAACAATAGTTTCGGTACAAGAAATAAACCAAATGCATTTGGTTTCAAATACTTCATACTTTGTTCAATCAGCAAATGATGGGCAAAGGAATGTCCTCCTTTTGCTGCCGATGTATAGGATTTCGCTCTTTCGTCAACTGGATAGTAGCCAATCGGTAAGTCACTCACCACTAAGTCTACCGGGTCTACTAATAGATCCTGAATAGCATCCTGATGGGTTAATTTAACGTTTTGTCTTTGGAGTCTTGTAGCCATAGCTGCTAAGTCAATGAGTAAATCATCATTTTCAATTCCTTCTGCTTGTACCTCAACATTGGCAGTCGCTAAAGCATTGTAAACTGTTGAAAGCAAATTGCCTGTACCAACAGTGGGATCTAGAATCCGCATTTTCGTCAAAGAAGTGTCTCGCACTTTTTCGATAAAATACACAAACATAAATCCGATAGCATCTGGTGTCATTTGATGATTCGCCTGCACTTTGTCCTCTTTCAATCCTTTTAAGATTGCTAATTGCAAACTTTTTCGGATGTCTTCAGGTTCCATGTCAGCTGTATTTGCACCTTGATAAATCTCTGTTAATTTATCTGCTGTTGCTGGATTTAAAATATTCTTCATTTCAGTAGGAATATTTTTTTCAATCAGATTGCTGCCTGATTCAGTCAGTGCTTCCAAGTATGAAAAATCAATTTCATTTCTTAACAATTGAACGGTACTATCTAATTGATTAAAAAGAGTTTCCATGTCTTTTTGAGACAAAAAAATCAACCTCTCTTCCTCATACCTGTCTTTTACGTAAGATAAAAATTAGTCATTTGAATTCAAGACTACTTTATCATTTTATCTAATCTGCACTATGTACACAAGATACAAAGCGACTTATTGCATAGAACTAGACTTAAAGTTCTTGATTTCATCAATAAGTATACCTTATTCCATACAATATTGCTCTTATTGAGGACATGGCAAGGCACTTAATTTTTCGGGGGATTCACTTTTTTCTTTTAGAAGGTGTTCTTTAACATCTAAAAATAACTAAAAAATAGGGGAGTGAACGATTGTCCACTCCCTTTTTTGGATCTTATTATTGAGCTACTGGGTATACAGAAACTTGTTTTTTGTCACGGCCTTTACGTTCGAAACGAACAACGCCGTCAACTTTAGCAAACAATGTGTCATCTCCGCCGATACCTACGTTAACTCCTGGGTAAATTTTAGTACCGCGTTGGCGGTATAAAATTGATCCACCTGAAACAGTTTGACCATCAGCACGTTTAGCTCCTAAACGTTTTGATTGTGAGTCACGACCGTTAGCAGTAGATCCGCCCCCTTTTTTGTGAGCGAAGAATTGTAGATTCATTTTCAACATTTGGAATGCACCTCCATCATGATTTAATCTTTAATTGAATGTATTTAGAGTATTCTTCTGCTATTCCATTTAAGGAAATAAGCAGACTCTCAAGCAACACTTGAGCTGTCTTCAACTGTTCTTCTGTTAAGTCTTGAATCAGTTCAACATATAAGTAGCCACCTTCGACCTCATCATTTTGCTCGATGATTGGAGCAACTCCAGTCAAGGTGATCAAGCTATTTGTAGTCCCAATCACTAACGCAGAAACAGCTGCACAAACGATGTCGCTGCCATAGGGTCCTGACTCCGCATGTCCCGTCACTTCAAAAGAAACGATATTTCCTTTGTCATTTCGTTTAATAGATGCTTGAATCAATATGGATCACCTCTTTATTATGCGTTGATAGCATTGATGACAACTTTTGTATATGGTTGACGATGACCTTGTTTACGGTGACTGTGTTTTTTAGGTTTGTATTTGAAAGTAGTAACTTTCTTTTGTTTACCATGTTTTTCAACAGTTCCTTCAACAGTTGCGCCTTCGATGAATGGAGTTCCCACTTTAGTGTCTTCTCCACCAACTAAGATTACTTCGTCAAAATTGATTGTTTCGCCAGCTTCAACGTTTAATTTTTCAACGTAGATTGCTTGTCCAACCTCAACTTTTACTTGTTTACCACCTGTTTTAATAATTGCGTACATTTATTCGCACCTCCTTATTAGACTTAGACTCGCCGTTGTGAGTGCCGTAATGGACTTACAAACTCATTTCCGTGCGGTTGTAGTTGTGGTGCTACACATTTACAACATTAACATCATACCAAAAACAAAAGAACCCGTCAACGTATTTTTCTCATTGACAAGTTCTTTTTATGTTTGATCAAATAAAGGCATCAGATGAAACGGAACGAGTTCCGTATTGATCGGCAAAAGCCGTATCATGAGTAACGATTAAGATACCCGTTCCACTTGCGGCGATTTCTTGGATCATTTTTCCAACTCCGTCAGCAGTGTCTCGATCAAGAGCTGATGTTGGCTCGTCAAAGCACAAGATCTGCGGATTCAACATCATGGCACGTGCGATAGCAACCCGTTGTTGTTGTCCACCAGATAAAGTTCCAGGATACACATCTTTTTTATTTAAAATAGCCATTTGATTTAACAAAAGTTCTGCTTTTTTTATGGCTTCTTCTTTGGACAATAATTTCTGAGCTAGAGGAGCTTCAATACAATTTTCTAAGATCGTCAAATTAGGAAACAATTGATAATCCTGAAATACCATTCCGATTTGGTTGTTGTACACCATACGTTCTTTTTTTGGCACATAATCAGCTTTTCCATCAGTTTCGCGGCATAAGTAGGCATCATTAATAGCAATCGTCCCATTATCCGCTTTTTCCAGCTGATTCAACAGTCTCATGAACGTCGTTTTCCCAGTACCAGATTTCCCTATAAGATTCACTATTTCTCCTGTATCAATTGTAAAATCAAAATCTTTAATGATATTTACACCATTGAATTGTTTTGAAACATTCATTGCTTTCAATCCCATGTTTAACCTTCTCCTTTAGTAATCTGATTTCTTCTCAATAACATTTAAGAGCAACGTAATGATTCCCGTCACCACTAAATAAACGATTCCCACTGCTGCATATGGAATCAAAGAAGCATACGTGTTAGCAGCAATTTGACCGGCTCTTAATAATTCGCCTAATCCTAAAATATAAATCAATGAAGTATCTTTTACTAGAGAGATAACTTCATTTCCCACAGAAGGCAGCACTACCCGCATTACTTGCGGAATAATGATTTTTTTAAAGCCGTTTATTCTGCCGATTCCTAAAACTTTGATCGCTTCAAATTGACCATTTGGAACAGAAAGAATTCCGCCTCGAAAAATTTCAGCGTAATAAGCAGTATAATTAATAATAAATGTAAAAACAGCTGCTGGAAAACGTTCAAACGTGATCCCTATAAATGGCAGTCCAAAAAAGACAACCATCAATTGCAATAGAAGCGGTGTTCCACGCATCACATAAATGTAGACTTGAATGATCCAAGAGATCCATTTAGGTGCATATACTCTAATGCAGGCAATCAAAAATCCCAAAGGAATTGTCACAATCACGATAATAAAAAATAATAATAAGGTTGTCTGTAGTCCATCTAACAGACTGGGGGTTATCTCAGCAATCAAATCCATTTCTCACTCATCCTTTATTTAACTTAATTTATTCAGCAATCCATCTGCCTTTGATTTCTTGCAATATTCCATCTTCTTCCATCTCAGCTAGTACAGCATTCAGTTTATCGCGAAACTCTGTATCCGATTTTCTCAACCCTACTGCACTGTCTTCATAGCCGAAACCTTCTTCTAAAATGCGGTACTTCTCTTCCTCTTTTTGCTTCATGTAATAACGAGCATACGTTTCGCTGACTGCGATAGCTTCACTGCGTCCACTCTCCAAGTCATTGAAGACATCGTTGTACGAAGGGTATTGTACGATATCCCCGTCCGCAAATGTGTCCACGATGCCGGTCTCATGATTTTTCAATAAGTCAACCGTGCTGGAAGACTGTTGCGAGGCGACAATCTTCCCTGCCAAATCGTCCCAATTTTCAATTAAGCTGTCAGCCAGTACAACAAATACTTGTCCGCTGCTGTGATAAGGAGTACTGAAAGCTACCTTCTCTTCTCTTTCTTTAGTCATAGAATATCCGTTCCAGATAGCATCAATTTTCCCTGAATTCAATTCTGTTTCTTTCATTGCCCAATCAATGGGTTGAAATTCAATTTCTACATCCAAGCGATCTACGGCTTCTTTTGCGAGATCAACATCTAAACCAACTAAGCGCCCTTCATTATCCCTAAATCCCATTGGTACAAAAGTATCATCTAATCCTACAACAAAAGTGTCTCCTGGTTCACCTATAAAGATTTCTTCATTGTCCGCAGCAGTTGTATTTGCATTCCCACAAGCCATTAGAAGCAACGGAAACAGCAGTACACTGCCCATCGTTTTTATTTTTTTCAGTTTCATTTTGACACCCCCTAAAATGATTACTTAAAAATCATCAGCTGCTTTTTTTTATTCCGCAAACCATTTGGCATAGATCTCATCAAACGTGCCGTCTGCTCTCATTTCCTCTAAAGCCCCGTTTACAGCTTCCGTCAATTGGTCATCAACCTTACGGAAACCGACTGCATATTCTTCTTCACCGAAGTTTTCTTCCAGCACACGGTAAGCCATATCCTCATTTTGTTTCATATAGTACCGACCAAGTGTTTCATCTACTACGATAGCATCGCTTCGGCCTGAACCCAGATCATTAAAGACATCATTGTTTGAAGGGTATACGACAATTTCTTGGTTGGCAAATTGATCAACTATATTTGAAGGATCCGCATTGATCGCATCCACAGCACTTGACGATTGTTGTGCAGCAACTACTTTCCCACTTAAATCAGCTATCGTTTGGATGGGACTATCTTCCAATACGATCACGATTTGGCTATTTTCTAGATAGGGTGTACTGAAGTCCACTTGCTCTTGACGCTCTTCTGTAATCGTATAGCCGTTCCAAATAGCATCAATGTTCCCATTATTCAATTCTGTTTCTTTCAAAGCCCAATCAATGGGTTGAAATTCTACATCTAAGCCCAATCTATCTCCCACTTCATTTGCCAAGTCAATATCAAAACCGACAACTTCACCATTACTGTCTCGAAAGCCCATTGGAGCAAAAGTATCATCCAATCCTACAGTAATTTTCCCCTCTTCAACAATTTGTTCATATGAATCTGTCTCTGTATTATTTGAACCGCACCCTGCTAAAACTAACGTCATTGCGCCAACAAAAGATGTAATAATTTTTTTATACATTCCTATTCTCTCCCTTTTTTAAAATGATTCATTTTTAAAGCTGCAGTCCTTAAAAACAAAAAAACGTCCTTTGAATTCCGAAATTCGAAATTCAAAGGACGATGATGATCATTATCGTGGTTCCACCTTTATTTGCAAGTTCTTCACAGAAACTTGCCTCATCACGTTCAAAACTACTAAACGCTAGTACTGTAACGGGTACTCCCGAGTCAACTTACTTCTATACTTTCAGCTGCCAGCTTAAAGGTGTGTGTTCAAAATTTCATCTTAGCTGCTTTCACCATCCGCAACCTCTCTTGAAAGATTCCATTTCTACTTTTCCTCATCCATGCTTTTTTAATGGATATTTAATTTAAATGTACTATAGCACAATTATTTCTTTTTGCCAAATATTTTTTGCCAAAAAGTTGGTTTTTCTGATTTCAGTGACATTAAAGGTACCGTCTCACCCAATATTCTGCGGGCAATATTCCGATATCCTTGAGAAGCCGCATTTTTCGGATTCAATACAATAGGGTCTCCATTGTTGGATGAACGGACAACATCATCATCATCAAATATGATCCCTAACAAATCAATAGACAAATGACGTGTAATCTCATCTACATCCATGACTTCTCCATCTTGCATCATTCGTTTGCGAATACGGTTGATGATCAATTTAGGATCAGAAATTTCTGTTTGTTCCAACAATCCAATAATTCTATCTGCATCTCGAATAGCCGAGATCTCTGGAGTTGTTACAATGAACGCTTGATCTGCAGCAGCAATAGAGTTTTTAAATCCTTGTTCGATACCTGCAGGACAATCAATCAGAATATAGTCATAATCACCGCGCAACTCTTCCACAATATTGATCATTTGTTGTTCATTGATGGAGTTTTTATCTGCATTTTGTGCAGCTGGAAGCAAGTACAAGTTATCGTTAAAACGTTTGTCTTTGATCAATGCTTGATGCAATTTTGCACGTTCTTCCACTACATCCACAATATCATAGATAATGCGGTTTTCTAGACCTAGAATCACATCTAAGTTCCGCAAACCGATATCCATATCGATCAAACACACTTTTTTCCCTTGCAGTGCCAATGCTGTTCCTAAATTAGCCGTTGAAGTTGTTTTTCCAACCCCACCTTTACCAGATGTAATGACAATAGCTGTACTCATTCAAATAATCCTCCTGTCACTTTATCAATAGATGGCTGTATCTTCTTTAAGCGATCCAACGTTTCAAAAGATAAGATATGTAAATCATTTATATACGCCACTTCTACCTTGCTTTTTCTGCTTTCTTCCTCTTCATTTTCAATAACTTCAACATTATCGGCAATACGGATTTGCGCTTTAGTGAGGAAATCAGCCACAATAACTGCTGAAGTATCGCCGTCAATACCCGCATGAGCTACTCCATGAAGTTCTCCCATAATAAAGATACTGCCCTTAGCTCGGATACTGCCTCCCGGATGAACTTTCCCAATCAATAAAATATCTCCAGGAGCTTCTAAAATTTGTCCGCTTCTTACGGTTTGAACTTTCATTTCTAAACTGACTTTTTTTTGCCATTCAATGGCACGTTCGTAAGTCAATACAGTTGCGTCAAAAGATTTGATGGAGAAATGACTTTTTTCTTCAATTTTTTTGGTCAACAATTCCTTTTGTTCATCGTTCAATAAACGATATCCCGAATGAATCTCTAAATGAATGTCTTTACGCGTTTCACCAGATAGCTTACGCTCTGCTCTCAAATGATCTAACAACTCATCCAATTCATTAGTCAATTCTTCAAAAGAAGCCGCATCATTCAAATTTAACAAAAAGCCTTCCTTAATTCCCTTTAATGTTACATTTTGTTTCATTAAACCCTTCCCCCAATCTCAAAAGACTTACGAACAAATTTTTTAATCCTGCACAATGGTTGCAGCCGTTTTTTTTAGTGGATAGTAAAGTACCAACAAGAACATACTGTTTAACAACAGTGTTGGTCCCAACCGATTTGCTAAAAATGTTGCAATATCGATTGTGGTCAGATCAATAACCGAGTAGAAGCCAAACAACAAGGTTTCTACCAGGCTAATGTGAATAATTACTATCATAACCAACACCAATAAATTAGGGTTTAATATTTTCCGCATTTTATCGCTTAAATAAATGATGATCGGAAATAGAGACGTGTACAACCCTAGAATCCCTACATAATAACTATCGTATAGTAAACCAAAGAGAATACCAAAAAGAATCATGTACTTCCGATCCACATAAAAAGAAAACAATACAATGCAGATAATAATCAATCTGGGAACCATATCGCTGGTTGCGGTGTAGAGTCGAGTTGAAAAGATCGATGCAATGATACCATCAAACAACAGAGCTATCAAAAAAGTCACTGGGACAAATAGATTGATTCTTGCTTTTTTGGTCATTCTCTATTCCCCACTTCCAGATGCTCTTTGAATAATGGTCACAAAACGAATATCATTCATGTCTGCTGCTGGAGTAATATAGGCTTCCATCGCTAATCCATGAGAGTCTAATCGTATTTCATCTACCGTACCGATCAATAAAGAACTTGGTGAAAGACCTCCCAATCCTGAAGTCATGACTTGGTCTCCTTCTTTCAAAGTAGCATCCGTAATGATTTGGTTCAGGATCAGACGATTTGTTTCTGCTTCATAGCCGCTGATGATTCCATGTACTGCTCCGTTATCTGTCAGTACTTGTGCAGAAACTCGTCCTGTATTTTGGTGGGAAGTTGTCACCAATTGAACTTTGGAACTGGTAGGACTAACTTCTACAATTCGTCCAATGTAACCATTTCCGCCCATAACCGACATATCTACTTCTACTCCATGCTGACTTCCTCTATCAATCACTAACTGATCGACCCAGTTATCTGGATTTCGACCGATCACTGCACCATTGATACTATTGTAATCAGACAATGTTTCCGTTAATCCCAATTGTTCTTGCATTTTGTCGTTGTCTTGTTGTAATGCAGCAATTTCTGCTTCTGTTTCATACAATCCATCCATTTTGGACTTCAATAATTTATTTTCTTCATACGTGTCAAGCAATCCTTCTACAGAGTCAATGATACTGACTACTCCATTAGCAGGTTTACTGATGACTCGACTGATTAGTGCTGTTACATCATTAGTAAATCGCTGAACTATAGGAACATTTCCACTGCCCGTAATGGAAACTGCAATAAGCCCAAGAACAACAATTACACTAACTAATAAAATAATAAGTTTTTTGTTTGAAAAAAACTGGTTCAAAGTACCACCTCGTTGATTTTTGCAGGCTGTGTATATTTTACCATAGGTTGCTCAAAATAAGCAGACTGTTTTCGATTTTATTTCAAATTCCTTTTTACTCAAACCCTCAAATTCCTTCACTCAAAAAGAGCGGGATGGATAATCCATACCCGCTTGATAATGGTCAGTTTTATTTAAGGCCGCGTTTTTGGTAAATGTCCATGTGTTTCAAAGCTTCTCCTGTACCGTTAGCCACACAATCCAAAGGTTCATTTGCAACAAATACCGGTACATCTGTTTCATGAGCGATCACATCGCTGATGTTTTTAAGTAACGCCCCGCCACCAGTTAAGACAATTCCATGATCGATAACATCTGCAGATATTTCCGGCGATGTTTCTTCCAAGGTTTCACGAACCGCTATGACGATTCCTTCAACAACTTCTTGAATAGCCTCAGCTACATCAACTGCCGTTATTTCAATAGTTTGCGGTAAACCAGTAAGTAAATCTCTACCTCTAATGTCCATCGTGCCATATTCAGCTGCTTTTTCAACCGATGCACACCCAATTTCCATTTTGATTTGTTCAGCGGTTCTTTCACCGATCAGCAAGTTGTGTTTTTTACGTATGTGGTGGATGATCACTTCATCCATTCGGTCTCCAGCTAAACGAATCGTTCTGCTGCTGACAATACCGCCTAAAGAGATGGTTGCCACGTCCGTTGTTCCACCACCAATATCCACTACCATGCTACCTGTAGGATCCATTACCGGTAATCCAGCTCCAATTGCTGCTGCAAATGGTTCTTCAATGATATAAGCATCCTTAGCTCCAGCTAAGCGAGTAGCGTCGATAACCGCTCTTTTTTCAACTTCTGTTACACTGCTGGGCACACAAACTACCACAAAAGGTTTAGAAGTACGTTTACCCACCGCTTTTTTAATGTAATATTTCATCATTTCAGCCGTGATATCAAAATCCGCAATAACTCCATTTTTCATTGGACGAATCGCAATGATCGAACCTGGTGTTCTACCAATCATATTTCTGGCTTCTTCCCCGACCGTTACGATTTCTCCTGTGTTTATATCTTTAGCAACAACAGAAGGTTCTCTTAAAACGATCCCTTTACCTTCAACGAATACATTCGTATTGGCTGTTCCTAAATCGATTCCCATGTTTTTATTTCCAAAATTAAGCACATATTTCATCCTCTCAGTTGTCTAGCCTATACAGGCTTTGCTTCTTCAACCCAATTTTTTTGAGAAAAGAACCAGTAGACTTTTCACAATAGCATTACTGCATTTTACTGTATTTTTTCACTTTTACTATCATACTTTAATTTCAATCACTTCGCATCAATAATCGTTGTTTTTAATACAAATTTAAGTAGAACTCAACATTCTAGTAATCTTTGCAATTGAGTTTTTTTAATAGCAAGCATGCTTAGTATACATTTTTCTGCGAGGAATATAAAGGCATTCAACTATTTCACCGGTTATTATAAAGAAAAACGACAAATTTTGTTTCTAATTTAAACAACAGAAATGACATTTTCCGATTCTGCATGTTCTCATTACTTGCGGATCATCAAAGCCGGGTCCAGCCATTGATCCAGTTCTTCTTCAGAAGCGAGTTCCAACTGTAGAGCGCCTTCACGGATAGATAATCTGTGCGCATATGCGTATTTTGCAATTTGTGCACTCTTTTCATAACCGACGTGAGGAGAAAGAGCCGTTACGATCATCAACGAATCTTTTAAATAGCTGTCCATCTGTTGCTCATTCGCTTCCATACCAGACAGACAATGGATCCTGAATGACCGCATCCCCTCTGTCAGCAATTGAACACTTTTCAGCATATTAAACAAAATAACCGGCTTGAAGACATTCAATTGAAGATTCCCTTGGCTGGCAGCAAATTGAATCGTTGCATCATTTCCTATGATTTGAGCTACGATCATCGTTAATGCTTCCGCCTGAGTAGGATTTACTTTTCCAGGCATGATAGAGCTGCCTGGTTCATTAGCTGGAATCCTAACTTCTCCCAAACCACCTCTTGGACCACTTGCCAGCCATCTGACATCATTAGCGATTTTCATCAAATCAACTGCTAAACTTCGAAGCGCGCCATGAGAATAAGTCAAATTGCTGTGACTAGACAGACCATAAAATTTGTTTTCTTCAACTTCAAAGGTAAATGGCAACGATCGATTTAATTCCGCTACTATTTTTTGATCAAAGTCATCTGGAGCATTTAAACCAGTACCCACAGCGGTACCTCCAATGGGCAATTTTTTCAACGCCTCACTGCTTTCAGTAATGAAATAAGTATTCTTCTCCAACATCGTCCGCCATCCGCTTATTTCCTGTCCAAATGTCATCGGAACGGCGTCTTGCAAATGAGTACGACCGATCTTAATCAGTGATTGATACTGCTGTTCTTTCTCTTTGAGTACAGTGATCCATTCTCTGCATTCCATAAGCAATGCAGTCTGGATCGATTGATAAATCGTCATTTGCATCGCAGTTGGAAAAACATCATTCGAGCTTTGTGAAGCATTGACATGATCATTTGGATGCAATTTAGGCAGGTCTTTCGACTGATTGGCAATAGCTGCAATAACTTCGTTCACATTCATATTGGTTTGCGTACCGCTTCCCGTTTGCCAAATTTTCAATGGAAATTGCTCATCGAATTTTCCGTCCAATATCTGATCACAAGCTTCGACTATTCGATTTCTTTCTTCCTCAGATAACAATTGCTCCTTATGATTGATTGTTGCGGCAGCTTTTTTGATGCTGACCAGTGAATAAATAAATTCGAGCGGCATTTTTTCAGACCCAATAGCGAAGTTTTCTAAACTCCGTTGCGTTTGGGCTCCCCATAAATTTTCTGTTTTGACTTGAACTGTACCTAGCGCATCTTTTTCTTGCCGATATCCTTGCATATCACTTTTCCTCTCTAAAATGCCATTTTTCTCTCCTATTTAAATGATCCCATCAGTTATTCGCTAAGTTATGTGAATACCATTAAATTTCCACTCTGACTTAGACCCGACGAATAATCATTTATTCCACTAATAGTATATGATAATTTAACGTAAAAAAATATTTAGCAGTAAAAAAAGACAAAAAAGAACAGCCTAGTTATAAACTAGGCTGTTCTGAGCTAACTTTTAATTTTTTAGTTAAATTAAATTTTGTTAACGTTAGCAGCTTGAGGTCCACGGTTTCCTTCTTCTACGTCAAAAGAAACTGCTTGTCCTTCTTCTAAAGTTTTGAATCCGTCTCCTTGGATAGCTGAGAAGTGTACGAATACATCGTCTGCGCCTTCGCGTTCGATAAATCCAAATCCTTTTTCTGCGTTAAACCATTTTACTGTACCTTGTTCCATGAAAAATTCCTCCTCGTGCTTGAAAGCACATTATAATTCACATTGTTGCTGACGGTACGATTCGGAATGTTTTGAAACAATTCTTTTTTCCACCTAACAAAATGCTAAACAAAGTATAACACGATAAAAAAAACTTAGCAAGCTATATTACAAAGTTTATTTATTTATTTCTGGATAATCTTAAATACCATTGCTGCGACTCACTTTTCTTTAAATGATACCGATTTCTTTTAAACTTACGTATCTGTTTTGACCAATGATCAAATGGTCCAACAATTCTACTCCCATCAACTCGCCACATTCTGCTACACGTCTAGTAAATGAAATATCTGCCTCAGAAGGATCTGGACAGCCTGATGGGTGATTGTGTACAATCGCTAATCGAGCAGCTGAATAACGAACGGCACCTTTGAATATTTCTCTCGGATGCGCGACAGATGAATTTAATCCTCCTTTAAAAATAGTTTCTTTTTTAATGATTTCATTCTTAGTGTTCAAGTACAACACAATAACGTGTTCTTGCTGTAAATCACTCATCTCAGCCAACATCATCTCACCTACTTGGCGGCTGGAAGTAATTTGTCCGGTTTTCAGTTGTGGGGCTTGTGCGATCCGCGTCCCTAATTCAATTGCTGCTTTCAATTCAACAGCTTTTGTTTTTCCAATACCCGATACCAACATTAATTCTTCCAACGACACTGTTTTTAAATAATACAGATCATCAAATGCATTGAGCAGTTGCAGAGCAACGGAAACGACATTGGTTCCTTTTATTCCCGTTCGCAGTAAAATAGCCAAAAGCTCATGGTTGGCTAAAGCTTTTTCACCGTATTGTTGCAATCTTTCTCTCGGTCTTGATTCTATTGGCATTTCAGCTAGTAAGTTCATTCCTTTTGTAGACATAAAAAAACCTCCTTTGCAGATAATATAAGTAAAAAAGAGGTTATTTAGTTATTTAATTGTCTAAAATCCAATTTCTTTGAAGAAACTGTTTGACTTCTCTTAAATCATTCTGTATAGCAACTGTTTTTTCTCTGGCTTCTTCATTCGGCTCAAACAAATCCGGAACCATAACGACCGAAATTCCTGCATCATAAGCCGCACGGATACCATTTAAAGAATCTTCCAAAATAACGGTCTCTTCTTTTTCTCCCTCAAACAGCCCCCAAGCTTTTTCAAATATTTCTGGATCCGGCTTAGCAAATTCAACTTGATCACCAGAAACAACTTCGTCAAAATAATGTGCTACGCCTGCGTGATCCAAACACATTTGAACCATGGAGCGAATACTGCTGGAAGCTACCACTTTGCCGATTCCGCGTTCATGAAGGAAGTCTAACAATTCAACTAAGCCAGGCTTTACTAAAATACCAGCTGATTCGATTTGCTCAAACAAATATGTTCGGCTGTTTGCGATAAACGCATCCACCTTTTGGTCATCTTTAAAATCACGGTACATACTCGCAAAAAACTCTTCATCTGATATTCCGATGTATTTGGCGTAATATTCATAAGTAAATGGCAAGCCTAAGTCATCGGCTGCTTTTTGATTTGCCTGGTAATACATCGTTTCTGTATCAAACATCAGCCCATCCATATCAAAAATCACGGTTTTTAGTTTATTCATCACTCTATCCCCCTTATTCCTCTTCATCCGTATTTAACAAGTTCCTTCTCACTTCTGAGATAAAGTACAGTGACCCAGTGATCAATAGGATACTGCCTTCATCCCTATTTTCCAGCTCATTTAGCAAGGCTTCCTGCCATTGTGCATAATAGTTCACTCCAGATTGAGTATATGGGTGCAGCTCTTCTCTGGAGGCTGCTTTTTCGAAATCAAAAGACGTCAAGGTGAGTTGAACATTTGACAATTCCTGAATCAAATCCACCATTTTTTGGATATCTTTGTTTTTTAAGGCTGCAAATATCACATGCACTTCTTGTTGAGTAAAGTCGTTCTGAATCGTTTCTACTAGTCGTTCAATTCCCGGTTCATTGTGTGCACCATCCAATATGATAACCGGATCATCACTGATTTTTTCCATTCTCCCAGGCCAAAAAGCTTTTTTCAACCCTCTTAATAAAGCCTCGTGATTTAATGTCAACTGCGTTCTCTCAGCGTAAATCTCCACCGCTTGGATAGCTGTCGCAGCATTTTCTACTTGATGTTTACCCAGCATAGATAATTGGATCGTTCTTAAGCGCATCAACTCATCTTCATAACTGAATTGTTCTCCCCAAGTAGGTAAAGTATGCCAATCTGAAATGGCAAAATCTTTTTGATAGGCGTACAATTTGCTGTCGCAGTCAGTAGCTACTTTTTCAATTTCCTTCATCGCTTCTGGAGGGATATTTCCTGTCACAACTGGAACAGCTGGTTTAATGATCCCAGCTTTTTGTTGGGCAATTTCCGGCACTGTGTCTCCTAAAATAGCCATATGATCCATTCCAATAGTGGTAATCACGGATACTTCAGGCAAAACGACATTCGTCGAATCGTATAATCCGCCTAAACCAACTTCAATTACTGCAACGTCCACATGACCCTCCCCAAAATAAGAAAACATCATCGTTGTGATGACTTCAAACTCACTTGGTCCGCCAAGATCAGTCTCTTCTAAAGCTCCCGCTAAAGGGTACACTATATTGGCTAAACGCAGAATCTCTTCATCAGCTATCGGTTCACCGTTTACACTGATGCGTTCATTAAACACTTCGATAAACGGCGAAGTGAACGTTCCGACGACCAACCCCTGTTCTTCCAGCATACTGCGAATAAAAGTGACCGTTGATCCCTTTCCATTTGTTCCTGCTACATGGATAGCCGGGACTTTTTTATCTGGGCGGCCTAACCGTTCCAACATCCATTCCATTCGTTTTAAACCGGGTTTCTTACCAAATACTCGAATGCCGTGAATCCATTCAAGTGCTTCTTCATATGTGTTCCACATGTCTTTTCCACCGTTCTGCATTAAACTATTGTCTTTTCCATTATAGATGATTTGCTCTCGATTTGCAGTAGAAAAAGCTGTGCCTCTAATATCAGAGACCCAGCTTTTTCATTCAGTACTGTTTCAATTAACGTTTTTGTTTCAACACAGCAATTCTATCACTGACAGTTGCTTGTCTTTCCAAGTACTCAGCTTCTTTGGCTTTTTCTTCTTGGACAATTTTTTCTGGAGCGTTGCTGACAAACTTCTCGTTGGCTAATTTACCTTGGACACGTTTCACTTCTTTGTTCCATTTGTCCAATTCTTTTTCCAAACGAGTGATTTCTTCTTCAATATTGATCAATCCTGCTAGAGGAAGATAGATTTCTGCACCCGTAATGACCGCTGTCATTGCTTCTTCAGGAGCTTCGATCGATTTAGAGATCGTTAGTTCTTCCGGATTACAGAAACGTTCAATATAAGAAATATTTGCGTTCAAGAATGTTTCAACTGTTTCATCATTGGTTTTGATCAGGATGTTGATTTTTTTCGACAATGGTGTATTCACTTCTGAACGAATGTTACGTACAGAACGAATCAATTCCATCAAGACATCCATCCCTTTGGCAGCTGCTTCATCAGACAACTCCGGACGAACCGTTGGGTATTCTGCTACGACTAATGATTCTCCTTCGTGCGGAATATTTTCCCAAATTTCTTCCGTTACAAAAGGCATAATCGGGTGCAACAAGCGCAAGATTTGATCCAACACATGTGCCAAGATACTTCTTGTCGTTTGTTTCGCTGCTTCATCTTCACCGAATAAAATCTCTTTACTCATTTCGATATACCAGTCACAGAAATCATCCCAGATGAAATGATATAAGTGACGACCAGCTTCACCAATTTCATATTTCTCTGTTAAATCAGTTACCGATTGGATGGTATCATTTAATTTAGTCAAAATCCAACGGTCAGCAACCGTTTTTTCGCCTGTTAAATCAATGTCTTTTACATCAAAATCCTCTAAGTTCATTAAAACAAAACGGCTGGCGTTCCAGATTTTATTGATAAAGTTCCAAGCAGCATCCATTTTATCGTAACTAAAACGGACATCTTGTCCTGGAGCAGATCCCGTAGATAAGAACCAACGCATAGCGTCCGCACCGTATTTGTCAATAATATCCATTGGATCGATTCCATTCCCTAAAGATTTGCTCATCTTGCGTCCTTGTTCGTCACGAATCAATCCGTGAATCAACACATCTTTGAATGGTCTCTCATTCGTAAATTCCAAACTTTGAAAAATCATACGGCTAACCCAAAAGAAGATAATATCGTACCCAGTTACCAATGTGCTGGTCGGGAAGTAACGTTTGAAATCTTCTGCGTCTTCGTTAGGCCAACCCATCGTTGAAAATGGCCATAGCGCTGAACTAAACCAAGTGTCCAATACGTCTGGATCTTGTTCCCAGTTTTCACTGTCTGCCGGTGCTTCCATTCCAACATACAATTCGCCCGTTTCTTTATGGTACCATGCTGGGATACGGTGTCCCCACCACAATTGACGAGAGATAACCCAGTCATGAACGTTATCCATCCATTGAGTAAAGGTCTTTTCAAAACGGTCAGGCACAAAGTTGACTTTTCCGTCTGACTCTTGGTTTTCTAAAGCGTCTTTTGCCATTGGCGCCATTTTAACAAACCATTGAGTAGACAATCGAGGTTCAACCACTACTCCGGTACGCTCGGAATGTCCAACACTGTGAACCATTTTATCGATTTTCACCAAACGTCCTTCAGCTTCTAAATCTTTCACCACAGCTTTACGAGCTTCAAAACGGTCCATACCTGCATATTTGCCTGCTGTATCATTCATAGATCCATCTTCATTCATCACATTGACACGTGGGAGGTCATGACGGTTCCCGACTTCAAAGTCATTTGGGTCATGAGCTGGAGTGATTTTAACGACACCCGTACCAAATTCCATATCCACATAATCATCCGCAATAATCGGAATTTCGCGATTCATCAATGGCAGCATAACTGTTTTACCAATCAGCGCTTGATAACGTTCATCTTCAGGATGCACGGCAACAGCTGTATCCCCTAGCATCGTTTCTGGACGAGTCGTAGCAATTTCTACTTCTCCGCTGCCATCAGTTAAAGGATACGTCATATGATAAAAAGCACCTTCGATATCTTGATGGATCACTTCAATATCCGATAAAGCTGTTTTCGCTTTTGGATCCCAATTGATGATGTATTCGCCACGGTAGATCAGCTCTTTTTCGTACATCGTAACAAATACTTTACGAACTGCATCAGATAGACCTTCATCTAATGTAAAACGTTCGCGGCTGTAATCGACAGAGATCCCGACTTTTGCCCATTGTTCACGAATCACACTAGCGTAATCTTCTTTCCATTCCCAAACTTGTTCAATGAACTTTTCTCTTCCTAAATCGTAACGAGAAATACCCTCTTCAGCTAATTTAGCTTCCACTTTCGCTTGGGTAGCAATTCCAGCATGGTCCATCCCCGGCAGCCACAATGTGTCGTATCCTTGCATGCGTTTTTGACGCACTAAGATATCTTGTAAGGTGGTATCCCATGCATGTCCTAAATGCAATTTACCCGTAACATTTGGAGGTGGAATCACCACTGAAAAAGGTTTTTTCGTTTTGTCTCCACTGGGTTTGAATAAATCTTTTTCCAACCATTTTTCGTAACGGCCAGCTTCAACTTCATTCGGTTGATATTTCGTCGGCATTGTAAGTTCTTTTGCCATATTGCACCACTCCTTTTCTCTTTTAAAGTGTAATCTTGTTTTAAAACGCTAAAAAAGCACCCATCCTAATCTACATTAGGACGAATGCTTTTGGATTCGCGGTACCACCTATATTGCCTGTTCTTCTTCAAGAACAGACCACTTCATTCACGTGTTTAACGTCACGTTAGACCGGTCAAAGCTACTCTTCTTTCACTTCGACAGCTCCCAAGCTACCTTCATTTCAGTTCCATTAAGGACTTCCACCAATCGCCCTTTTCTCTTCAAATGAAACCTGAAACTACTCCTCTTGTTCATCGCTTTATTCTGTATTATAGTAGCATGTTAAACTTCAAAATTCAATAACGGAATTCTTGTATTGCTGATTTATCGAGCAGATTTCGCAGCTTCGATCACGGCTTCATAATCTGGCTCATCCACCATTTCAGAAACAATTTCTTGATACACAATCACACCATTAGCATCAACCACAAATACTGAACGCGCCAGTTTTTCTAGTTCCGGCATGTAAAGACCATAAGCATCACCAAATATCAGGTTCGTATCATGAAGCATTTCCATTTCAATACCTTCTCCTGCACACCAATTATCTTGTTGTTCTTTGGTATTGTTTGAAATGGTTACTAATTGAACTCCTTCAATATTGCTTGCTTTTTCATTGAAGGCTCTTGTTTGTTGAGCACACACGCGAGTGTCAATATCTGGGATGACACTGATTAACACTACTTTCCCTGTAAAGTCTTGCAATTGGATCATGTCACCTGTTAGATTTTTGACTGAAAAATCTGGGGCTTTATCTCCCACGTTGGTTTGCTTTCCATTTAATTGATAAGGTGTCCCTTTTCTTGTGATTTGCACACACTTCACTCCTCTAAATTACACTCTATTCCCATTATAAAATTCTTTTGCGTTAAACGCTAGCGAAAAATATAGGTTCTGCAGCATACAGAACTTGCTTTACTAAAAAAAGCTGTCCCAACGTCGAATAATCATACTCAATGCTGGAGACAGCCTTTTATTCTTCTCTATAGTAATTCACTAAAAGCTTCATGCTGTTGCTCTTCCAAGGTGTCTCCCACACTGATCGTAGAGATGACTAAGCCATCCATCGCCCGTTCGATCAATCCTTCTACATCTAATCGAGCTTCAAAATCTCTTGTTTTTTGCAGATCGGGTTTAGTTTTGGGTGCTGGCGGTGCAAAAATAGTACAGCAATCTTCAAATGGTTGAATAGACAATTCAAACGTATCGATTTTTTTAGCAATATCAATAATTTCATTTTTATCCATTGAGACAACTGGACGCAATACAGGAGTATTGGTCACATCATTGATAGCAATCATACTGTGCATCGTTTGAGAAGCCACTTGTCCTAAAGATTCTCCGTTCAATATAGCCAAACCTTTGCGTTGTTCACGAATCCGATCTGTGATGCGCATCATGAAACGACGCGTCACTGTCATTAAGTACCCTTCAGGAACATTCTTTTTGATCTCTTCTTGGATTTCAGTAAAAGGCACTTCAATAAATTGCAGATTTCCAGAAAAGGCAGCAATTTTAGAGGTTAAGTCTTTCGCTTTCTGCAAAGCTCTTGGACTAGTGTATGGAGGACTGTGGAAATGTACAGCTTCCACCTCAACTCCCCGTTTCATAGCCAAATAGCCAGCAACTGGAGAATCGATTCCGCCAGATAACATCAGCATCCCCTTACCACTTGTTCCTACTGGAAGGCCACCTGCTCCTTGGATCGTTTGGCAAGATAAGAAAATGCCGTTTAGCCGCACTTCAACACGTAACGTAATATCCGGTTTTTTCATTTGAACTTGAATGCCTTCAATATGGTCGATGACTTCATCACCCAACATCAAATTGATGTCGTTAGTATCCAAAGGAAACTCGTGGTCTGATCGACGAGTAGCGATCTTAAATGTTTTACCTGGGACATACTGCTCTTTCACCATTTCGACAGCGACTTTTTTCACTTGTTCCATGTCTCTGTCCAACTTCATCACAGGAGAATAATTTTGAATCCCAAATATAGGCTCCAATCTTTTCAATACTTCCTCGCTATCGGCATCTTTCAATTCCAAATGCATGCGATCGCGTTCTCCATGAACTTTTACTTCGGGAAAATCGTGCAAAGCTGCTTTAACATTTTGAGCCAAGCGACTGATAAACGTTTTTTTATTTTTCCCTTTTGTAGACAATTCGCCGTAACGAACCATCACCTCATTGTATTGCATGACTTACTTCCTCTCTCAATCTCTTATTTAATATCTTTAAAGTTTTCGTACAATTTAGCAAATGAATTCAAAAATTGTTTGGCCTCTTCTAAGGTGCTGGTATCTGTTAAACTCACGCGAACCGCTCCTGTAGCGATCTTACTAGGCACATTCATCGCTGCTAACGTACTCGAACTGGTTTTGCTGCGGCTCGAACAAGCACTCGTAGTCGAAATAAAAATAGCTTCTTTTTCAAATGCATGCACACTCACTTCACCACGAATACCTCCTAAAGCGAAACAAACGATATGCGGTGCACCTTGTTTGGCAGAGAAAATGTGTACTTTGCTATAGTTCGCTAGTTCATCCATCAAGTAATCTCTGATGTGTTTTTGATGCGCTATTTTTTGTTCTTTTTGATCAAATAATAGACGTAAGGCTCTAGCCATGGCTGCAATACCAGCTACATTTTCTGTCCCGCTGCGGCGCCCTTTTTCTTGTCCGCCGCCACTCAGTAGAGGAGCGATTACTCTTCCGCGTTTGATGTACAGGAACCCTGTGCCTTTTAAACCATGAAATTTATGTCCAGAAAATGTAGCTAGATCAATACGTGAAGTCGCGCTTAAATTGAGAGGCACCTTGCCTACTGCTTGTACAGCATCTACATGAAAGTGAATCGTCGGATAATCTCTCAATACTTCTCCTACTTCTTCAATCGGCTGGATACTGCCTACTTCATTATTTACCGCCATAATCGACACCAATATAGTATCAGGACGAATGGCCGCTTTTACATCTGAAATGGAAATGACTCCTTCTGCATTAACGGGCAAATAAGTCACTTCAAAACCTAATTGTTCCAATTGAAGCATACTTTCCTTCACTGCCGGATGTTCAATCGTAGTTGTAATCAGGTGTTTTCCATAACGCATTTTTTCGATCGCTGTTCCCTTGATGGCCCAATTGTCCCCTTCTGTACCGCTGCTCGTAAAGAATATTTCCGATTCTTGAACGCCCATAATAGAAGCGACCTGTTTTCTTGATTGTTGTAACAACCCATCTGCCATATCTCCTAATTGATGCAAGCTAGAAGGATTTCCATTCATTTTTTGGCTAACTTTCATAAAAGTTTCCAATACGCTGTCATCAACTTGAGTTGTTGCGCTATTGTCAAAATAAATCATTTTTCCACATTCTTTCTACTTCAACTATTTTTTTACTCGTTGAAAAATTCTTTACCTATTATAACAAAATCTTCTGCAAGTACAAGATTTCATTTCCGGTTTTCAACATCTAGACACAATCACAGCGGGATGAAAAATAACTCTTTCATCAAAGGCTCCAAAAAATAAGAAGCTGAGATTTTTCTCTCAGCTTCTTATGCCTTTAGGTTTTTGGTTTGATTTCATTGAAATACATTGTTTCGACTTTTTTATACGCTCCTGGTTCTACTTCCTCTAATGCTGTTGAGATAGTTTCCAGTGCCTCACGGTAATTGTGCTCTTGATTGAACAATTTAAAACTCTTTTGAGTAGCTGAAGCAATTTGAGGAGTACTTTGACGATACCGATTAGCGTATTGCGTCATGTATTCTGTCAATAATGCAGTATCAACGATTTCTTCTGTCTTATCCAGCAATAGCTCGATGTCATCCTCAATAAAGTCTGCCATTTTCTTTATTTCGTCCATATCGATTCTCAATTTATTGATCTCGATGGACAGATTTTCAATTTTTTGTGTAACCGCAAAAAACAGATCCATGTAATCAATCGGAAGACCCGGAAGATGTTGCTTTTCAATGTAACGCTTCATAGCACGCATATTAAATTCAAAGTCATCGATACTTTCTTTCACTTCTGTTTCTTCTTTGCGCAGTTCTTTTAAATGTTGGGCAATATCATTTTGACCTTTGTCAATTGTTTCCAATTTTTCAATACTGGAGTGGAAACTTTCTTTGGCTTCAGAATAAACAATGTCTTTTTGTTGCAAGGCTTCCAAATAATAATTCACTGTTTCTGTCAGTTCATCTAATTGGTCTTTAAAATCTTGTGTTTGTTTTAATTCATTGTGATTCAGTTTATAGCTTTGAGAAACTCGATCGATCTCAATAAGCAGCTTACTGTTTTTGCGTGTCAAGTAAGTGATCAATTGCTCGATTTTTTCTTTATTCTCTGCTACATACTGACTAGCTTCCATTTCAAATTCCATTACTTCATACAACTGATCGATTTCGTTTTCTATCACGGGAATTTTTTCTTGTGCTGCCTCTATCTCTAAGTTTCCCGCTAATTTTTCAGCAGCCAACCGCTCTGTCTCGATTTCTGCAATTTTTTCTAAAATGCGATCTTCTGGAAACTTAAATTCTTCTTCTATTAACATCTGATACCCGATTTTGATTTCTTTTAATTGCTCTACAAATTCACCATTGATCTCTTTTAATAACGCCGGGATGTCCTGAGCAAGTGTGTTCAAGTTTTTCGTCTTAGTCCGAACTTCTTCCAATACTTCTTTAGCCTCTATGTGATCCCCTTGAGAAGTATATTCAGAAAAAGTAGCAAAATCAGTTTCCAGTACGGTTAATTTATGCTCCATTTTTTCTAGAGCTGGTCCAAAGCTGAAACTGTGTGTGAGCAATTTCTTCCGAATGCTTTGATACATTTCTTTTACTTTTTCAAGCTCTAAACGGTTTTTTTCTTCGCCTCTCACAAGTTCGCTCAATGCTTCTTGAATACGGAGCAGTGTTTCTTTAGTTTCTTTTATCTTACTTTCTGCTAGCTCCTCAGCGTCTTTTGCTTTTCCAAATCGTAATTTGTCAATAAAGCGTTCTGCTTCAAACAAGTGATTCTCGATTGCTGGGATAGATTCTTTTTCTACTCCTTCCCACACTGTTTTCCATTTTTGGAATTTTTT
Organism: Desemzia sp. FAM 23989; assembly: GCF_045528345.1. Lineage (NCBI taxonomy): Bacteria > Bacillati > Bacillota > Bacilli > Lactobacillales > Carnobacteriaceae > Desemzia > Desemzia sp. FAM 23989. Next base: position 167,320 of record NZ_JBGQQT010000001.1, on the reverse strand, counting down.
TTCTGTCTGTCCAGTGAGATTCAGTGTTTTGATCATATGTATGTCATCCACTATTGGCATATCAGATAATTGCAGTTTTTGCCCTTCCAACTCGTCGACGATTCGGTAGTGTTTTTTTCTCATCGTATAACTGGCTACAAAAGCAGCTATCGCTAAGACGATGATAACGATGACGGTAATTTCAACATTCATGTAAAGCCCTCCGTTTGAAAATGAATACTCCATTTTTTAATAGTCCGTTTATCATTTCTTGTATAATGGGATGGATTTTTTCCGATTTTCCTAGTAAAATACCTATTAATTAGTATAACATAATGGAAATGTTCTAACAGTACAAATAAAAAAATTCTGAAATAATCTTTACGTTTATTTCTAAGTGGAAAGTTGGGTCTTTAACATGTCAAAAGAAAAAAAATATCAATTAATGAACAACCAACTCCGTGCACTAATAGCTGGAGAAAAAAACTTGATTGCTAATTTAAGTAACGCTTCTGCTTTACTGTATGAATCTTTACCTGAAATCAATTGGTCTGGATTTTATTTGTTTGAAGAATCTTCTCAAGAATTGGTGTTAGGACCATTCCAAGGAAAAGTAGCTTGTATTCGCCTCCAACTGGGTAAAGGCGTCTGTGGGACAGCCTTCGAGCAAAATAATTCTATCATAGTAGAAGATGTGAACCAATTTCCTGGTCATATTGCATGTGATGCCGCTAGCCAATCGGAAGTTGTTGTGCCACTTCAAACGACAGCTGGTGAATTGATTGGAGTATTAGATATCGATGCGCCTATCACAAATCGTTTTGATGAAATTGATCGCAAATACTTAGAAGAATTCGCAGCTATTTTAATGGAAACTTCAGTTGCAGTAAACTAAATAGGGGTTAATTTGAAAAGAATGTTGACGTTGCTATCTGATTTAGGCTATAATGATGGATGTGTAAAATAATGCAGCAAAAAAAGTGGTAACCGCGTCAACAGTTCATTGCCTAAGGGATTCGTTTTCTTTAGAACAGCACAATTGTGTAACCTGCGGCTGCAAAGGTGAAGATTGAAAATGAACTGCACGTATTACTGAACTTTTAACTTAATTATTTTACTCCAAAAAATTGATTTATTGGAGGAATTTTATAATGGCTCGTTATACAGGTCCAAGTTGGAAAAAATCACGTCGTTTAGGAATCTCATTGACTGGTACAGGAAAAGAAATCGAACGTCGCCCTTACGCACCAGGAGATCACGGTCCAAATAGCCGTAGAAAATTATCTGAATACGGTATGCAATTACAAGAAAAGCAAAAATTACGTTTCATGTACGGTGTAAATGAACGTCAATTCTTCAACCTTTTCTTAAAAGCTGGTAAAATCAAAGAAGGTAAACATGGGGATAACTTCATGATCCTTTTAGAACAACGTTTAGACAATGTTGTTTTCCGTTTAGGTTTAGCTACTACTCGTCGTCAATCACGTCAATTAGTAAACCACGGTCACATCCTTGTTGATGGTAAACGTGTTGATATTCCATCATACAGCGTTCAACCAGGACAAGTAATCTCTGTTCGTGAAAAATCTAAAAATATGGAAATCATCAAAGCTGCTGTTGAATCAGTATTTGGTCGTCCAGAATTCGTTTCTTTTGACGAAGAAAAATTAGAAGGTTCATTAACTCGTCTTCCATTACGTGAAGAATTGATTGCTGAAATCGACGAAACTCTTATTGTTGAGTACTACTCTCGTTAATAAAAGTTGTCATTTCAAAAGCTCTCCCATCTTATTTATTAGGATGCGGGAGCTTTTTTTGTTCTCCCTATTTCAGTAACCTCCATTACAAATCCAATCAATTCTTGTTATATAGAAAAAGATTTTATTTCAAAAGGAGCATCAATCATGACAAAGAAAATGAATGCTGAAAGCTTCACGAAAACTCTGATGAGATTTTAGACGTTTTGGAACAAACGATGAAAGATGTCTTAGGAGCTGTTGAAGTTCCAGCTAGCAATGAAAAGCAATGCGGGTGGGCAGCTCATCTCACCCTTGAAGGTGCACAACAATTAGCTTGCGACTTTTTAGCAAAACGCAGCGAATGGCATTTAGTTTTTTCGCATAATGAATAAGCAGTAAAAAAAAGACTTCCGTAATGGAAGTCTTTTTTTTACTATACAGTTTCCTTTGGATAAGCTGCATAAGCCTGTTTATATAATGGAACAAGGTCACGAACCGTGTCCAAAATGAACTGTTCTGTCTGGTCGGCAGTATCTAAAATCGGGTCGTCTTCTTTTAAATATCTTCCTACCATGAACTCCCCTTTTTTCACTTTCTGCCATCTTGTCAACGCAGCAGTAATATCCATCTCGTCTATCACTGTCACCTTATCTTTTGTATGATCTAAGGAAACAATGTAATCTTTAGAAAGTTGTGCAATAGACTCAGGGAATTTCAAAAAGGAAGATGCCATTTCATTTTCAAATTGCGGATTGTCAATAAACGCCAACCATATGTAAACAGCTTTTCGGTCAATAGCAATTTGGAAATGAGGGTATTTCTTATATCCTCTGGCATCTCCGCCAATTCCGACCCAAGTGCTCTCAGGAGCAAATTTAGTTCGACGCAAATGTTTCGCTACATGTACTGGTAGTACCGCCCCACCCAATTGTGCGATCAATGATTTGGAAATGAATTCTCCTAACGACTGAAACGTTGGCTGGATATGTGTTCTAATTTCCTTCATCCGTTCTTCTAAGCCTTCAATTGAAAAAATCGAAAATGTTGTTTGTGTAAAGTATGGTTCTTCTTTTGTCTGCATATTAGTGAAACACCTCTCTTTAGTACTTGTTCTTATTTTACCATTATTGTATCGCTGGAACGAATGGATGAGGATCTTTTTGTCCATTTGAATTAAGATTTTGTAAAACAGGCTTTTTTATCATTGCTGTAGAGAATAAAAATAGACACAGAAAACCTTTAGAGATTTTCTGCATCCGTTTAGTGATTTTATGAAATGATTTATTTAGTGTTTTTGTCAATGAAAGCTACAAATGCATCAGCAATACTTTGTAAGAATTCCACAGTTCCTTCTACAACTTGTCCATCTTCACCAATAGCTTTAGTTGCATCAATGTAAAGTTCTGGTTGGGCCATAACTGGGCTGTCACCGAATACTAATGATTGACGAACTTGATGGTTAGCTAGTGCACCAGAGATACCTGACGGGGAAACAGATCCCACAAGAACTGGTTTGCCTGGCCATACACCTTCTCCCCAAGGACGAGAACCAACGTCAATAGCGTTTTTCAATGAAGCTGGCATACCTCGGTTGTATTCAGGTGTCATGAAGATATAAGCATCTTGTTCTTTCATTTCTTTACGGAAACGGTTATAACTTTCTGGAGCATCTGCTTCTAGGTCTTCATTGTAGACTGGTAAATCACCAATTTCAATAAAGCTTAAGTGATAATCAGCTGGAAATAACTCAGCCAATTTTTTTGCGACTATCTTATTTAATGAATCTTTACGTAAACTACCTACTAAGACTCCAACATTTTTTCCCATCTGTCATTACCTCCGATTAGTGGTTGTTTTTTACTACAAAATTAATGATACACCACGAACTTACTTTTTACAAGTAAAATGCATGTAAAGTTTCAACCCTATTTTTAACCGGATTTATTTGAAAAAATTCGACTAAATAAAAAAAGAGCAACGAGTTCTAATAAATTCGGTATAGACATTTCACAATAATCTTTTCATAATTCGAATGGACTAGATCAACTCTTGAACAAAAAAAGACATCCTTCTTATTTTTCTTTTGGAATATGTGATAGAATAAATGATGAGACTAATTATTTTTGAATAAGGGGTTTTTGATATGGTCAATAAAGATCCAAACGATTATTTACAAAAAGGACAATACGGTGCAAAACAAACATTGCTTTCAGAACGGAAAGAATTTTTGGGCAGTTTACGAGAAAGAATTTATTTGACAGCAACTTTAGATCAACTCTCTCTAAACAATAGTTTAAAGGCCTTTACAACTGAATTTCAACGTCATCCTGATGGCAGCTTACTGCTGAATGGTAATTTAGATATGAAGCCATTCGAGCCTTTCATTAAAGCCAGTAAACAAGCTGATATTCCGTTCACACTAGTCGCTAATGAATATGCTCAAACTTGTCCTTATGCATTGATTTTCGCTGCCCCTACGGACGTAAATGAATCCATTATTGATGTCGCCGAAAAGTATCCTTTGCCTAAAAAAGAAGAGCCTCAACAAACTGAGCAGAAAAAATCGTTTTTTAAACGTTTCTTCTCTTAATTTTTTATTCGGAACCAGGAGTGAATCACACGTGCAAATAGTAGAAACAAAAGACCCTAAATTAATGGGTCAATTAGGAAAAACTATGCAAGAAAAACACCGCAGTATGTACCCGGAGTTTTTCAAATCTTATGACGAAGAAGCTATTGCGCTTCATTTTGAAACAGTTTTTCAAAATCCGAAAGCCAGAGTATTTCTTTGGATTGATGAAGCAAAAGAAGAAGGTCCGATTGCTGCTTATCTGTGGTTGGAAGAACAAGAGATGAAAGAATCGGTTTATCGTTACGGCTATACGCGCTTATACATCAGCCATATCGCTGTTTTGCCGGATTATCAAGGACAAGGATTAAGTAAAGAATTGCTCCAATATGCGGATGATTATGCCCGCAAAAAAAATATTGCATTTGTAGAATTGCATTATTGGGCAACCAACGAAATCGCCAAAGAAACCTATCGCAAAAATGGTTTTGTGATCTATAATGAAATTGCTCAAAAGAAACTTTAGTCTTTTGCCCTAAGTGAAAAAAGCGGCCTTCAAAAATTAGAGTGACATCTAATTTTTGAAGGCCGCTTTTTTACCTCTTTATGAATACTTTTCTATGTTTTAGACTATAGATGCTTAATAACTTCCATCACCATCTCAGCTGATTTTTTTCCAGCTTCAATAATAAATTTGTCGAAACTGATTCCTGCTTCATCATCAGCTGAATCTGAAACAGCTCGCACGATAACAAATGGAGTTTTAAACTGGTAACAAACTTGTGCTACAGCAGCCCCTTCCATTTCCGATACCATAGCATCAGAGAAATCTGTTTTGATACGTTGGATTGTCTTTTTATCTGCAATGAAAGAGTCGCTTGTGACAATAAGCCCTTTCACTGATTTTAACCCTACTTTTTGAGTAGCTGCTTCGATCACGCTGATCAGCTGTTCATCAGCTGGATAACGAGCAGGCATTTGCGGTACTTGCCCCATAACATAGCCAAATGCTCGTGCATCAGCATCATGGTAAGACAGCTCAGTAGAAATAACTACATCGCCTATGGCTAAACTAGAATCTACCGCTCCTGCTGACCCTGTATTAAAAACAACGTCTGCTTGATAGTCATTGATCAATAATGTAGTTGCTATTGCTGCATTGACTTTTCCAATCCCTGATTGGACTAATATAATATCATGGCCCGCCATTTTTCCAGAAGAAAATGTCGCTCCTGCCTTCGCCCAATCGTTTCGCTCTGTTAAGTTGTTTTTCAACGCAATCGTTTCTTCTTCCATTGCTCCGATGATACCAATTCTCATTTCATTTCTCCTCATATCTCTCTATTTGCAATTATCCATGGATGTTTAACTGTTTTACACTAAAAAGACAATCAACAACGCAACGACCAGCAATACAGACACAATCAATATCGCTAGATTGAGTTTTTTCCCGGCTTCTCTCACTTTGTCATTCTCGCCTTTTCGACTTCTAGTAGCAAAGCCTTGTTTTTCTTGTTCTTTTTGGTATTTTTTTTCTGCTTTATCACGTTTTTTTGCGAATTGTTTTTGCTTTTTTAATTCAGCTTGTTGTTTTTTTCTCTCTTGTTCTCTCAAACTGTTTCCCATATCCACCATCCTTTTAATCAGCGGCTAATCGTTCGATTTTCCAATAAAGCAACGCCATAATGGTTTTTGCATCCACTATTTGGCCAACTTCATAAGCTTGCCATGCTTCTTCAAAAGACAATTCTTTAAGTTCTAAAAATTCATCTTCATCTAAAGCCAATTCTTCTGTTTTTTCCAGCTCAGAAGCCCGATACAAATGAATCACTTCATCCGTAAAACCTGGTGTGGTATAAAAAGTTTTGACTAGTTCAAAAACATGAGCATAATACCCTGTTTCCTCTTTTAACTCTCTTAATCCTGTTTCATGAGGATGTGAGTCTGTATCATCTATTTTACCAGCTGGGATCTCAATAATGGTTTTTTCAATTGGTTTACGAAACTGCTCTACAAAAATCATTTTTCCATCGGGAGTAAATGGCATAATTGCTACGGCTCCAGGATGTCTGACGATTTCTCTGGTAGAAGTTTTCCCATTCGGCAATTCAACGGACTCTACAAAATATTCTGTTAGGTTTCCTTTATAAATCTGTTCACTAGACAACGTTTTTTCTTCAAACTTCATGACGCTTTCCTCCGTTCGACAAGGTCTTGTTCTATGATACCGTTGAATGTTTAAAAAAACAAGCAGCCAAACAGCTATCAGTCGAAAGAATCCTTATTTTACTTTATACTGAGAGTAACAATTCATTCTTAAGTCGGATGTATTTGTAGGGAGCATTTATGCTAAAATATACTTAACCAGAAAAGACTACGAATTTTTTCAAATTTATTTAAGAGGTGGACAAATATGGATAATTTTATCAAAAGTTTAGGCGAAATATTAAAGTATACATTTACAACTGCAGGAACAATTGCTGTTTTTTTAGTGTTGTTAGTGCTTGATTTTGGATTTTGGCCATCTTTAATAATCAGTTTAGTCATCGGCGGTTTTCTTTTTTTAAAAAAAGAACCCAAGAAAGCTTCACGAACTAAAGTACAAAAATTAAGACGTTTATCTCCTGAAAAAGAAGCTTTTTACAGATCGCAAGGCTTATCCAAGGATGAAATGAATTTTTTTAGAGAAACGATGCAGACGGCAAAAATCAATATCTTGGAATTAGAACAAAACATGCGCCAATCTACTAAGCTGACGGCGATTGAAAGACGCAATAACACTGTTCATTTAGCAAAAGCGTTATTTAAAGAAATTACTCAAGAACCTCATCGTTTGCATGACGTGGATAAATTTTTGTACGTACACCTTCCTTCTTTAAAAGACTTGACCACTAAGTACAATGAAGTAGACAGTCATGAAGTGAAACACAAATCTACCTTTGATGTACTGGAAGAAAGTGCTAATACAATTGATGGCATGTGCAACTTGATTGCCGAAGATTATGTATCTTTTAAATCAGATGACATTGATGATATTGAATTAGAGGTCGAACTTGCAAAGAAAACCATTACAAGAGATAATGATACAACAAATGAAATCACTAACGAGGAACTATAATTTTAGGAGTTGACACTATGGTCGATACAAACAAAGAACCGATGAATACCAATCAAAATGAACCTTCTACAACAATTAAAGATGTTAACGCAGAACTGGACAGTTTACTGGCAAATCCATTTGCAGACCCTTCACTGCCTGCAGCAGCTGATCCTATCGATACAGAATTGCAAAAAGAGCAAAAAAGTGAACGGTTAGTAGATAAATTACCCAAAGAACGACAAGAACAAGCTTATTCCTTAGCCGGACAGATTGATGAAACGAATATTGAATCTGTGATGTCTTATGGAGCAGCTGCTCAAAAAAAATTAGGTGACTTCTCTCATTCTATGCTGGATCATGTTCAAAACCAAGATACAGGTGAAATTGGAGAAACCCTCAATGAATTGATGTATCGCTTAAATGAAGCTAATCCTGATGATTTAAAAGCTGAAGATAACAATATTTTCAAAAAATTGTTTGGAAAAATCAATCGCTCTATTTATGAAGTTACCGCTAAGTATCAAAAAATTGGTGCGCAAGTAGATAAAATAGCTGGAAAGTTGGACAAAGAAAAAGATTTGTTGTTACGAGATAATTCCATGTTGGAACAACTTTATGTCAAAAACTTAGATTACTTTGAGGCATTGAATATTTACATTGCAGCAGGCGAAGTAAAAATTGAAGAATTGTTAACTCAATTGATACCTGCAGCTGTAGAACAAGCAGAAAGCAGCACCAACCAAATGGATGTTCAACGAGTGAACGATTTGAATCAATTCCTTGATCGATTGGAAAAAAGAGTCTATGATTTAAAATTGGCTCGTCAAATGACGATTCAACAAGCTCCTCAGATCCGCTTGATCCAAAATACGAACCAAGCTTTGTCAGAAAAAATTCAATCTTCTATCAATACGGCTATCCCCCTTTGGAAAAACCAAATTGTGATCGCTCTTACATTGCTCAGACAAAAAGATGCGGTTGAAGCTCAACGACAAGTTTCTGAAACCACGAATGATTTACTGAAGAAAAATTCAGAGCTTTTGAAGACTTCTGCTATCGAGACAGCTAGAGAAAATGAGCGAGGCATTATTGACCTTGAAACATTGCAGCAAACACAAACTGATTTGATTGATACTTTACAACAAACCCTAGAGATTCAAAAAGAAGGACGAATTAAACGTAAAGAAGCTGAACATGAATTAACGACTATGGAAACCACATTACGCGATCAATTGCTTGAATTGACCAGTAAAGATTCTTAACAAAAGAAACCAAATATGGATAACAAGCATATTCTTTGAGTTTTGTACAAATTGTGTCTATACTAATAATTGTAATAGTTCATTACAAATATTATTTATATAGGAGAGTGGAATTTATGTCACTTATTTGGTCATTAATCGTTGGTGGTGTCTTAGGAGCTATCGCAGGTATGATAGTTGGACGAGACGTACCATTCGGAATCGTTGGTAACATTGTTGCCGGATTTATTGGTTCATGGTTAGGTACATCGTTATTAGGAGAATGGGGATGGAACGTCGGTGGATTTTATGTCTTCCCAGCATTAATTGGTGCTGTTGTTCTTATCTTTATCTTCTCATTAATTGCCGGAAGACGAAAAGGATAAGTTATTTTACCCCCGTTAAAAGGCTCGCTTATGGCGAGTCTTTTTTCTTCAATAAATAGGCAAAAAAATAAAGGAACAGGAAAATTGTCCTGTTCCTTTTCTATTTGTTAGATCAATTATAATTTAACAACGTTAGCTGCTTGAGGTCCACGGTTACCTTCAACAATTTCAAATTCAACCGGTTGGCCTTCTTCTAAAGACTTGAAGCCTTCTCCAGTGATTGCGCTGAAATGTACGAATACATCGTCTCCGCCTTCAACTTCGATAAAGCCAAAACCTTTCTCAGCGTTAAACCATTTTACTGTTCCTTTTTCCATACTATCTACCTCCATATATCGTATTGCAATAGATCTTTTTTCGTTAGAGGTTTATTTATGTAACTCAACTATCAAAAAGCATTTATAGTCATATAAACGACGTTGTTAATTAATGATTGATGTGACATAAATTCAACTTTCTCATTTATTAAAAATAAATCCATTACACAACATATTATAACGCAGTCTCTTTTAGTTTGCAAGGGCTGCCAATTGCCTTTTAAAAGTATTTTTTTATTTACAGCTTTTTATCTCTTCATCCATCCCCTTCTCATCTTCTTCTTACCTCTATAGGTTTTCCGGCCTCAAATTTAAGCTGAAATGTTGTTCTACAATATTCGACTTTAGTAAGTAAAAAAATATACTTCTTTTTAATGCTGAAACTATTAGAAACACATTTCTAGAAATTTCCAGAGGAATATGTGGCTGCTTATAGCTATGAAAAAGGATGCAAAATAGGAAATACTATGGGCTTAGTTTGTTCTATCCTACACATACCCATATCCCATATCCCCTCTAACGGCTACGAAAATCACTTGTTAGTCTTGACACATGTTTTGGTTCAAGGCGTTTCCATAAGCAACACCATAGGTTTCTTTATCAACGTTAGAAGATAAAGAGCTGACGTGTTAAGAGAATCTGCTCAATAATAAATAGAAAAAAACTCTTATGAGACAGAAGATTCTGTCTCATAAGAGTTTTTGTTTTTATTCTTGATTTTACAACAGTTGACGTTGGTAAATAAAAATAGTTTCCTTTTAAATACTAAACCTTTTAAAAACACATTCTTAGAAATTTTTGGAAGTATATGAGGTTGCTTATAGCCATGAAAAGGATGTAAAAAAAGGAAACACTGTGGGCGTACGCCCAAGTGTACCATGCTTGTAAGCTGCTGAAGCAGCTTACAAGCATGGCAATTACTTAGTGTTAGGCTTTAGCCGTTACACTAAGTTTGACGCTTGTAAGCCTTGAGACGCTTTCGACTCAAAGGCGGTCCCATGGCGTTCCATAAGCAGCCCCCCAGGCCGGAAAAAATTTTCTTATCAACGCTAGAAGATGACGATTCTGTATGAAAGGATTTGCTTATTATTCTTCTTCCTCAGCTGCTAAAGCTTCAGGATAATGTTCTTTTACAATATGGTAACAACGAGCACAAAGTGTTGGAGCATCTTCAAATGATCCTACTTCTTCGCTGATGATACGACATCTTTCACACGTTTCACCATGTGCATGTTCGATCGTAACAGCTACATCTGCAAATTTACGAGCTGACTCAGGTGCAGCTTCATAACTATCTGCTATTTCTAATTCAGAAATAATCAATAACTGACCGATGTTCGCAGATAAGTTGGTCAACAATTCTTTTACTTCTTTTGTTGGGTAAAGCGTAACTTTTGCTTCAAATGATTTCCCAATCACTTTTTCATTACGCGCTTCTTCTAAAGCTTTCAATACATCATCACGAACAGCCATAAATGCTTTCCAGTCACTTAAAACAGCGTCTTGATTCTCGAATGTTTCTACTTCAGGCAACTCTGCCAATTGAACAAACTCTTCTTCTTCTTTCAAGTACTTCCAGATTTCTTCACTTGTGTGTGGAAGAATAGGTGTCAATAAAGCTGTTAATTTAGCAGCAATGTCATAAAATACTGTTTGCATAGCACGACGGTCATGGCCATTTTCTAAATCAATGTACACGACATCTTTAGCAATGTCTAAATAGAATTGTGACAAATCCACTGTACAGAAATTCATCACTGTTTGATAAATTCCTTTGAAATCATATTCTGCATAAGATTTTCTGATTTTTCCTACCACTTGGTTGAAACGAATCAACATATATTGATCTAATGCATTTAAGTCTTCATAAGCTACTGCATCTTCGGTTGGATTAAAGTCAGATGTGTTGGCCAATAAGAAACGCATAGTGTTACGGATTTTACGGTACCCTTCTGATACTTGTTTTAAGATATCGTCCGATACCCTTACATCATATTCATAGTCTACACTAGATACCCACAAACGAATAATATCTGCACCCATTTGTTTGATCACTTTATTTGGAACAATAACATTTCCAAGTGATTTGCTCATTTTACGGCCTACTCCATCCATTACAAATCCTTGAGAAAGAACATTCTTGTATGGAGCTTCTTCGTTAACCGCTATAGACGTTGTTAAACTTGAGTTAAACCAACCGCGGTATTGGTCTGATCCTTCTAAATACATGTCAGCTGGGAAGGATAATTCTGGACGAGCTTTTAATACAGCTGCATGCGATGATCCGGAATCAAACCAAACATCCATGATGTCTTTTTCTTTTGTAAATTCATTGTTTGGACTGCTAGGATGTGTAAATCCTTCAGGCAATAAGTCTTTTGCCTCACGCTCAAACCAAACATTAGATCCAAATTCGCCAACTAAACCAGCTACATGATCGATAGTTTCAGGAGTGATAATCGGTTCTCCATTTTCACCGTAGAAAATCGGCAATGGTACTCCCCACACCCGTTGACGTGAGATAACCCAATCTCCACGATCGCGAACCATATTGTAGATGCGTGTTTTTCCAGATGGATGCAACCAAGTGACATCATTCTTAATGGCCTCTAAAATTTGAGCACGGAATTTGTCAATTGATGCGAACCATTGTGGAGTTGCTCTGAAAATAACCGGTTTTTTCGTTCTCCAGTCATGTGGGTAGCTGTGAGTAAAGAAGTCTAATTTCAACAAACTTTCCTTTTCATCTAACCATTCCGCAATTTTTTTATTGGCATCATCGTAGAAAATGCCTTCCAAACCAGGAGCTTCATCAGTGAAACATCCTTTATCATCGATTGGAGAAAGAACACCTAATTTGTATTTTTGACCCACGATGTAGTCATCTTCCCCGTGTCCTGGAGCAGTATGAACTAATCCTGTACCCGCTTCTAAAGTAACGTGATCGCCTAAAATGAGTAAAGAAGTACGGTCATACAGTGGGTGTTGAGCGGTCATGTATTCTAAATCTTTACCTTTGATTTCAGATAAGATTTCTACATTTTCCCAGCCGATTGCAGCAGAAACATCTTTTAACAAGTCTTTTGCTACAACGTATCTTTTACCATCCGCCTTTACCACTGCGTAAACGTAGTCCGCATTCACGGTAATAGCTAAGTTAGATGGAATCGTCCACGGTGTAGTCGTCCAAATAACAAAAGAAGTATCTTCATCTAATAGACCTTTTCCGTCTACCACTTTAAAAGCAACATAAATACTTGGTGATTTTACATCTTGGTACTCGATTTCAGCTTCAGCCAATGAGGATTCACTGGAAGGTGACCAATAGATTGGTTTTAATCCTTTATAAATATAACCTTTTTCAGCCATTTTACCGAATACACGAATTTGTTCTTCTTCGTATTCAGGAAGTAACGTAACATATGGATTTTCCCAATCTCCAGCCACTCCTAGACGTTTAAAGTCTTCTCTTTGTTGGTTGATTTGTTTCCACGCATATTCTTCACAAATTTTACGGAATGCGGCTTCTGACATTTCTTTACGTTTTACACCACTATTGGTAACAGCTTGTTCAATTGGTAATCCGTGAGTATCCCAACCAGGAACATAGGGTGAACGAAAGCCACTCATGCTTTTAGACCGGATGATGATATCTTTGGTAATTTTGTTTAATGCATGTCCCATGTGGATATTTCCGTTTGCATATGGAGGCCCATCATGTAAAATAAACGTTGGTTTTCCAGCGTTTTTTTCTTGTAGTTTTTCATAAACCTCTGCATCTTTCCATTCTTGTTGCCATTCTACTTCACGAACCGGTAAATTTCCGCGCATTTTGAACTTAGTTTGACCTAAATTCAATGTCTCTTTCATTTTCATTATCATGAAATCCTCTCTATTATTGTATTCTTATTGGTTTTGAATGATTCTTCCATAGAACCTAAAAAAGCACAAAAAAAGACCTCTTCCCAAAAGGGACGAAATCTTCGTGGTACCACCCATAGTTCAAGAAAAGAGTGTTCTTTTCTCCTCTAATAATTGTTAACGCCAATCAAACGATTAATTTTACTTAAAGTTCAAATTAATACTCATGGAGGATCTTACAACAATAGGGACTTGTTAGACTCACACTGTTCTCTAACTCGCTGTAAAGTATATTGCTGCTTTCTGTTCCAATCATTGTTCTAAACTATTTTAATAACGCCTTGTTTTATAAAGGTAATTCTACTGCTGGCATATTGCCCTCTTCATACTCTTTTTTCTCTGCTTCATCTGATGCAGCCTGAGAAACATTTTCTGAATCTGCTGATTCAACGTCTGCTGTTTCTTCTTCTGAAGAATCATCATCTGTTATTATAGCTTTTTCAACATCTACTGGCAACTGTTTTTCTTCAGTTTCAGTTTTTTGCAAAAATTCTTTTACAGTAGGAATTTCAATGACTTCTTCTAAATCACTTTTCAGTAATTCATCCCACTCGTTATTTTTCACCATTTCCAATTGTGACTCAATCATCAACTGCAAACGTTGTTTAAAGACACGACTTTGTTTTTTTAATTCTTCCGTTTCAGCCGTAATTTTTCTTGCTTTTTCAACTGAATCATTCAATAAACGATCTGCATTATTTTCAGCTTCTTGTAGAATAATAGCAGCTTCTTTATCCGAATTTACTTTTAATCGGTCTGCGGCTTCTTGCGCCACAAGAATTGATTTGTTTAATGAATCTTGAATATTGTTGTAATGCTCCACTTTTTCTTCAGAAAATTTTAATTTCTTTTCCAATTCTTTTTTGTCTTTTAAAACTGTTTCATAATCTCTGATGATTTGATCCAAAAAGTCGTTTACTTCGTCTTGATCGTAGCCGCGCATTTTTGTCGGAAATTCTTTATTATGTATATCTAATGGTGTTAGTCCCATTATTGACACCTCCAAAAGTAAAATTAGTTGATAAGTAATCATTGCCTATTTGAATAAAACACCTAACACAAGCTTCCACTTGTCTTTCTTGCTTTTTCCTTCGATCTCTTGTATCTGAAAGCGTCCAAATCCGCGTATAGAAACAATATCCAATAGATCCAATACGAAATCTGGTCGTTTCATCTCAGTCCAATTTACTTTAATATGCCCTGATTCTATCATTTGTTTTGCTCGTTGTCTAGAAATCTTGAAGACACTCGAAATCAGTGTGTCGATCCGCATAGACGAGACTGTATCGTGTACAATAGTCCAACTGTCTTTAGGAACAATCAGTTCTGTGTAATTGCGTTCTTCTAATCGAACAGAGACGCGCCCTATTTTATCGATTTGAGAGATAACGTAATTTTTGATGGAGTCATCAATAAAAAATTGCCATCTTTCTCCATCAGAAATAATATCTCCGAAAAATTCTCTTTTGATTCCACTGGAAAGTAAAGTTCCTAAAATTTTCCCATGAGACATGGTAGCGAATTTAGTAGGGTAATTTACTTCATACAGTTTAACGTTAAAGTCTTCTTGTCTTGGTTCAAAATAAGCAGGGCAAATAAAAGCACGGTTTCTTTCAGAGGCTTCATATCCTCCGAAAGAATACAGTTTGATATCCATATTTTTACCGATGATCGATTCTAAAATGTAATATTGTCTAGGATCTAAAAAGTTTGTCAATACGGGTGTGTATTGATCCTCTACTTCTCTGACCCATTCTGCTACAGAATCAATAAACGGTATTTCTTCTTTTCTAAAATGCTGATAGACATTTTCAATCACTGCGACCTACTCCTTGCTTAAAAAAGAATTAATCGATAAATGAATATAAAAATACTGTCCAAGCCCCTACTTACCAAGTTCAGCGCAAGTAAAGCTACAATACCTGATATACTGATCATTCCGATTGGTGGAATGAATCGTCTAAATATATCAAGATACGGTTCACAGACCTGAGCCAATATTTGGCCCAACTTTGATTGATAGGCATTTGGAAACCATGACAATAGTATATAAATGATCAATAACACAGAATAAATTTCTAATGCTGCTGATAAAACTTGATGTAGCGTACCTAATAAATTTAACACTGCTTAAAATTCCTCTCTATTAATAGATCTCAAGATCATCGAAGCTGTTTGATTGGTCTAAGGCACCATCGATTTCTACATTTTTAGGTGTGCAAAGAAAAATTTCATTTCCTACTCGCTGCATGTCTCCTTCAATGGCATAAATAGTTCCCATTAAAAAGTCTACAATTTTTTTAGCTTCATTTTTTTCAATTCGATTGAAATTTAAAATCACAGCTTGATTAGCTAGTAACAGATCAGCAATTTCTTTTACTTCCGAATAAACTCTTGGCTCAACAACAATAATTTTCCCTTGCTGTTGAGGTTGATTGATAGAAACTACATTGCTTGGTTTTTTCGTATCTTTGCGTACATTCATGGCAACTGAACTTCCTTGTCTATTGGATACTTGAGGTTGTTGTTTCGTATTTTTTACTTTGGTTTCTTGTTCCATTTCTTCCATGTAAAAGGATTCCTCTTCATCATCTAAACCAAAAAAACTATTCAATCGGTTTATCATTCCCATTTCAAACCCTCCTCAGTTAAAAAAAATTAGGTTTTATCAGCTTCTATTTCGTTAAAAAAAGCCGATCCAATACGAACAAAAGTGGCTCCTTCTTCTATAGCAATGGGATAATCTTGACTCATTCCCATACTTAATTCTGCACATGGAGCATACTCTAAATCAAGTGATACGATTTTTTCTCGCAATTTTTTTAAATCACTAAAGGTTTTTCGAATCACTTGTTCTTCAGCCAATTTGGGTGCCATGGTCATTAAGCCGACGATCCGTATTTTTTCAAACTTGGATAGTGCCTCAATCGTCTCTATTACTTCATCAGATGAAAAACCACTTTTAGATTCTTCACCTGAAACATTTACTTGTAAAAAGCAAGAGACAGGCTTTTCAGCTCTTTTCTCAATCTCTTCAGCTAAAGACATTCGATCCAGCGAATGCAAATAGTCAATCCGATTAATGATCTGTTTTACTTTTCTTGTTTGAAGAGATCCAATGTAATGCCAGACAATTTCCTTTTGCTGTAGAACTTCTTGCTTTTGAATCAATCCTTCTGGTCTGTTTTCTCCCAGATGTGTGTAACCGAGCGATACAACTTTTTCTGCCTCCTCAATAGACACATATTTTGTCACAACTACAACACGAAGATCAACTCTATCACGGTTTGAAATATCCAGTGATTTTTTCAGTTGATCTTCTATATCGTGAACATTTTGTTCTATATGGTTCATTTACTTCCGTCTTCTTCTAAAGAATGGAGGAGTATCTAAACTATCTTGAGGCGTTTCTTTTTTCTCTTCTGTTGCATGGTCTCGGTTTGAAGGTTCAAATTCAGTTTTTTCTTGATCATCAAAAATAGTCGTATCCGAACTTTGTACATTACGGTTGCGTGTATTAGGCTCGCGACGAATATCCCAATCAGCAAATGGATCATTTTGTTGATTGTCCGAAGTACTTTCTGGAGCTTGCTGGCCGCGGTTTGAAGCAGGCTTAGTACGAACTCGGCTGTTTTGAGCTACTCGTTTATCAGCTTCTGTAGTATCGATCCCAGTAGCAATAACCGTTACGATAACTTCATCCCCTAATTCTTCATTGATAGAAGTACCAAAGATGATGTTTACTTCAGTTGTTGAAGCAGAGGATACAATATCAGAAGCATCTTGTGCTTCAAATAATGTTAAGTCTGAACCGCCAGTAATGTTTAACAAGACAGATTCTGCTCCGTCAATAGACACTTCTAGTAAAGGAGAAGAGATCGCTTTTTTAGTGGCTTCAACAGTACGGTTTTCTCCACTTGCTGTACCAATTCCCATTAATGCAGAACCTTGATTTTCCATAACTGTTTTAACGTCGGCAAAATCCAAGTTTACGTAACCAGGTGAAGTAATCAAATCAGAAATACCTTGTACACCTTGGCGTAAAACGTTGTCCGCTTCACGGAATGCTTCCAGCATAGGCGTTTTTTTGTCTACAATTTCCAGCAGACGATTATTTGAGATTGCCACTAATGTATCTACGTATTCTTTCATTTGAGCTAAACCTTCAGCAGCAAAACGGCCACGTTTTGGTCCTTCAAATGAAAATGGGCGAGTGATCACACCAACCGTCAAAGCGCCTTGTTCTTTAGCTATACGAGCCACAATAGGAGCTGCACCAGTTCCGGTACCTCCACCCATTCCCGCAGTAACAAAAATCATGTCTGCTCCTTTTAAGGATTCAGCAATTTGTTCTTCACTTTCTTCAGCAGCTTTATGTCCAATATCAGGATTTGCTCCTGCACCTAGTCCACGAGTCAATTTTGGTCCAAGTTGAATTTTAGTTTCAGCATTTGAATTTGCTAAGGCTTGCAAGTCTGTATTGGCTACAATAAACTCTACACCTTTTACGTTATCGCTAATCATGCGGTTTACTGCGTTGTTTCCCGCTCCACCTACACCAATTACTTTAATAACAGCTCCACTAACTGGTGCTGTGTCGAATTCTAAGTCCATCTTATTTCCCCCTACTATCTAGTTGATTTCTTTTTAGTCTCTTTACCGTTTAATCGAAAAAGTTATTGAACATTTTTTTCATTTTGAATACAAAACTATCTTCTTCATTCTTAGGTTTTTTAACGGGTTTTTGCTTGATTGAGTATTCATCCGCTGCATCCTCACGCTGTATTTCAACAACCGATTGGCGAGGTGCAGAATCCGTCTCAATATTGAATCCTGTTGCTGTTTGATTCGCAATTCTTTGAATATCGTTTAACTTAGCTTGATACTCTATTAAACCAATACTTGTTGTAAAGGATGGATAACGCATCCCCATATGATCAGGGATGTACAGCTTAACGTTTACTTCAAATATCTCTTTAGCTAATTCTACCATACCTGGTATAGATGCTGCACCACCAGTTAACACAATTCCGCCCGGTAGTTCTCTGGCTCTTACAGAATCCAATTCTGTTTTGATGGTCTCAAAAATTTGTACTACACGAGCTTCAATGATTTCAGATAAATACAATTCAGTTATTTTCACTGGATCTGTTTTTCCAACAACTTCTACTGGGAAGGATTCTTCTGCTGAAGCTTCAAGAGAAGTTGCATATCCAAAATCACGCTTTATTTTTTCTGCATTCTCTAATGTAGTATTTAGTACAATCGAAATATCTTTTGTAACATATTCCCCACCCTCAGGATCTACAAATGCAAATTTCAATTGATTATCATGGATAACAGAAGCAGCAGTTTGACCGCCCCCCATATCAATCAAAATAGTCCCAAAGTCTCTTTCACCACTAGACATACTAACTGTACTAGCAGCTAAAGGCTGTAATACAATATTTTCAATTTGCAATCCCGCTTTTTCAACACAACGTTTAATGTTATGTACAATGGTTTTTGGTCCTGTGATCATTGTGGCATGCATTTCCAAGCGAACCCCTATCATTCCACGAGGATCTTTAATACCGTCAAAACCGTCCACAATAAACTCTTCAGGGATAATAGCTAAAATTTCACGTTCTGGAGGAACGGATTTTACCATAGCAGCCCCAATAGTATTGCGTACATCTTCATCCGTAATTTCACGATTTTCACCTGAAACTGCAATCATTCCATGGCATGTCTCAATTTCTGTAGATGTACTTTGAGTTCCAACGATAACGTTATAAATATCAACATTTGCTTTTTTTTCGGCTTGTTTAATCGCTTTCTTGATCGATTCTACCGTTTTATCGATATCAACTATGATACCTCTGCTTAATCCTTCAGATTTTTCATTTCCTACTCCAATAATATTCATTTGTCCAT
This sequence comes from Desemzia sp. FAM 23989, assembly GCF_045528345.1. NCBI lineage: Bacteria > Bacillati > Bacillota > Bacilli > Lactobacillales > Carnobacteriaceae > Desemzia > Desemzia sp. FAM 23989. The sequence goes on along the minus strand of NZ_JBGQQT010000001.1, from coordinate 148,152 downwards.
TAACATATTCAGCTACAACAACTTTTATTGAAGTGGTTCCAATATCTAAACTAACATACATCTCAGAATTTCTCATAGATTGAAACCTCCTAGCTTTTAATTTCAATTTAATTATTTGTTCTTGACTTATATAAATACAATTCTACCATACTTGTGACCATTTTTTGAAGATTTTCCTGTAGATTACAGATTATTTTTATTAAATACATCAGTTTGGTTTGCTTGGAAATACTGAATTTCATTATTCCACTATTTCGTCATTATTTTCTGATTCTGTCACAGGCTCTTCTTGAGTATTTCCTGCTTCTCCAGACTCCTCTGAAGAGTCATCCACCTCTTTTTCAAATGGTACAAAATATCCCCCGACTTCTAAATTGATGACTCCTTTTTGGTTGCCGATTTTTTGAACCATATCAGGATAGTAATTCATCTTTTCAGCAAAAGTAGGCAAAGTTGCCACTACTTGATTTCCATCATTCATGTAAACTGTCACCAGATACTGATCAGTGTCGCTTGGAGTATGTTCAATTTCAGAAATGCCGTTTTGTACGGAAGTATTCAAGGAGTTGTATTGTTCAATCAAATGGTTTAAAGGTTTCCCTTCAGAAAAATTTTTAAAAATTGGATTGTTGCCCATTGAAACTTTTCTGCTTTCATCTACAATTTTTCCATTTTCTAAAATGGGAAAATACTCGTTATCCTTATGCGAATAAGCAATAATTTTGTACTCATCAATTTCGATTAAAACATCATTCCAACCTTCTAGATTTAATTCGACTGTTTTTACTTGTGGAAGCTCATCTAAAATAGCTTTTTCAGAGACCTCATCATTCCATAGAGAATCCCACAAGGGTAATCCAGAAGTCAATTGACTGGAATTAATCACTTTTTGATCTGTGACATCATTATTTCCATCAACTGATAAAGTTCCTATTTTACTTAGCGGAGAAACGAAGTAAATAACGATCAAAATTGCACATAAAAACAGTAAAAGAAGCGGAATCAAACGACTATACATCTTTTTTTGCCGCTGCTTTTTTAACTTAGGCAAATGTTGTTCCAATGTCTGAGTTTCTTTTATCGTTTTTAGTCCCTTGCTTGAAGAGGACTCACGTGCATGGTTGTTTTGATCTTTATTTTTTTGATTCATGTGGAATTTACCCATGACATATCATCCTCCTTAACAAGGTTAATGCGAAGTGATTTCGTTGATCACTTCAATCAGTCGATCCGCTGCATCTGGGACACCGATTTCTTTAGCTCGTGACGCCATTTCTTTTCTTTTTTCCGGATGGTCCATCATTTCATCAATGGTTTCAAGTAAGAATGCTGCAGTCAATTCTTTTTCTGTAATCATTTTAGCTGCATCATGTTTGACTAAACTTTTCGCATTACTTGTTTGATGATCATTGGTCACAATAGGACTTGGAATCAAAATACTAGGCAATCCTAGTGCTGTCAGTTCTGCTAATGTGGTTGCCCCGCTTCTGGAGACAACTACAGAAACATTCGCGAATATTTCCGGCATATTGTGGATATAAGGCACTACCGAAACGTTTTCGCTTGTTCGGCCAATGAGTTTAGTGAAAGCCTCATAGTGAACCTCTCCTGTAGCAAATAAAACTTGATAGTCTCTTTTAGCTAGTTCAGGTAAGGATTCTACAAACGCTGTATTGATCGCTTTTGCGCCACGACTTCCTCCAAAAATCAGTACAGTAGGTACAGCAGGTTTTAAATGATATTCGCCTAGCGCATCTGAGGGCAAGATTCCAGCGACTTCTTGAGCTCTTGGGTTGCCAGTATAAACTACTTTGGAAGGGTATTTGCTGAATTCAGCTTCGGCTTCCTCAAAACATGTAGCGATTTTATCCACATAACGAGCCAGAAACTTATTCGTTACCCCAGCAATACTGTTTTGTTCATGTACAATAGTTGGAATGCCTAATTTGGCTGCAGCATACACTACTGGACCGCAGACATATCCCCCTGTACCAATAACCACATCAGGAGCAAACTCTTTCACGATTTTTCGAGCTTTAAAAATACCTTGTAAAAATAATTGAATCGTTTTTAAATTTTTTAACGACAATGATCGTTTGAAACCTTCTACTTTTACCGCCTTAAAAGGAATCCCTGTTTTTGGAACGATTTTACTTTCTAATCCTCTTTCAGTTCCTACATAGAGGAATTCGGTTGTCGGATCAATCGCTTTTAAACGTCTCATTAAAGCTAAGGCAGGATAAATATGCCCACCTGTACCTCCACCTGATAACAATACTTTCATTATAAATGTAAGACCACTAAAAAGGTCTATTCCTCCTCTTCTTCTACGTTTGCAATTAATTGTTCTATAGAGTGAATAAAGGCATCTCCTCGTACTTCAAAGCTGCGGTATTGATCCCAACTTGCACAAGCAGGTGACAATAGAATAACATCTCCAGCTTCACTAATATCGTAGGCGGCAGGAACTGCTGCCTCGACATTTTGTACAGACAAAATCGTTGGTACCCCAGCTGCCTCACCAGCTTCAGTTATTTTGCCAGCCGTTTCTCCGAAGACGATCAATCCTTTTATACCCTTCAGTTGAGGAATCAAGTCATCAAAATCATTCCCTCTATCTAATCCGCCAGCCAACAGAATAACCGGTTGTTTAAAACCGTTCAATGCATTGATCGTAGCTAAAGAATTGGTAGCTTTAGAGTCATTATAAAATTTTCTTTCTTTAAATTCCGTTACAAACTGAGTACGGTGCTTCACTCCAGCAAAATTGGCCAACACTTGTTGGATAACTTCATTGTCCTGTCCCATTAATTTAGCAACTGCAATAGCTGCCATGGCGTTTTCCAAATTATGCTCACCTGGAACTAAAATACCTTTTTTATCCATGATGACTTCGTTTAAGTAATAAATGGAATCTCCATCAATATAGACACCCTTTTCAACCTTGCCTAGTCTAGAAAATGGAATGATTGTAGCTTTACTCACTTTTGCCAATTCCCGTAGTTCAGGTTGATCCCAGTTGACGATTAAATAATCTTCAGCCGTTTGATTTTCTGTGATTCGCATTTTAGCTGCTACATATTCATCTCTTGTTCCATGATAGTCAATATGAGCAGAATGGATATTAGTGATTACTGCTATATGAGGTCTAAAAGTAGTGATACCCATCAGTTGGAAACTAGACAATTCCATTACAACAGCATCTTTATCTGTTACATTTTGCGCAACTTGACTTGCTGGAGTTCCAATATTTCCTGCTGCAAAAGCTTTTCCATGTGTACGTTTGCCATTCAGCAAATCTGTGATCATTGTTGTTGTAGTGGTTTTACCATTTGTTCCTGTGATCCCAATAATAGGACTTTCTGCAACTTCATAAGCCAATTGGACTTCCGTTAAGACAGGAATGCCTTTTTCGATTGCTTTAGCCACAATTGGGTTATTGTACATAATCCCTGGATTTTTCACAACAAATTCAAAGTCTTCGTCCAACAATTCAACAGGATGTCCGCCAGTAACGACACGAATTCCATCCTCCAACAATTCTTGTGCTTCTGGATTTTCTTCAAAACTTTTATAATCGTTCACAGTCACTAATGCTCCAAGTTTATGCAGCAGCTTAGCTGCATTTACTCCACTCAAAGCCAGTCCTAAAACCAATACTTTTTTATTTTGATACGTCGTTACATCTTTCACGCGAAATCCCCCAGTTCTCTTTCAATGTTAAAGTACAATCCATAGAGTAAGCAGTGCCATCACTAATCCAACTGACCAAAAAGTCAGCACAATTTTCCATTCACTCCACCCACTCATTTCAAAGTGATGATGGATAGGTGCCATTTTAAAGATTCGTTTGTTTCTTATTTTTACAGATCCCACTTGCAGAATTACCGAAGTAGTTTCCATAATAAAAATCAATCCTACTAAAAGAAGTGTCCATTCTTGCTTCAACAAAATAGAGACAGCGGCAAGCCCACCTCCTAAAGCTAATGAACCAACATCTCCCATAAATATTTTGGCCGGTTTTTTATTAAACAGTAAAAATCCGATTAATCCACCAATAACGGCTAAACAAAAAATCAAGACATCTGTTTGTTGTTGATGGAAGGCAATAATAGCGTAAGTTCCATAAGCTACAATACTGGTTCCTGTTGCCAATCCATCCAAACCATCTGTTAAATTAACGGCATTTGAAAAACCGACTAGCCAAAAGATAATAAGTAAGCCATAGAACCAGCCTAAATTAACACCGCCTAAACCAGGAAGGGTTAAGTCACTCGGAAATCCCTGTATACGGTAAACAATATAAAATAACAGTCCTCCTGCTACTTGACCAATCAATTTTTGTAATGATGTTAAACCAAGGTTTCTCTTTTTGATCAATTTAATGTAATCATCCAAGAAACCTAGAACTCCATATAAGACAAGAATAAACATCAATAAACCTAAACTAACTGTAAAAACATTTTGCCAAAGACCACTCCAGATCATAGTTACGATTCCTGAGATGATAAAAACGACTCCGCCCATTGTCGGTGTTCCCGTTTTTACTTCATGCCAAGTCGGTCCTTCTTCTCTAGTAGTTTGTCCTAGTTGTTTGACTCTGAAATACCCGATAACAAACGGCATCAAGATAAGTGTGATTGCAAAACTACTAACTGTTGCAAGTAGCATTTCTTCCCATTGCATAATGATTCGCTCCTAATTTTGCTTTTCATCAGATTGCCTGTCCATCTCTTTGGACAAAGCCCAAGATCATTCTCTTGTTCTCCTTCTGACTTAAAAAACGTGTTTTTTTATGGAGATTCTAGTACAATTTCAATTTGACTTTCCTCAGTCAACAAGGCATTCGGTTCTAAACTTTGCTGAGTGACATAACCATCTCCACTAAAAGTAAACTCTATCCCTGTGATTTCAGAAACTTTTAATACGTCATTTTTTGACCATCCTGTCATATCTGGCATAGTCATCGCTCCATTGGTTAACAGAATAATTCGCTGGTCTTCAATAACGGTCTCATCCGCCAAAGGCAATTGCTGTACTATTGTATCACCATTTCCCACTACGGTCACGTTTAATTGCATTTCTTCTAATTTTGTTAACACGTCGCTTTTGGCTTCACTAGTGACTTTTGGCATGACAATTTGATTCTCTAATCCATTTTGAGCTTCGTCGTCTAAATGCAGGTATTCCAAACCTCTTTTCATTACAGGTTTAAATATCGAAGCCATAATATCTGTAGTTGTTACAGTTGGGTCATTAACAGTCGGGCGTTCCATAGTAATGTACATGACTAATTCCGGATCATCTGCCGGAGCCATTCCCACTACTGAATAAAGAAAATTTTTGCCTCCACTATAGTATTTTCCTGTTTCTGCATTGTAAATTTGTGCAGTTCCGGTTTTAGCTGCAATCTCATATCCATCAATCGCATACTTTTGACCTGTTCCATTTTCGTTGTATACAACTTCTTTTAAATATTCCAACGTTTGATCAGCCGTTTCTTTTGAAACAGGAGTGCCTACTACTTCCGGCTCTACAATAGTTTCTGCTCCTGTGTTTGGGTCCACGTATTTATCAATGAATTGTGGTTTCATCATTTGCCCATCATTCGCGATGGCACTAAATGCTTGCAACATTTGTAAAACCGTTACTGTGAGTCCTTGTCCAAATGCCGTATTAGCTTGATCAATGGCTCGTTTGTATTTGTTTGAACCTGCATTTTCATTGTATAGTCCGGATTCAGTCGATTTGCCTATTCCAAATGCATCCATGTATTCTTTCCATGTTTCAGCACCCATTTGTTGAGCAAGTTTTACAAATGCTACGTTACTAGAACGTGCTAAGCCTTCCAAATAAGTGATTGTTCCCCATCCATTGCGGTTAACATCTCGTATAGGTATTCCAGACACTTCAATGGAACCCGATTCAAAATAAGCATTTGGGTTAAAGACTCCTTCGTTTATTGCTGCTGCAAGAGTCAATGTCTTTAAGGTAGATCCTGGCTCATAAGTATACTCAGCCAGCAAATTCATCCATAGTTCATCGATTCCTTCTTTAGTCGTTCCATTAAAAGAGGGACGCTGAGAAGTTGCAATGATTTTACCTGTTTTCGGATTCATCAAAGTAGCCGTCATTGCCACTGGATTGTATTTATCATCTACCTCTGTCATCACACTTTCCAGTAAAACTTGCATTCGTTTATCCAATGTCAAATAAATGTCTACCCCATCTACAGGATCGATCACTTCTGCTTCTTCATTCGGCAAAGCATATCCAAAACTGTCTTTTTGATACTTCAACTTGCCATCTGTTCCGGTCAATAAATCATTGTAGGTCTGCTCGACTCCCATAAGACCGACCATTTCTTTTCCAGTTTCCGCTTCTCCATCCTCTGCAGTAGGCAATTGTGCCACACCAACTAAATGTGAGGAGAATACTCCATTAGGGTATAGACGAGTAGGCGTTTCTGTAAAAAAGATCCCTGGAAGGTCAGCGGCTTCAATATCACTTTTAATATCATAAGTGAGGTTTTTACCTGCTGTTCCAAATTCAACCTGACTTAGGTCCTGATTCAATTTTTGCAAAATTTCTTCTTCACTCATTGATATGTATTGCGACAATGTTTCTGCAGTTTTTTCTTTGTCGACTACATATTGAGGATTTTTTTTGTTGTTTGACCATTCATCGGTTAACACTGCATACAATGAATAAGAAGTAGCATCCATTGCAACCGGATTCCCTCCTACGTCATAGATGGTACCACGGTTAGCTTCAAGGACACTACTTCTTGTATATAAATTATTCACATTCGTCTCTAAGTTTTCCCCGTTGACTTCCCCTTTAACCATAATATAAGAAAAACGGCCAGCAAATATAGCGTAGATCACTATACAGGCAAAAAATAAGAGAATAGAGATCAGCTTTCTATTTTTTAAAGGATTTCTTTTTTTCATTTCGAGACATTCCTTACATTTTCTTCATTCATTTCTAATCCATGTGCTCTAGCAATTTCATATACCCGATCGTAACGAGACAATTCTTGAACTTCTTGTTCTAGATTAGTATTCACAATAGCGATTTCTTCGATTTCTCGATTAGTATCTTGAACTTCTCGGTTCGAGGTTGCCACCATAATTTCTAGTGAAACACAGGCCACACCCAAAGAAAAAATGATTATACTCGCTACTGTGATAAGAAGTTTTTCAACTTTTGAAAGTTTTTGTTTCTTAGGTTCAGATGTATAAGCAGGTCGTTGCTGCGGTCTTTGAGGGTATACTTGTGGTGCTTGTTCAGGCATCACACTATGTAAGTCTCTAGCTAAATTATTCTCTAATGCCATTAAGATACTTCCTTTCTTCTGAATTCTACAGGGTTATTTTTTGCTTTTCACTTGTTTTTCAGCGATTCTCAATTTTGCGCTTCTCGCTCGATTATTTTGTTCCAGTTCTTCTTCACTAGGCAAAATAGGTTTGCGGGTAATGATTTTTAGTTCAGGCATGTATTCAGTGGGTAATACTGGCAGTCCTGGAGGCAATTCAGGGCCTCTGGCACGATCTTTGTATATTGATTGGACGATTCGGTCCTCTAAAGAATGAAACGTGATCACGCTGATTCTCCCTTTGACAGTTAACAAATCGATAGCTTTTTCCAACGATTCCTCTACCGCTGACAATTCATCATTTACAGCAATCCGTATAGCTTGGAAAGTCCTTTTAGCTGGGTGTCCGCCTTTTCTTCTGGCTGGAGCAGGAATTCCCTCTTTAATCAACTCTACTAATTCTCCAGTTGTTTCAATAGGAGCAATCTCTCGCGCTTTTTCAATTTTTCTGGCGATTTGTTTAGAAAATTTTTCTTCTCCGTAACGATAAAAGATTTTGACTAATTTTTCATAAGGCCATTCATTGACAACAATACGAGCTGTCAGTAGTGAATCAGTATCCATTCTCATATCTAAGGGTGCATCTTGATGGTAACTAAATCCACGCTCAGCTTGATCTAATTGTGGAGAAGAAACTCCTAGGTCGTATAAAATACCATCTACAGCATCAACATTTCGTTCATTCAACTCTTCTGTGATATTTCGGAAATTCGATTTGATAAAAGTGACCATTCCCTTTTCAATATATCCAGCAAGCTTTTCTTTTGCATTTGCGATAGCTGTTTCATCTTGATCAAATGCATATAAGTGACCATTTTCATTTAATTGGGACAACAAATATTCACTATGTCCCGCTCCTCCAAGTGTGCAATCTACATAAATTCCATCAGGAGAAATAGATAATCCATCTACTGTCTCATGCAGTAAGACTGTTTCGTGTTTAAATTCAGGCATCAATATCTCCCTTTCATCTTCTCGAGTAGTTAAAACCCAAAATCGATCATATTTTCAGCGATGTCTTCATAAGATTCTTCTGCTTCCAAAGCATATTCAGACCATCTTTCATTGCTCCAAATTTCAATGCGCTCAGAAACTCCAATGACATGACATTCTTTGTCTAATTTTGCATATTGTCGTAAATTTTGAGGAATGTTGATTCTTCCTTGCTTGTCTAATTCACATTCCGTTGCTGCTGAATAAAAGAAACGTGTAAACTGCCGAGCATCTTTTTTAGCCAACGGCAATTGCTTCAGTTTTTCTTCTAAATCAGACCATTCTTCTTGCGGGTATCCAAATAAACAGCCATCTAAACCACGAGTAATAATAAATTTCTCGCCTAAATCTTCTCTAAATTTAGCGGGCATAATCAAACGGCCTTTTGCGTCGATATTATGCTGGTATTCACCGATAAGCATGTTTACTGTCACCCCTATCATTTTTATTTAAATTCAGTCTACCACAATCCCCCACTTTCCACCACCACAATCCAAAAAAATTCTCAACTTTTTCCGAACCTTATATAACGCTTCCATTACTGACATTACATTAAGATCAGAAATATATCACGAGATTTCTTTTGTCTCATTTTAGTTACTTCCGTTGAAATTTTTTATACATTTAAGAAAAAGAGGCTTTTTTTGCAATTAATGGTACGAAGTGGAGATTCTTTATAGATAGTCGTCAAACTATTTCTTCCATACTTATAATAGCTTTATAATAGGCTCTTCAGATAAAAAACGGTTCTACATCATTTGACGTTGGTAAGTGAAAAAAAATTAATTCCAAACCTTTAAAAAACTCATTCCTAGAAATTTTTAGAGGAATATGGGGTTGCTTATAGTCATGAAAGAGGATGCAATGGGAATTCCTTAACGTTAGCCTTTAGCCGTTACGCTAAGTTTGTTCTGCGCTGCGCATACCATATCCGTACGTCGCTAACGCTCTAACGGCTACGGTAACGCTCGCAAGCCTTGAGACCCGGTTTTCGGCTCAAGCGTTCCCATGGCTTTCCATAAGCAACCCCGTAGGCCGGAGAAAATTTCTTTATCAACGCTAGAAGATGAAGACCCAAAAAAAACAGAGCAGTGAGTTTATCTCACTGCTCTGCTTAAATTCTTTTATGAAGTCTGCAACTTTTCCCACACTCATCCCCTGATGCATTACTCTTTTAAAGAGAAATAACGATAGTAGTGGCTGCTAATCCGTAATATGTAATCATTGAACTGATGAAAACAAAACGCCACCAGCTTTTGAAGAATTTATAATACAGAATTTCCCCTTTTTTTACGGCTAAATACAGTAATAGTATAATGGCGAGAGTAAATATAAAAATAAGGAAATATGGGAAAAGCGACATCCCAAATGTTAAAGAACTGATGATATGGATTCCTACAATTAAATAAGGTACCAACAAGTCTGCCATTTTAACGGTTAACTGCTGCTTCATGAAGTGATGGTTAATTTTCTTATTGAAAAGCACAAATAATATTATTGGCAATAACAACAACACTATGTAGATTGCAACATTAGAATCCATCCACATTTTCTTGTCCCCCGTCCGTTCTTGATCGTTTCTCTATTAAATTGTACAACATTTTCAACTTAATTACTCTAACAATTTGACAACAAAATAGCAAAAAAAATAACCTTAAGAGATATTCTCAAGGTTATTTTTCATTTATCCATTGAATTGACTATTCAATTCGATTAAGCTTCTTTAGATGCTACCTCTTTTCCATCATAGAAACCGCATGATGCACATACGTGATGGCTTTTTTTCAATTCCCCACAGTTAGGGCAAGCGTTCATACCTGGTACTTCTAATTTAAAGTGAGTACGACGTCTATTTTTCTTAGCTTTTGATGTTCTTCTTGCTGGTACTGCCATTCTATACACCTCCTTAAACAATTGTTTCATTTTCTATTTAACCTAGAAACAAGTTAGTCTTCTTCTTGATTACCGGATTCTTCTTGGTTAAAAAAATCTTTCAGACCTGCAAAACGCGGATCTATTGTTTCTTCAGATTTTTTTTCTTCTGAATAATAGTAATCTTCTTCTGAAATTACCGTCCAATTATTTCCGCTTGGCATATTATGAGCTTTCTCTTCTTCTTCAGTAAAAACTTGTAAAGGAAGATTAAGCAAAATCGTGTCTTCGATACTCTCTGACAAGTCGATCCAGTCATGCTCCAAATAGATCACAACATTCTCTTCATCAACAGGTTTTTCATAAGAATCCGATTTTGGAATATAAACTTCATCTATCACAAAATCCATCGGAAATAATACAGGTTCTAGTGATCTTGCAGAAGGAAGTGTTAATTTCAATGAAACATTCATATGAAGAATTAATTCATCATCATTAACAGTTAAGATTCCATCTAAATGAATGGGTGAAACGTCTAATATTTCTTCTTCTCTTTTTACTAAAGATTCTTTCAAATCTACGTTGTCAGAAAAGACGAATGGCTCATTTAGATATCGTTTTAATTCGTTTAGTGACCACTTCATTTTCATTTTTTTCACTCCTAAAGCAACAAAATTTATTATACTAGTGAAAAAATCCTTTGTCAAGATATTTTACCTTACACCTAAAAGTTATATTTTACCTTACACCTAAAAGTTATTTTCAGCTTATTTAAAGCATCTTTTCACTTCTTTTTTTGCAACGGTGAACGATTAAAGTCTTGGTCATCTTGATTTTGTTTCACTGCCAATTGATACACTTTACCTGCTAGAATATCCATTTCCCATAAAGAGTTGTTTTTTTGATTCAAACGACTAATGATCGGTAAAGGAACTTCTTTTTTCACTTCACTTAAATAGCGTTGCCCTTTTTCTGTAAATCCTAACACACGAATAGCCTTCGGACTTCGTAAAGCTTCTTGCATGTCTGTTTTTTTCAATTGCAGCAACACATAGATAAACAATCGTTGCAGGCGCACCCGCGGGTATCGTTTTGTCTTTACCAATTCAATAAAGTGTTCAAAGGAATCGGCTTCAATTGCTTTTTGTTTCAATCGATGCTCAATACCTTCGTTCATTTGGTAAATTTCTCTTAGTTGCTCTTCTGACTGAAGGATCAGTTGATAATTTAAAAAGGGCCAAAATTTTTCCCAATTAGCAAAATCACTTTGTTGAAGGCTATCTAACGTTGCCGGCGGGACAGCTGTTTGAATAGCTGCTAATTTCTCAGAACCTTCAGCAGCTTTCAACAATACTTTTCGCAATGCCGTAGCACTTTGAAAGGGTGTATCCCCCAATTTTTCATCATGATATCCAGATCCAACACGTTTGACTGGATATAGGGTCATGGGCTTAGGATAGCGACTGTTTTCTTTCGCGTAAGCTAATCCTAAGATAGTATTCGGGGCTCCAACATTGAGTTCGTTACCTGGTATAACAGCTCTCACTGCTTGCTGCATTTGAGCCGCATAAGTCTCGCCATTATTCTTCAGCTGCCTGAACTTAGCTTCGATCTCTTTTTCATGGCGATCCCAGTTTTCAGTAAATAGCTGAAATTTCTCTCCGGTACCACTTTCAGTACCAAACGAGAGAGAATCACACTGCAGCGCTTGAAGAAGAGAAACACCGCCTTTAGCGAAATAATCAGCTGGTTGGACACTAAATGCTACCGGCAACTCAATGACCAGATCTGCTCCGGAAGACAACGCCATGTCTGCACGGTGCCATTTATCTACTATTGCGGGTTCTCCACGCTGTAAAAAATTTCCACTCATGACAACGATGATCACTTCAGCCGAAGTCTGTTTTTTAGCCTCTTGTATTTGATACCGATGTCCATTATGGAAAGGATTGTATTCGGCGATAATTCCGCAACTTTTCATAGTTGGTCCACCCTTCTCATTTCATTCAGCAAAAATGAAACCCTATTTTGTTTCTTTGCGGCAAACGAAAAACCAGCGTGTTGAATCATTAAGTATCTTTCCTTTTCCATAATCTGCAGAGACTTCAACTGAAGTAAAACCGGCCTTTTTCAACATTGAAAGATACTGTTTGATTGGATAAGTTCGTTCTTTATGGGTCTCATCAAAACGCTCGTATAAGTCGATCTCCTCTTGGTAAACAAAAAATGTTAAATCGTGTTCAATGGAATGCGGAAATTCTCCTACATAACTTTTCCATAAAAAACTGATTTCTTCGGTTTGATCGTTAAACGTATAGCCGGGAAAAATTTCATCGATCTGATGAATAGAATGTACGTCAAACAGGAACACGCCATCTTCTGTCAAATGTTGGGAGATTTCTTCAAATGTTTTTTGAACAGCTTCTGCATCTGGCAGATAGCAGAGCGAATCGCAATAACATGTCACAGCATCAAACTGTTCTACCACGCTTAAATCCAACATATTGCCAATGATAAAAGGAATCGCCATGTCTACTTCTTCAGCTCGCTCTTTTGCAAGAGCGATCATTTCAGAAGACAGATCCAATCCAGTAACCTGATAGCCTTCTTGTTTCATTTTAATGGCTAAATGACCTGCTCCGCAAGCCAGATCCAATACATTTTCGTGTGTATCAGATAGGTTTTTTTTCGTGAAATCAATCCATAAATCGTATAGCTCTTCATCCATTAAATCATCATAGACTTGAGCGAAAATATTGTAACTCATTCCGTGATCATACCGGAAATATCCACTAAAGGAGCATCGCTCCATAATTTTTCCAAGTTGTAGAATGAACGTTCTGTGTAGTGGAATACATGGACCACAACGTCTCCTAAATCGACTAAGATCCATTTAGCTGAATCTTTTCCTTCGATTTGTTTGACAGAATATCCAGCTTCTTCAACGCTGTCGACGATTGCTTCCGCAATTGCGACAACTTGTCGATCATTATTTCCATGCATGACTACAAAATGATCGGCTAAAAGAGAAATATTTCGTACATCCATTACCATAATATCTTCCGCTCTTTTATCGTCCGCCGCTTTCACTACAAGTTCAAGCAATTCTTTATTTAATTCACTCATGTCTTTCCTCCTATTTGTTTGCTACCCATTTATTGAAAGTAGCCACTGCTTTTGGGTAAATCTTTTTTTTCGTTTGAATCAAATGCATCAATGTCTGTTGCGTTTCATATGTCACAGCTGCTTCTAAATCGTTGGATGCAAGACTTCTTGCTTCGTCTACTCCAGAAAATTTTCTTCCCGGTTCAATAAAATCTGCCACATAAATCACTCGTTCTAATAAAGACATTTCGCTTCTACCAATGGTATGGTAGCGAATCGCATTTAAGATGTCTTCATCCAAGAGGTGAAACTCTTTTTTGGCTATCTCTGCAGCGCATGGTCCATGCCATATATTGCTTCCATAGTCTAACAACTCTTCTTCCAAATGTTCATCAACAATAATCAGTTCTTTCATTTCATGATCAGGTCGCTCTTTAGCGTAATCATGACAAAGAGCTGCAATACTAGCTGCTTCTACTGAGGCGCCGTATTTATCTGCTAATTGTATAGCAGTCTCTTCCACACCTAATACATGCTTGAACCGTTTGGAACTCATCTGTGTCTCCACTTGAGCTGCCAGTTTATCTCTTGACAGCGAGATGAATCGACCTGAATAAACAAGCTGTTCTGGTTTAAGTTTCATAACTATACAACCCTTCTTGATAAATGTACTCAAGAACTTTTTGAGGAATTAAATAATTCACTGTACAGCCGGTGGCAATTTTTTTTCTTAAAGAAGTTGAACTAACGGCTATTTCAGGAACATCTACCCAAATCAAAGGATATTGACTCTCAATCACATATCCCGGTCTTTTGACCCCTACAAATTGAATCAATTGAGCCAATTCATCGATCTTATGCCATTTGGGCAGATAGTTCACCATGTCTGCACCAATAATAAAATAGTATTCTGTATCTGGATTCTGCTGAGTTAACTGCAGCATTGTCTCATAGGTATAGCTTTTTCCGCCACGTTCAATTTCAATCGTTTCAAGATCAAACTTAGGATTGTCTTGAATAGCTCTTTCCACCATTTTTAACCGATGCTCAGCCGCAATTGTTTTCTTAGTATCCACATGCGGCGGAGCAGCGGTAGGCATAAAATAGACTTTGTCTAATCCCAATTGTTGACATACTTGATCGGCAATCATTAAGTGTGCAACATGTGGAGGATTAAAAGTTCCTCCAAGAATACCAACTCTTTTCTTTGTTGTGGTTTCAGCAACTGGTTCACTTAAAACCTGTGTCCGTTTCCCAGAAAAAAACGATTCTTTCACACGACTTCCACTCCTTCTTACCTGTGTGCTCTTAGACGCGTTGCGAAAGGCAGCTCACACTACCGTTTCACAACCACAACTGTTTGGAAAGAACCCTAAACTGTTGTGGTCGTGAAACGTCCGGTGAGCTAAACGCCTTTCTTCACGCTCTTGGTATTTCTAATGATACTTTACGGTATTTTTCTTGCGTCGAAGGTTTGTACAGCACAATTACTCGGCCAATTTTTTGAACGGCTTGACATCCTACTGCCTGTTCAATTTCTTCAGCCACTTCTGGAACTTCTTCATCTGAGTTTTGCAGAATGGATACTTTGATCAATTCTCTTTTTTCTAATGCTTCCCCGATTTGTTTTAACATATCCGGATTCATTCCGTTTTTCCCAATTTGAAAAATAGGATTTAAATGATGTGCTTTACTACGCAAAAAACTTTTTTGTTTTCCTGTTAAGGCCATGCTGATTCTCCATTTCTGTATACGAACTTTTTTATATAATTGACTTTCTGATTAAAACATCGATTCCTTTAGGAGCCCATCCAGCTACTACAACTCCTGGTTCAGGGACTGTTACCCAGCCTAAACCAGCAAATACGATATCTGTCTTTTCTTTGATTGAAAATTCAAAGCGAACAAGTTCTGGGAAAGTATCTTTTTCTTCATTACGAGGCGGTTGCAATAATTCGCCTTTTTGTTTTTGATACAATTCATCTGCTTTTTCTAATTTAGTTCGATGAATATTCAAATCGTTTGAAACGTAACAAGTAAAGGAACTTCTATCCCCTTTGATAAAGTCAAATCGAGCCACTCCACCAAAAAATAAGGTTTGGCCTTCATTCAATTGGTAAACTTTAGGTTTGATCTCTTTTTTAGGAGCAATCAGTTTTAAGTCTTTTGCACCTAAAACATGCGCCATTTGATGACGATGAATAATTCCCGGTGTGTCAATCAATGAATTACCATCTTCTAAAGGAATTTCTATTTGATCCAACGTTGTACCTGGGAATTGAGACGTTGTAATCAAATCTTTTACTCCAGCAGAAGTATTGATGATTTGATTGATCAAGCTGGATTTCCCAACATTCGTGACACCGACTACGTAAACATCTTTTCCGTTACGATATTGTTCGATCATCTCTTTTAAGTGTTCTACTTCATCGGCTTTCATTGCACTAGTCAAAACAACATCTGTCGGTCGCAGACCAGCTTCATGAGCTCTTTCGCGTAACCATTGAGTCAAGCGTCCTCTTTTTTGTGATTTTGGCAATAAGTCTACCTTATTTCCAACCAGCAATACTGGATTTTTCCCAACAAAACGGTGCAATCCAGGAATCAAACTACCATTAAAATCGAACACATCTACTACGTTGACAATCAAGGCATCTTTAGAGCCTATTTCATTCAATAATTTTAGAAAATCATCATCTGTCAAATGAACATCTTGAATTTCATTGTAGTGACGCAATCTAAAACAACGTTGGCAATAAACTTCGCCCGTTTCTAAGCCTTTTTCTAAAGCTGTTTTTGGAGTATAACCCGCTTTAGTTTTATCAGTGGTTTGCAGCAGAGCACCGCATCCAATGCACCGAATTTCTTCTTCAGTCTTTAACTCTGTCTTTGTCATGTATCGATGTCCTCCATCTCATGTTTGGATCTTTTTTAATTAGGTGATTCATAATGTGCAACTCAAAGAAACGATTGATCTTGGTGTTCCAGGCATCTGAATTGAGAATCGGCTTCACTAAGACATTTCGGATTCCGGCAAGATTGGCGCCCCAAATATCTGTCATGATCTGATCTCCCACCATTAAAATCTCTTCTTTCGACAATTCTAATCCTCTAGTCGCTTCATTAAAACCTTTAGACAGCGGCTTCAATGCTCTGGCAACGTAACGCACACCTAATACATCTGCTACACGTTTCACTCGTTCATCGTTGTTGTTTGAAAGGATAACGATTGGTATATCAGCTGTTTTCATGGCTGAAATCCAAGCGATCAATTCTTCGGTACCATTTGGATTATTCCAGGCAATCAGTGTATTGTCTAAATCTGTTAACACCGCTTTTATGCCGTGCTCATTTAATTGTTCTGGTGTAATTTGGTAGATTGCTTCTACCATCCATGTTGGCTTAAATAAATTTAACATAACATCTCCCTACCCATTAAAATAGGAGCACTTCGTTCAGTACTCCCATAGTCTTCTATATTTTTATTATACGCAAAAAAGAAGGAATTTCAATTTTTGCTTTAATTCTTATGCTTCCTCTGGTGGATGTTGTTTAAACTTCTTAAAGAAGTTTAGTTTTGCCGATTCAATATACATTCGACGTTTTAAAGTAACCCCATCATTGCAGTCCAGCGGGTTAGATACTTTTCCAGTTTTGTAAAATCCTTTGATTTTATCTTTTAGGATTGGGTCTTTAATGTATTTCAACAGCAGCCTTTTAGGGACTACGTTAAAGAGTGCTTCATTTTTGACGATAGTCGGTTCAATCGGTTCCTTAGTCAGCCAGTCTTTAATATAGTAGGCAGCTACGTTTTCTCCAGCAGCACAGACATAATAATGACTAACCCCTAATCGGCCATTCAATTCAAAAAACTTGTATTGTCCATCACGAGCATCGTATTTCAAGTCATAATTTGAAAAGGCATCAAAGCCGAACTCTTCGACTAATTTACGTACATTCTCATACACGCTTTCTTCTTCACGCGATAAAATGGCTAAATGATTTCCGATTCCTGATGGCGTGTGGTCTTCTAGTAGAATTTGTCCAAAGGAAATCAATTTCACTTTTCCATCTTGGATAGAACGGTATGCGGTAACCACAGCTTGTGTGCTGTCATCTCCGGGAATGTACTCCTGAAGAGCTACTTCGCCTTGATAGCCGCCTTTGCGCATAGCTTCAAAACTTTGTCTGTATTCTTCCTGATTCTCTAAGATGTACACTTTTTTCTTTCCTTCAAAATGTAAATCTTGATAATTTTGAGAAGTAATAGGTTTCATGACAATCGGAAATTCAAATGGCAGCTCTGCTTCAAATTCAGCACTGATTTTTGTCTTTGGATAGGGCACATTTAGCTTTTCACACGCTTCATAAAAATATTGCTTATCTGTAGCTCGTTTAAATACATTTTCGTCCACATAAGGAACTATCCAATTTTTAGGAAATCGTTCCTTATTGACGATCACAAATTCAGCATACAGATCGTCGCTTCCAAAAATAATTTTAGGGATATCCGGCGTTTCATTTTCCAACTTATTGACTTCATCAAATAGCACTTTTTCTTCTTTGATATCTGGCAAAACGTGGTATTCAAAAAAAGGCACGTCAGCAACAGGACCAATAATTCGCGAACAAAAGACATGGACTTTTATTTTATACTCTTCGTACAAAGAACGTCCAATCCCATAAGCTCCACGACTACCTCCAAGTACTACCGGTATAAATGTTTGTTTCATTACTATCATAGCCTTTCTTGATTATATATGATGCTTATTGTAAGTTTCTAGGTTCTTGATGACATGGAATGCATCACCTTCGTATTCAACATAGCCGTTTCCCACTCGTTGATTTATTTCTGCACCTTTCCCAACCACAGCAACGACAGTCGGCATCTCGATATGGCTCATTGCTTTACGGATAGCTTCTGCACGATCTTCAATAATTTCATAAGATCCGTTTTCAGCTATTACAGCTTCCGCTACTTGTTCAGAAATTGAGCGGACAGATTCATTGGCTGGATCATCCTCTGTAATATACACCATATCTGCAATGCGTCCCGCTACTTCCCCCATCTCTTTACGGCGGTTAAAAGCTTTGCCTCCTGGACAACCAAATACAGCGATCATTTGATGATTTGGATACTCTTTTTTCAACGAATTGAATAATACTTCAAAGCTTAATCGATTGTGAGCATAGTCTACGATTCCTACTAAATTAGTATCATGGCTCGTATACAATTCCATGCGTCCTTTTGCTCGAGCTTTCAACAAGCCTGACTTGATATACTCTACCGGGATCTCCAATACGTACATTGCAGCAATTGCAGCTAGAGCATTTTCAACATTGAATAATCCAGCAATTCCTAAAGTCATTTTTTCTGTATACTGAGGAGTACGAACATCAAAAGTAATGTGGTGATCCTCTTTTTGAACGTTGTATCCATAAACATCAGCTTTTTCATTGTGTTGGCTAAACGTAACAACTTTATTGGCTTGTTTAGCGGCATTCTCTATTCTTGCAAGATAATCCGTATCCAAGTTCAAACAAATGGTTTTTGATTGCTTAAACAATAAGAGTTTTGAATTTAAATAATCGTCCATGTCACTGTGTTCTAAAGGACTTAGATGATCTTCCGATATATTCAGAAAAATTCCTATCTCAAAATCCAGGCCTTTTGTCCGATCGTATTTTAATGCTTGGCTGGAAACTTCCATTTCAAAAAATTCTACTCCAGAATCCACTGCCGTTCTAAAATTTTGTTTTAATACCATAGCTTCAGGTGTGGTCATACGAGAAGAAGCTTTCGTTACCCCATCATAGTTTTCTACTGAAGAGAAATAAGCAGAATTTTTTTTCTGATTGGCTACCAGATAGTCATCTAAGATAGAACGAATAAAGTTCGTAGTCGTTGTTTTTCCTTTTGTACCTGTCACACCCACTAAGGTCAAATCTTTTTCTGGAAAATCAAAGAATAAAGAACTTAACAAAGCCATAGCTTCGCGTATATCCGTTACTAAGATCACCGGTGCATCTACATCATATTCCACTTCGCTCACATAAGCTACAGCACCATATGAAACTGCTTGTCTCAAATACTCTTCTTTAAAATTTGCTCCTTTACAAATAAACAAAGAAGGGTCACTGACTTCTCTTGAGTCATAAGTCATCTGTAAAATGACATTCTCAGTAATCATCGAGTTTTGGTCAATGGTTGTTTTGATCAGAATATCATTTGCAACTAATTGATTGATGTATTCTTGTACTTTTAAAGCTTTCATGTATCCATAACTCCCTTTGCTTAAACTAATGGTTGAGTCCGTCGTGCCAGTTCCACTGTTTTCCGAACCAAAACATCATCAGCATCTACTACATTACTCTTCTTTTTGTGGTCGTAACTATTGAAGATAGATAATTCAGTGCATCCCAGCACTACATAATCACACTGTTCCGCTTCGAAACAGGACACCATCTTATTGTAACGAGGCATATTGATATTGGAATTTTGCTTGATATCTACATAGATCAAGTCGTTAACGATTTTTTGCAACTCTTTGTTCGGTACGTAAGAAGCAAATCCAGCTTCATTGAGTTTATCTTCATAGATTTTTGATTCGATCGTACCTTCAGTGGCAGCAATCCCGATTTTCATCCCTGGTTTTGCTCCCCGTACCATCAGTTCTTTAACTGTTTCATCAATCATGTTTAAAAAAGGAACATTGATCAATTGGGCTAATTCATCGTAAAAGAAATGTGCCGTATTGCAGGGCATCACAATAAAATCAGGCTCCATCGCTGCCAGTTTTTGCAAACCAGAAGCTAGCACAGGAATTGGGTTTGGCGCGCTTTTGTCTAAAATATATTCCGTACGATCCGGAATACTAGCTTTATTGTATACAACATAGTTTAAATAATCTTGGTCTTTATTAGCAGCAGATAACCGGTTTAGTTCCTGAATAAAATTTTCAGTTGCTAAAGTTCCCATACCACCTAAGACAGCAAATAAATGTTCACTCATCCGCTTCTACTCCTTAAGTTAACTTAAGTTTAACAAACTTCTATTCATTATAACAAAATATTCTACTGATTTCATAAATATGAGAGGGCAAACAGATAAAAACACCCATTTACTCTAAAAAACTGTAGCAGTTTCTAAAACTTGACGTGCCAAACAGGCCCTTTATCAAATACAGCGAACGAATACGAAAGGGATTTTATCATTATGGACAAAATAAAACAACCGATGCAGAAATACGACTATTTCTGCATCGGTTGATTGCTTAATCTTGAAGTAGTTCAAATATTTCTATGGCTACGATGTCGATATCATCAAATTGATATACTTGACCGGTTGCTCTTTCTTCTAGTTCATAGATTCCTGCTTTTCCATCATAAGTAATCAAACAGCGCTCAGCGCCCTCTTTTTCAAAACGACGAACTTGTACTTCTCCGTCTGTGCCTTCTTGCATAGCTTCTAATCTTCGTATAATGGCTGTTAATTGTGAAGACTTCATGATTCGTGCCCCTTTCAAACTTGACTCAGTACCATTTTAACAGATTTTATTGCAAATAACACTATACTCACTTGTCTTTTATGAAAAAAAATATCCATCGTCTCTATATCCCTGTTAAATAAAGCTTTCCTCATCATCCAGTACTCACATTTGCCCCACAATTATGATAATTAAATGATAGACACATCCTTAGAATAATCAATTATTATTCCATTAACTGATATCTAATAAAAAAAGAGCTGCAATCATTTCGTCGCAGCTCCTGATAAAATGAACCTAATCAATTTTCCCACCATAGTTTGATCAAAGCTTGAGTTCCATCATTGCCATTCCCTTTGCCTTCTAATTCTTCATAAAGTTTTTCAGCAAGAGCAGTAGCGGGTAAATTAAGATTCATTCTTTTGGCTTCATCTAGAACGATCTTCAAATCTTTCACAAAATGTTTGATGAAAAAACCTGCAGAATAATCTTCTTTTAAGATACGAGGTCCATAATTAGAAAGCGACCAATTTTGAGCGCTCCCTCCTCCAACGGTGTCCAAGACTTTTTCTATGTCTAACCCTGCTGCTTTTGCGTAAACCAACAGCTCTGTCATTCCAGTCATTGTACCTGCAACCATGATTTGATTTGCCATCTTGGTGTGTTGCCCGCTGCCAGCAGACCCTTGCAGATTTAATTTCCCAGAAAACTCTTCAAGAATCGGCTTCACACTATCAAAAACTGGTTCATCTCCACCTACCATAATCGTTAACGTTCCATTTTTCGCGCCTAAATCTCCTCCTGACACAGGAGCATCTAAAACAGCGATTCCTTTTTCTATACCGGTTTGATAAATTCTATTTGCTAGTGTTGGGGTGCTGGTCGTCATATCAATTAAGATATGTCGTTTTGTAGCTGTTTTAAATATTCCGTTTTCGCCATAATACACTTCTTCTACGTCCGACGGGTAACCTACGATGGTGAAGATCACTTCTGCATTTTCAGTTACTCCAGCAGGCGTATTTTGCCATTTAGCCCCCAACTCTATCAACTCACTAGCTTTGCTTTTAGTACGGCTATAAATTTGCACCTCATATCCTGCTGACAATAAATGTTTCACAATTGACGTACCCATTACGCCAGTCCCAATAAACCCTATTTTTTTCTTCGTCATTGATCTATCTCCCCCAATTTATTCTTATAGTGCATCAATTATACCATTTAATGTTGCCCAATAGTCATTACCCAGACATCAAAAGAAGCTTCTACTTCTTGTCGTGAAGGAACTCGCTTTCTAGTTGCTGTTGTTGATAGAACTCTAGCCATAATGCTGCTAACCGTTCTTCAGAATAATAGTGGTTCCCTTCTACAGCTTGCTGTTTCAGTTCAACATACGCATCAGGTTCATTTTTCAAGCGGGATATAGCTTCTTTCATACTCGATCTATCAGCACTAGGAAGATAATAGCCTTTCAAAACTGGTTCATAAAGCGGTAAATCTCTTAACATCACTGGAGTATTACTAGCGAAAGATTCTAATATACACATTGGAAACAGCTCTTCATAAGAAGGCAACAAGAATAAATCAGCCAGGTTGTAGTAGTCCCGCATTTCATCACGCTGAATAATCCCGGTAAAGGACAAGTTTTTTGGCGGTTGCTCCATTATTTTTTTAAACTTCTCATAACCATCCGTGATTTTCCCAAATGAAAATCCGCCAGCCCAAATAAATTGCACATCCGGCATCTCTTCTGCTAATTTCACAAAATCATAGACTCCTTTACGTTCTTGCACTTGACCGGCACCAAAAACAACAAATTTCTCTGCAGAAATTCCTTTAGCTTCTCTGAGTTGTTTTTTTTGTTCTGGCAAGTAAGCAAAAAAATCCTTTTTCGCTACAAAATTAGGAATATATGTAATTTTATTTTCAGCAATTCCGTATTTCTTTAATTCTTCAATAAAAATAGGATTTACCACAACTAAATGGTCCATCCTTTTATAAAAAGATATGACGTATTTGTAAAAAGTATTTTCTATGATACGCGGTAAATGAATACTGCCTTTAAGAGTAGACGGTAAAAAATGCACATACCCTATCTTTCTTCCAAATCGCTTTCTAAAAAAAGTGCTGAGATAAAAAGGCAGGTCAATAGTGTGGTAGTGACTGATAGCCGTTTTAGAATATTTATTGATCGATAATTCGATAGAATGAGGATGGTACTTCCTTAACAGTTGAATCAGCTCTAAATAAGCGCTCCCCACTCCTTGTCCTTGTACTTTATCAGCAGAAGAAAACATATTTACTTGAAGCATTTTTTACCCTCTCCTTACTGATTTTCGATAAACTTTTGAATCCACTTGTTTTTCTTGATTGTGGATGTGTATCGCCTCTTCGTAATACTGCAATACCTCTTCCCCAAAAACGGTCGCTGAGATAGAGTTTAACAAGTTTTTTCTTTCTTTTGTAGTTGTTTCTTGTTTCTTATCATTGGTTAAATACTCAATGATCGTTTGTCCCAGTTCTTCATCTTTTTGATAAGTTTTACCCAATTTACCACTGTAGATCAACATATCGGTATACGAACTGGATCTTGCGACAATATCTGTTCCTGCCGCGATAGCTTCAATATAAGTAAGACCTTGAGATTCAGAAGTTGACGCATTCACATATAGATCTGATGCTTGATAATAAGCATTTACTTCATCGACGCTTACTTCTCCAGCAAATCGAATCGAATAATCGATTCCCAATTCATGGCTCAATTGTTCCAATGCACCTCGAATAGGCCCATCTCCGACAACGATTAATTTAGCGGTCGGAAACTCAGCCAATACTGTTGGAAAAGCACGCAAGATAGCTTGGATATTTTTTTCTTGCGCTAACCTGCTTAATGACAACAATACCAGCTCATCTTCTGAAATAGCTAATTTCTGGCGGATATCACGTGTAGATTTGGCACTTAATTTCTTCAAATTAACCCCAGTTGGAATCACTTTAATGCTTCTGGTAACGCCATAAGAAATCAATTTATTTTTTGCTTTTTCACTCGGGGCAATAACCCCAGCAGTTTGATTGCAAAAATACTTCGAAACCAATTTTACATGTGAGGGTCTGAGGACTTTCCCTTTTGCCACGTAATGCAAATAATCTTCATACATCGTATGGTACGTATGAACACAAGGAATGTTCAGTTGGCGCGCTACATACTTACCTGTCATTCCCAAACTGAATTCCGTATGAGTATGCACTAAATCAAGTTTCAATTCCTTTGAAGTTTTTAGCGCACTAAGCATTCCGCGAAATGCTACACGTCGATCTTTGAATGAGAAAAAAGGGATGCTCGAAAAGCGGACAATGTTGGGCTCAGATTTCTGCGCCATGGGATCTGTCGTAGTAAAAATAATCACTTCATGTCCATGTTCTTCCAACTCTTCTTTAAGCGTTTGGATTGAAGTA
This sequence comes from Desemzia sp. FAM 23989, assembly GCF_045528345.1. NCBI lineage: Bacteria > Bacillati > Bacillota > Bacilli > Lactobacillales > Carnobacteriaceae > Desemzia > Desemzia sp. FAM 23989. The sequence continues at coordinate 123,861 of NZ_JBGQQT010000001.1, read as the reverse complement.
GCAACACCACTAACTTGCGGGAAATACGAATCAGTGAAAATTCCAATTCTCATTTATTTTCACTCCTTTAATAAGATTATACGTTTTTTTTATAAAAAAAACAGTTTATATACTGTAAAAATTCTATGTAAACTTATTTCTATTTATCACCATCTTACCTTATCATATAAAAATTAAAAACTTATCCAACTTTAGCATGAAAAAAGATAATATTTTTAGTCTATACACAAAAAGGTTCATTAGGCTTATCTCCTAATGAACCTTTTCTATTTGTTTCAATTAGCGTTATTTCACGTATTCTTCAACCAATGCAACAACTTCATCAGCAGTATCACAATCATTGATTGCTTTTTCTGCAAGTTCAGTCATCTTAGTAGAATCTAATTTTTTCATTAAGCTGCGTGTTTTTAACACACTTGAAGCACTCATTGAAAATTCGTCTAATCCTAATCCTAACAATAATGGAACAGCCGTTTGATCTCCAGCCATTTCTCCGCACATACCAGCCCATTTGCCCTCTTTGTGAGCTGAATCAATTACATTTTTAATCAAACGTAAAATTGATGGGTTATATGGTTGATACAAGTAAGAAACACGTTCGTTCATACGGTCAGCAGCCATTGTGTATTGAATCAAGTCATTCGTTCCAATACTAAAGAAATCAACCTCTTTAGCAAATTTATCTGCAATCACAGCTGCAGCTGGAATTTCAATCATGATACCAACTTGGATAGAATCAGAAACTTCAATACCTTCATTGATCAAGTTTTCTTTTTCTTCCATCAAAATAGCTTTCGCTTCACGGAATTCAGCTAAAGTAGCGATCATAGGGAACATGATACGTAAGTTACCATGAACTGAAGCACGTAATAGCGCACGCAATTGTGTTCTAAACATATCAGATTCATTTAAACTAATACGAATCGCCCGATATCCTAAGAACGGGTTCATTTCATGAGGCAAGTCTAAGTATGAAAGTTCTTTATCCCCGCCGATGTCCATTGTACGGACAACAACTGGTTTGCCTTCCATACTTTCTAATACTGTTTTGTAAGCTGTGTATTGATCATCTTCTGTAGGGAAATCTGTAGAATCCATGTATAAGAATTCTGTACGGTATAAACCAACAGCTTCAGCACCGTTATTGTGAACTCCGTCTAAATCTTTAGGCGTTCCAATATTAGCAGCTAATTCAATGTGTTTTCCGTCAGAAGTAACCGTAGCTTCTTCTTTTAATTTATCCCATTCAGCTTTTTGAGCTTCAAAAGCTTCAGCTTTTTTAGCATACACTTCAATAGTATCAGTATCTGGTTTAATGTAAACTTCGCCTTCTAAACCGTCTACAATAATTTCGTCTCCATCTACTACACGTTGAGTGATTTCTTTAGAACCAACAATTGCAGGGATTTCAAGAGAACGCGCCATAATCGCAGAATGTGAAGTACGACCTCCAACATCTGTAACAAAAGCTTTTACGTATTTACGGTTTAATTGAGCTGTATCACTTGGCGTCAAATCATGCGCCACAACAATCACTTCTTCATCGATTGTTGAAGGACTTGGCAATTTAACTCCTAATAGATGTGCTAGAACACGTTTACGGACATCTTTGATATCTGCAGCACGTTCTTGCATGTAAGGATTGTCTTCCATGCCTTCGAATATAGCGATGAATGTATCTGTTGCTTCTTGCAAAGCACTTTCTGCATTGATTTTGTTGTCTTTAATGTTGCTTTCAATCGTTCCAATTAAATCAGGATCAGAAAGCACCATTAAATGAGCATCGAATACTTGCGCTTCTTCTTCTCCTAGGCTTTTTGCAGCATTTTCACGGATCTGTTCAAGTTCCCCTTTAGCTTTCGCTACAGCGTCGCTTACACGTTGAATTTCCTTTTCAGAATCTTCAACTGTTTTTTTGGTGAAAGTTAGATCAGGTTCAATGAGCATATAGGTTTTTGCTGTGGCAATACCATCACTTGCTGCAATCCCTTTCAACACTTCTACCATTATTCAGATAAGCCTTCTTTCTTCATTGTTTCCTCAATACCGTTGATTGCTTCAGCTTCGTCTGCACCTTCCGCAGTGATGGCAACGTCAGCACCTTGTCCAACACCTAAAGACATTACGCCCATGATTGATTTTAAGTTTACTGATTTACCTTTGTATTCAAGGTTGATATCTGAGTTGTATTTACTTGCTGATTGTACTAATAGTGTAGCTGGACGTGCGTGGATTCCTGTTTCAGCTACGATATGAAATTCGCGTTTTTCCATAATTGGTTATTCCCCTTTATTTCGAGTATTTTTTTATGAGAGTCAGATTCAGCTGTTTTTTTACTGAAACCAGTAATTTCAACGACCAAAAATAACCCTTTCACAAGATAGATTACCATTTTTTTATTCTTTTCACAACTATTTTTACATTCAACTCATTATTTAATCAGAAATTTAATTATTTTAGTCTTTTTCGTAATGATAAATGACATTCCCACCTAATTCTGCTTTCCCTACAATACGGCTTTTTTCTGGATGCTTATTCCATACCTCAAGAAATACCATGAAATTTTCTTTAGAAACAGCCAATTCACTTTGTTCCTCAGAAACTAATGCATTTAATTGAGCATTCATTTCTTCCATTGTCATGTAATCACCTCACAAAAATTTAGTTCTCTCTATAGTGTATCACTTTATTAAAATAGAAAATAGATGTATCCTGTCGGTAGAATGTAGATTGCCTATGGTTAGAGAAATCTTTTTAATAGAAAATACTTGAAAGTCAGTATTGGTCAGTGTATAATAAATCCATAAAGGTCAGATATAGTCAAATTCTAATTTGACCTATAAATCAATCTTTGAAAGGTTGTGTAACGATATGTTATGTCAAAATTGTAATCAAAACGAAGCAACGATTCATTTGTATACAAGCATGAATGGTCAAAAAGGTCAACTAGATCTTTGTCAAAATTGTTATCAAGAATTAAAAAATGCACAAGCTAGAGGAATGGGAAACAATAGGCCCCCACAAAATCCTTTTGGTTTTGGAAACCTAGATGATTTATTCCGTTCTATGCAAGGCGGAACAAAAAATTATTCAAATTCAAATGTCCCTCCTACTCAGAATGGTTCTGGTGGCGGCAATCAACCTCCTACTAGAAGAAAATCTGGAATTTTAGGTGAATACGGTACTAATTTAACTGATCTCGCAAAATCCGGTGCAATCGACCCCGTTATTGGCAGAGATCAAGAAATTGAACGTGTTCTGGAAATTTTAAATCGCCGTACAAAGAACAACCCAGTTTTAATCGGTGACCCAGGTGTAGGTAAAACTGCCGTGGTAGAAGGTTTGGCTCAAAAAATCGTGGATGGAGACGTACCGCAAAAATTAATGAATAAAGAAGTGATCCGCTTAGATGTAGCTTCCTTAGTACAAGGTACGGGTATCCGTGGTCAATTTGAAGAACGTATGCAACAATTAATGAATGAATTGAAACAAAATAATCAAGTCATTCTATTTATTGACGAGATTCATGAGATTGTTGGTGCTGGAAGTGCTGACGGCAGCATGGACGCAGGGAACATCTTAAAACCTGCTCTTGCTCGTGGCGAACTGCAATTAGTTGGTGCTACTACCTTGCGAGAATATCGTTCTATTGAAAAAGATGGTGCTCTTGAACGTCGTTTACAACCTGTACGGGTAGATGAGCCTACTGTAGAAGAAACCTTCAGTATTTTAAAAGGAATTCAAAAGAAATACGAAGATTATCATCAAGTAAACTATTCAGATGAGTCTATTCGTACTGCTGTTAATTTATCTGATCGTTACATTCAAGATCGTTTCTTGCCGGACAAAGCTATCGACCTTCTTGATGAAGCAGGTTCAAAGAAAAACTTAACGATTCAAACAGTTGACCCGCACATTATTGAAGATAAAATCGCTGAAGCTGCTCAAGAAAAACAAGCGGCTTTGCAAAACGAAGATTATGAAAAAGCAGCTTTTTATCGCGATCAAGCAGCTAAATACGCGGCTATGAGAGATCAACAACAACTCGATTCCGATAAACCAGTGATCACAGAACAAGATATGATCAATATCATTGAAATGAAAACCAACATTCCTGTTGGCGATTTAAAAGAAAAAGAGCAGACTCAATTGCGTAATTTAGATAAAGATTTGAAGAAACACGTTATTGGACAAGATGCTGCGATTGAAAAAATTGCTAAAGCTATTCGCAGAAATCGTGTTGGATTTAATAAAAAAGGACGCCCGATCGGTTCATTCCTTTTCGTTGGACCTACGGGTGTGGGTAAAACAGAATTGGCTAAGCAACTAGCTTTTGAATTGTTTGGAAATAAAGAGGCCTATGTGCGTTTTGACATGAGTGAATACATGGAAAAACATAGTGTGTCTAAATTGATCGGTTCTCCTCCAGGCTATGTCGGTTATGACGAAGCTGGACAACTGACGGAAAAAGTTCGTCGCAACCCGTACAGTATTTTACTATTAGACGAAATTGAAAAAGCTCATCCTGATGTATTGCATATGTTCTTGCAAATTCTAGATGATGGACGCCTAACAGATGCTCAAGGGAGAACTGTCAGTTTTAAAGATACGATCATTATTATGACAAGTAATGTAGGACAAGGGGAGATTGAAGCTAGTGTAGGATTTTCTGCAACCAACCAATCTAACCGCAGTTCTGTCTTAAACCACTTGACCGACTACTTTAAACCAGAATTCATCAACCGTTTTGACGGTATTATCGAATTCAATTCTTTAACTAAAGAAAATCTGCTGCAAATCGTAGACATTATGATCCATGACGTCAACAATATGCTTCAAGACCAACACATTACACTTGATGTGGATCAACAAGTCAAAGAAAAACTCGTTGATTTAGGTTTTGATGCTAAACTAGGCGCTCGTCCTTTACGCAGAGTAATCCAAGAACAAATTGAAGACCGTATCGCTGATTTTTATCTAGATCATCCAAACGTCAAAGAATTAATCAGTACCACAACTGATGATGGAGAAATCACTATACAAGCTAAAGATAACCACACAGCTGTAGAAGCAGTGAAGGATTCATCTTCTGAAGAAGCAGAAGACTAATTTAAGCCCCTCTTTTCATGTGTAACCTTCAAAAGGTAGCGCGTAACGCCTAGCTTTTGAAGGTTTTTTCTTTTTTTAGGCAATAATCTTTTGTAAAACGCTTTTCTGAGGTTTATAATAAAATTATATAAATTTAAATTCTTTAAAAATTGAGGTGGAGAACGTGAAATTAATCGATGTAACCAATAGTCATTCTCATTTAGTGAATAATCAGCTGGAAAATACAGATGCCGTTTTTATAAAAGTTTTTTCATTAGGTTCCACCACGGTCATTTTTTCTGGAGCACCAACACATCAAGATGTGATTCTTCAAAATAAAAACCGGAATATAAAAAATTCCGAGATTCATTTTGCAATTGAGAATATTTTAGAAGTGAATCCCGAGGACGTTGAAATCTTTCCTGCTCCTCATCTTGTTGAACTATCTATTAAAGTTTAAACTGATTCATAATAAGCAGCCTGGAAAACTTATTCGGTTTCCGGGTTGTTTTATATGCCGATTCAGCAAGCCCCTCTTGTTGATCTTTACTACTGATGTAATACTTAAGACAACCATTAAGCAAAAAACTACTCTAGAGGTATTTCCGATCAGCTTTTCAAAAAACTGGAAGTTCAATAACATTTTGATACAGGACCCTCCAACATGCAGTTTAAAACAGTCAGAGAGAAAAAAAGTTTATTCTGCTGTTTCAAACTGCATGAAAATTCTATTGCTTACGTATCAAATTGAAACGACTTCATTGATTTTGTCGAATTTATTCCTCACCAAACAAAAACGTCTCTTTCAATCCTGATACAGGAATGAAATGAGACGTTTTTTTATACTAAGCAAGGATAATTCATTGCTTTTTACAGTAAGCTTTTTAATTCCACGTCTGGATATTTGTCTGCAAACCAGCGCATAGCAAATTCATTTTCGAATAAGAACAACGGATTGTCGAAACGGTCTTTCGCTAAGATATTCCGACTAGAAGACATATTTTCATCTAAGTCTTTTTCATCGATCCAACGTGCAATCTTAGTTCCCATTGGCGTCATAATGATTTCTGAATTGTATTCGTGTAACATTCTGTGTTGGAATACTTCAAATTGCAACTGACCTACAGCGCCAATAATGTAGTCTTCTGTATGATACGTTTTGTACAACTGGATGGCTCCTTCTTGAACCAATTGTTGCACACCTTTGTGGAAAGATTTTTGTTTCATGACATTTTTAGCGGAAACTTTCATAAACAACTCAGGCGTAAATTGTGGAAGATTTTCAAATTCCACATTTAAGTTGTTTTCATAAATGGTATCTCCAATTTGGAAGTTACCGGTATCGTATAGACCAATAATGTCTCCAGCAACTGCATGTTCCACTGTCTCACGTGTTTCAGCCATAAATTGAGTGGAATTGGACAATCTCATTTTCTTAGCCGTTCTAGCAAGCGTTACGTCCATTCCCCGTTCAAATTTCCCTGAACAAATACGCACAAACGCGATTCGGTCACGGTGAGCAGGATTCATGTTCGCTTGAATCTTGAAAATAAAACCTGAAAATTTTTCATAAGCTGGGTCAACTTTTTCATCTTCTTTTGTTTCATGAGCAGATGGTCCTGGAGCGAATTCTAAATAAGTATCTAAGAACGTTTGAACTCCAAAGTTTGTTAAAGCAGAACCAAAAAATACAGGTGTCAATTCTCCAGCTTGTATTTTTTCTCTTGAAAATACATTTCCTGCTTCACTTAATAATTGCGCATCTTCTAACGCTTGATTGTATAAAGAATATTGCTTCAATGGATGTTCTCCAATGATTTCGCCATCTTCGTCCAATGGAGCGTATGCTTCGCCGTTCACTCCATTTACTTCAGGACGATGAACTTCTACACGATTATTGTATAAATCATATAAACCAAGCAGCCCTTTACCCATACCAATCGGCCAGTTCATAGGGTAAGCATCGATCTCTAACACTTCTTCCAACTCATCAATCAGATCCAATGGCTCTCTTCCATCACGGTCTAATTTATTGATAAAGGTGAAAATTGGAATCCCTCGCATACGACAAACTTTGAATAATTTCTTCGTTTGCGGCTCGATCCCTTTGGCACTATCGATCACCATAACTGCACTATCTACAGCCATCAACGTTCGATACGTGTCTTCTGAGAAATCCTCATGTCCTGGTGTGTCCAAGATATTGATGCGTTTGTCTTGGTAATCAAACTGCATAACTGAACTGGTAACAGAGATTCCACGTTGCTTTTCAATTTCCATCCAGTCAGATTTTGCAAATTTTCCGGTTTTTTTCCCTTTTACTGTCCCAGCTTGACGAATCGCTCCCCCAAAAAGCAACAATTGTTCCGTAATGGTTGTTTTACCAGCATCCGGATGGGAAATAATGGCAAAAGTTCTCCGGGATGACACTTCCTCTTTTAACGTTTGTTTCATTTTTAAATCCCTCTTTTTTTAGTATAATCTATATTTTTTATATGAATAAACGAACACGGTTGCTCGTGATAAGTTCAACTTACCAATGATATTTATACATCTTATCATCAATAACCTATCATTTGCTGCGTGCTTTTTAGTTAAATTTCAACTACAACTAATGTATTATATCATAACTTGAAACTAAGGGCGAGACAAATGTCGTTTTATGCGCAGCGGATCTCTTTTAATCAAACAAATACAAAAAAGGCTGGGAAAAATCCCAGCCTTTTTCATCTTGGTCTATTTTTATACGGTTGCTTCTACTTTGATTTTTCTTTCTTGTTCTACTGCAGCTTGTGCAAGTAAGTTCAAGTAGTTCCAAGGACGATCGAATACTGGTTGGAAGAAGAAATCAACGTAAGCCAAGTCTTCAATAGTCATTTTGTTTTGAATAGCTAAAGACAATGTATTAGCAGATTGAGTGATATCGTATTTAGACATTACTTGTCCACCCACGATACGGTTTGTTCCTACTTCGTACACTAATTTCATCAATAGTTTTTCGTTTGTCGGCATAAATTCAGGACGGTAGAAATCTTCCACTACGACTGAACGTACGTCTAATCCAAAGTGAGAAGCACTGTTCACGTTCACACCTGTAGAACCAATATTGAAACCAAACAAGTACAATCCAGAAGTGGATTGAGTCCCACGGTATTTAACAGTTGGTTCAATAATGTTTTTACCAACTAACGTACCCATACGAACAGCATTTGTAGCTAACGGAATGTAAGCATATCCGCCGTTTGGATTGTAGTGTACTGCACAACTGTCTCCAGCAGCGTAAACATCTTCGTTGCTTGTTCTCATGTATTCGTCAACTAAGATAGCGCCATTTGGCAACATGTCTACTTGACCTTTCAATAGTTCATTGTTTGGACGGAATCCAACACACATGATAACCATTTCAGTATCAAATGAACCGCCAGAAGTAACCACTTTACTTACTTCACCATTCTCGTTAGCTTCGAAACCATTTACTGTTTGGTTTAGAGCTAATTTAATGCCACGCTCTTGCAAGTCGTGTTCTAATACATCTGTAAGTTCTGCATCTAAATATTTATTTAAGATTCTGTCTAATCCATCAATCAAAGTAACATCTTTACCAGATTCAGCAAATGCTTCAACTAATTCAATACCAATATATCCTCCACCAACAATAACAACTTTTTGTTTGTCTTTAGCTTGGCGAATGATTTCGTTGGCTTGATTGTAGTTTTTGCACAATAAGATATTTTTAGAATCGATTCCAGAGATTGGAGGAACGATTGGCCATGAACCTGTCGTATTAACTAGTTTGTCGTAAGATTCTTCAAAAACTTCTCCAGTTTTGATGTTTTCTACAACTACTTTTTTAGCTGCAGTATCAATTTTTGTAACATTATGCTCCATGTGTACTGATGCACCCATTGAAGCTAATTCTTCAGGATTTGAGTAAAACAACCCTGCTGGATCTTTCACAACCCCACCTACATAAAGGGCAATTCCACAAGATAAGAATGACACATTGTCATTACGTTCAAAAACAGTTACTTCTACATTTGGGTTGTCATTTAGAATTGTTTTTACAGCTGATGTTCCAGCATGCGTACAACCTACTACTATTACTTTCATTGTGAATCCTCCTGATGGACCTCATCTTGGTCTAATTTCGGTATTTGATGAATAAAAGTTGTTCTTATTCACAGGTCACAGAATACTACATCTTTCACAAACTTGTCAATGCTTTATTCAGAAGTTCGTGTATTTTTTTTCAAATTTCGATATTTGTATTCTTTTCTAAGCTTGTACATATTGTGAAGATAGCTAATAATAGTTTTGGTCACTGCATAAGTCGGAACAGCTATGATCATTCCCAGCACACCTGATAGATTTCCTGCCACCAATAACAATACGATGATGGTCAGTGGATGGATATCTAAGGATTTCCCTATGATATTAGGTGAAACCAGATTGCTTTCAATTTGTTGAATGACCAATACTACTAGAGCTACTTTCAAAGCTTGAACAGGTGAGATGGTCAGAGCCAAGACAACGGCTGGAGCAGCACCGATAAATGGTCCAAGATAAGGAATGATATTCGTTACGCCGGCAATCAGTCCTAACAGCAATGCATAAGGCTGCCCAACGAGTAAATACCCTAAATAAGTAAAGATACCAATGAATAAACACACTAAAGCTTGTCCACTAATATAAGAAGAAATGGTATTGTTCATCTGTCCCATTAAACCAATCATTTCTGTCCGGTACTCAAAAGGTAAAAACCGAGAGATGGCTTGGGGCAATTTACTGCCATCACGGAACATATAAAATAACATAATCGGTACGGTAACAATAAAAATCGCTGCATTGGTTACGATACCGACTAGAGAGCCCAAACTTGTGGTGACATTTGTGATCAAGAAATTCGAAACACTTCTTATCGTCAATCCAAAAGAATCCACGATTTCAGTAACATCAATTTCCTTAAACCACTCTTGCTCTTCTAATTTGGCTAATTGCATTTCTAAATTATTGACTACTTTTGGCAAGTTCTCCAGTAATTGCCCGATTTGTGTCAGAATGGCTGGAATCAATGTCAAAACCAAAATGATTACAATGCTAATAAAAACCAAGAGTACGATAGGAGTAGCGATTTTTCTTTTGATATTGATTTTTTCCAGTAAAGATACAATCGGAGTCAGCAGGTAATACAGAAATCCAGCAGTTAGAATCGGCATAAACAGTGTAGCTATAAATGTTGTGACGGGGAAAAATAGGAAGTCGATTTTTGTCATAATAAAAATAATGGTGACGACTACCAATAGCCACACTGTCCAGAACATCAACTTAGAATCTTTCATTTTATTCATATTTTGCATTCCTCTTTCGCGAAGGGTCATAAATTTTTTAATTCATTTTTGAGAACAGGTACTTTTCCACTAATTGTTCGGTGGCAACTATCGAGTCATTATGCGTTCTTTCATAGGCGTGGCTAGCATCAATTCCAGCTCCGATCAAGGCATGTCGTACGTCGGCTCCTGCTTTCATAGCTGCTGAAGCATCGCTTCCATAATAAGGATAAATATCTAATTGGTACGGGATTTGATTTTTTTCACACAAGTTAGTCAAGTTTTTTCTAAATTCATAGTGATATGGACCACTCGCATCTTTCACACAAATGGAAACAGAATATTCATCTGTTTGTTGGTCATCGCCCATAGCTCCCATATCAACTGCTAAATACTCCACTACTTTATCTGAAATATTGGAGTTGCCGCCATATCCGATTTCTTCATTGTTCGAGATAAAAAAATGCGTCGTATACGGCAATTTTCTATTGTCTGTCTTTAATTTCTTCAAGAATTGGATCAAGATTGCTACGCTCACTTTGTCATCTAAGTGACGCGACTTGATAAAACCTGTTTCTGTAATTTCGGTACGAGCATCGAAGCTGATAAAGTCTCCGACTGAAATTCCAAGAGCTTTAGTTTCTTCAGCGTTTGTGATTTTTTCGTCTATTCTAACTTCGATGTTGTCTTGGTTCCTTTCTGCTTCTCCGGCATCTTTATACACATGAACGCTCGTTTGGTGCATCAGGATTGTGCCAGAGTAAGTAGTATCATTCGCAGTATGAATAGTGCAGTATTCTCCTTCAATAGCATTGAATCGAAATCCACCAATCAAATCGATTTTCAAACGGCCATCTGGTTTGATGGCGCGGACCATCGCTCCTAATGTATCTACATGAGCAGTGATGAAGCGTTCTTGTTCCTTGGTTTCGCCCTCTACGGTAACAATTAAACTCCCTTTTCGATTAATAGTCGGTTGATACCCTGCTTTTACCAAGGTAGATTGGATTGACGCAATGATTTCGTATGTATTGCCTGTTGGAGAAGGAATCGTAGTTAGTTTTTTAACGACATCAATTGTTTTTTCAGACATTTATTTAACTCCATTCTATGTAATTTTTTATAATTTTAGTATAAGCTAAAGAGTTTGAGAATGAAAGGCAGGTTTTTGTTTTCAAATTTCTTTTCTTTCGCAAAATCAGTTCTGATCATTTTCCATAACCCCTTTTTAAAAACGATAGCAAAAACCCTTCAACATTTGCCGTTGAAGGGTTTCCTTACAAGTTGCTTACTTATTTATCCGCTTTTTCGTACGGTTTAAATGTCAACTTATACTCTTCATTTAGTATCAGAGCAGCTGAAAATAGTTGTCCATTTTTTTTCTTAAATCCTTTTAATAGTGCAGACTCTCTCTGAGACAGCAGCTTTTTGATGGTAGCTTCAGACAACGTTTTTCCTATAAAACGTTTCGGCAAGGTAAATGAACAACCGTTACTGTATCCCTGACAACCATAAAATTTTCCTTTATCCATTATCGATTTCCCGCATACAGGGCATATTCCAACTTCTTTTTTTGCAGAGGTCGAAGCGCTTATCTGGTCAGACCAGTCACTGCTTTCCATCACTTCAGCACTTGAAACGATGGTATGATGAATAAATTTTTGGATATTCGTCAAGAAAGCTTGTTGCGTACCTTCTTCTTTCTTTATTTTCTTTAAATAGGTTTCCCACTTAGCTGTCATCTCAGGGCTGCTTAGTAAGGTGTTTTCCACTGCTTGACAGAGTATGACCCCTTTTGGAGTGATCGTCACATTATTTTTTTGAATATCAATGTAGGTTTGTTTTTTTAGTGTTTCAAGGACGTTCGCCCTTGTCGCCTCTGTGCCTATTCCTTCAGTCGCTTTTAAAATTTCTTTTTCTTCTTCATTTTCCAACTCTTTGCCACACGTCTTCATTGCTGTGATCAAAGTTCCCTCTGTGTATGCTTTTGGCGGAGATGTAAATCCTTCTGTTGTTTTTAATTCAGTATCAACAGATTCTTTTTCTCTCAGCAAAGGCAGCTCTGTATTCTCTTCCTTCTCTGTTTTCTGGCTCATCGAAAATTCCAGTCTTCGCCAGCCTTTATCCAGTACCGTTTTCCCTTTACTGATAAAAGGCACTCCCTTAATATCTACAGTAACAACGGTTTCATCATATTGATAATCTGTTTCGAACATGGCTACTGTTCGTTTCAACACCGTAAAGTAAATTTCTTTTTGAATAGAAGAAAGTTTCGTTAATTCTTTTTGTGTCGGTACTTTTTTTGTGGGAATAATGGCATAGTGTTCTTGTACTTTCGATCCATCAACATAACGCTTGCGTTTGCTTTTATTAGGCTGATCAATAGCGTAGTTTAGTACACTTTGATAGCCTTCCAATCTGTCAAGCAGATAATAGAACTCTGAATCTGTAATATACCGGCAATCACTTCGCGGATAACTCAGTAATTTAGCCTCATAAAGTGACTGTACATGTTTTAACGTATCTGAAGGGCTCACTTTATATTTCTTATTGACAAGACTCTGCAAGTCGCTTAAAGAAAATAAATATGGCGACGGCTGTGAGATTCTTTTTGTTTTTATATCCGTGATCGTACCTGGATTATTAGCTAGTAATAGATGCATTTGTATCAATTCTTGCAATTCTTTTTTTGTTTGAAATTTTTTAGTATATTTGGCTTTAAAGGTTCCATTTTCAGCAGTTACCATAGCGTGTAATTCATAAAAAGGTTGAGGAACAAACGTGTCAATTTCTTTTTGACGATTATAAATCATATACAAGGTTGGTGTTTGAACACGTCCTACACTAAATACCCCTTCGTTAATACCTTTTTTCTGTAGCGATAACGTATACAGGCGAGATAAATTAATGCCCACTAACCAGTCGCTGATTTGTCTAGTTTGTGCTTCAATATAAGCAGAATAAAAGTCTCTCCCTTCTCTTAGAGCATTAAACCCTTTTTGGATTTCATCTGCTTCCAAAGAATTAATCCATAATCGCTTGATTTCTTTATTCTCCACTTTTGCTTGATGGATAATTGATCTCGCAATATTTTCCCCTTCTCGATCGCTATCGGTTGCTATAACAATTTGGTCAGCGTCTTTTAATAACTTTTTTACTACTTGAAATTGCTTGGTTTTTCCTCGGCCTACTTTGAATTTAAATTGTTCTGGGATGATAGGCAATTCTCTCATATCCCATTTTTTCCATTTTTCTTTGTATTCATCAGGAGCAGCCAATTCCACCAGATGCCCAAATCCCCATGTGATAATATCAGTGGATGAGTGCAACACGATATAGCCGTCTTTTTTGGAGTATTTGCCAAATGACTCAGCATAGGCTTGTGCTTGTGAAGGTTTCTCTGCTAAAATAACACGTTTCATACTTTTCACATTCCTTAATTCTCTATTTTAATAAATGATTTTTCCTTCATTTTTTTAGACTTCACTTTACCAACTTGAAAATTCTTTTCTAAGTATATAGTACACTTTTTTTACTTTATTTTTGTAAATTCTATCGACATTTAAAATGAATATCCCTTTTTTCAAAAAAATTGAAAGCAGCTACACTATTTTTTATATAGACCTGTACCAGTTTTTTGAATTGTTCTTTTTTTCTGATTGTGTTACTCTAAATAACAACTAATAAGAAAACGGGGCTGATAAAAATGAAGTTCGAATGGACGACTGATCTTGAATCTATTACATATACGGACGCATTATCCATCCGTAAGAAAGTTTTCGTTGAAGAACAAAAGGTACCAATGGACTTAGAAATTGATGAATTAGAAGATAAGACACTTCATGTTGTGGGCTACTCTAATCACGCTGCAGTTGCTACAGCTCGGATGTATGAAAAATCTCCAAAGACTTATAAAATACAGCGCGTTGCAGTAGACTCAGATTTGCGCGGACAGCAATTAGGCGCTCAATTAATGCACGAAGTAGGACGCTATGCTGCTCAATTGGGTGGAGAAGCTATGGTACTTGATGCACAAGACTATGCTATACCATTTTATGAAAAGATCGGATTCCAAATCACGGACAGTGAAGGTTTTATGGATGCGGGAATTCCCCACCATTCAATGAAAAAAGAACTACACCCATCAGAAATTTAAAGATGACGGGAAATTTTTATATTGTAAAACCACCACAAAGGTCGAGCTACAACAGCTCCACCCTTTGTGGTGGTTTTTAATTAGCGGATCAGAGAAAATTTAAAAAATAAGCGGCAATATTAAAATAAATAAATACACTGGTCAAATCACTTAATGTCGTTATAAACGGACCACTCGCTACTGCCGGATCAAATCCCAACTTATCCATCAATACTGGAATCAGGCTTCCTGCTAGATTGGCGATAGTGATTGCAAACAGCATTGCTACTCCAATAACCAGGCCTAGCACAAAGTTTGATTGCCAAATACCGATCAATAAGAAAACAGTGATTCCGGTCACTAGTCCAGTAATGAGTCCTGAAGAAAGTTCTCCCCAAATCATCCGGCCAATTTTGTTTTGTCGATCTTCTTTTTCAGCCAATCTGCGAACAGCTACAGCCAACGATTGTGTTCCTGCATTCCCTGCAGTCCCAGTAATCAATGAAATAAAAACGGCTAAAATACTTGCTTTGCTGACCATAATCTCATAATTGCTGATAAGCGTTGAAGTTCCCATTCCTAAAAATAATAAGGTCACTAACCATGGCAAGCGTTTAGAAGCTACTATAAAGGGATTTTCTGATTTTTCATCTACGTCTACCCCAGCCAAACCAGAGTAGTCACTGGTTGCTTCTTCATCAATAACATCAATAATATCATCAACCGTGATGATTCCCACTAAGCGATCCACTAAATCGATAACAGGAACCGCTAAGAAGTCATAGTCACGAATAGCGTGTGCTACTTCTTCTTGATGATCTGTTACCGTTACAGATTTCAAGCGAGTTCCCATGACATTTCCAACGAGCTCGTCATCTTTACGCGTAATCAAATCTCTTAAAGAAAGTACTCCAACCAGCTGTCTTTTTGCATTTGTCACATATAAATAATAAATGGTTTCGGCTTCTTCTGCTTGTCGCTTAACCTCTACTAAGGCTTCTTTGATCGTTTGATTTGCTGAAATGGAGACAAATTCAGTCGTCATAATCGATCCAGCTGTATTGTCTTCATAAACTAATAAATCACTGATTTCTTCCGCCTCATCAAGAGGCATCAAGTCTAGAAATTCTTTTTGTTGTTTTTGCTCCAGCTGATTTAGAATATCAACGGCGTTATCCGTGTACATCTCACTTAACATATCCGCAGCATATTGGATATTCATTTCTTGCAAATAATCTTCGATAAACTCTTCATCTTCCTCTATGGTATCAAATAAATCCGCCATTTCCTCAGGAGAAAGAAAATTATACATCCGTTTTCTTTCTTCTTCTTCTAAGGATAAATAAAATTGGCCTTGATCATAAGTATGCAGTGAAAGAAAATACCTTCTAAAATTATTGATATCGCCGTCTGCTAAATACTGTTTTAAAAATTGTAATTTATCCTCTAATCTTTCAGGGGTTTCTTTCACTTTGTTTCTTCCTTTCTACGAGGTGATGCCATGAATCTGTTGTAATCTCCAGTTTTGAATATCTTTAGGGTAGTCTGCTATCAGAACAATTCTTTCTTTTAAGAACGGATGATAAAAAGACAGCTCTCGACAATGCAGAGCTTGCCTTTGAACACACTTATTTTCTTTTCCTCCGTATAATGAATCCCCCATCAATGGAAAACCTACTGAACTAAAATGGACTCTAATTTGATGTGTACGTCCTGTATGCAGTTGGATGTCAACTAAAGTATTTTTTTCAAATTCTTCCTTTACCCAATACTCCGTTAAAGCTGGTTTGCCACTTTCATGGACTCTCCGTGTAATAATAGAATCACTTGTACGGGCGATTGGTGCGTCTATATGTCCATGCTGCTTTTTTAAGTGCCCAGATATGATGGCAGTATATTTTTTTATGACTCGTTTATCTCTCAGCTCTTGATCAATCAGTGCATGAGCGTAGCGATGTTTAGCGAAAAACATCAAACCTGATGTATCGCGATCCAACCGTGAAACGATATGAATCACTTTATTCGGGTATTCTTTTTGATTAAAATATCCTTTTACTCGATTAGCCATGGTATCTTTTGGATGGACGTTCGAAGGAATAGAAGCTACTCCTGCTGGTTTATTGACAATCAAAAAGTGATCGTCTTCAAACGCGATATCTATTGGCAGATCCGAGGGTTCGATATTAGGCGTTCCTTCATCATCCGGAACGGTGATTTGTATATGATCATTAAATGACAGCTTATAAATAGACTTTGTTTCTTTCTGATTGACTTCTATTTTGCCGCCTTGAAATTTCACTTGAGCCAACAAGCCTTTAGAAACACCTTGCTGTTTTAAAAAAGTTTTTACTTGCATCGGTTCTTTTTCTTTGTATTGCCAACTAAACATCATACTTTTGTTTCGCTCCTAAAAATCCTGCTTCTACGCGGTTCCAAAAATGGGTATGGCGGTAGCGTGCAAAATGTATTCTTTCTTCAGCCACACGATAAGACAATTCTACGATGTTTTTCTCTGAAGAGGTGAGGTGATCAATCGTTAACACAAATCCTTCAGAAGTTACTGGTTTTAACGTCAACCATTCATCTGTAGGGATAATCATCGGTGAACTTAATGTGCGAAATACGCGATTGTTTATCGAAGCTATTTCTGCGATTTGGATAGCATTGATTCTGGGATGAATAACAGCTCCCCCAACAGATTTATTGTATCCAGTCGATCCTGTAGGTGTTGAAACACACATTCCGTCACCTCTAAAACGTTCAAAAAATTCATCCTTAATATAAACATCACAGACCATCGTACCATCAACACGCTTAATGGCAGATTCATTCAATGCTAAAAAGTGAGAAGGTTCTTTACGGCTTTGGTAAGTTGCGGACACATCTAGTAAAGGATAGCTCACACTTTCACCTTTATCTCTGATCAAACTTTCCACAAGTTCTTTGATTTCAAAGTCTCGCCAATCCGTATAGAACCCTAAGTGTCCAGTATGCACCCCTACAAATCGAACTTGATTCAACATATGGGCATAGCGGTGAAAAGCAGACAACAATGTCCCATCTCCTCCTACTGTTACGACTACATCTGGATTTTTATTGTCTAATTTCAAACCAGCTTTTAAAGCTAATTCACGAAATTGTTTTACTAATGCAACTGATTTTTCACTCTCATTACTTACAATCCCTATATTCACAGTTGACCTCCTTATGTCCAATTATTTTGTGACTGTCGGTGCTTATCCTATAAGAATTTCAGACACATTTTATCGTATTTCTTCTCTGATTTGCGACATCTCTTCATCCAATCTGAATGCTGCTTCAGCTGCTCTTTCAAGACGAGATCTAAGCTCTTCAGGTAAATCATCTTGGTATTTATAGTTTAACGAATGCTCAATAGTCGCCCAAAAATTCATCGCCAACGTTCGAATTTGGATTTCCACTAAGATGTTTTTTTCCCCATCTATCAACTGAACAGGATACTCTATAATAATATGATACGAGCGGTAGCCGCTATCTTTTTTGTGTAAAATATAATCTTTTTCTTCTATAATCGTCATATCTTTTCGTTTTTGAATCAACGCTACTATATCGTGAATATCGTCTACAAATTGGCACATTATACGCAATCCAGCAATGTCTTGCATTTCATTTTCTAAATTTTCAAACGAAATGTTCCGCAATTCCATTTTACCTAAAATACTGTCAACTGGTTTGACCCTGCCAGTGACAAATTCTATTGGATTATGCATATTTTCTGCATGGTATTGTCTCCGCAATCCTCTTAGTTTCACTTTCAACTCTTCTACAGCTTGTGAATAAGGAGATAAAAATTCAGTCCAATTTTCAATCATAGCAACAACCTTCTTTATCGTTCTTGTCTTTTAAGCTTTCATAAGCTTCCAATAATATTAGTTTACCATATTTTGAATTAAAGAAGAAACTTCGCGTAGCCTTATTCTATGTTAAACTAATTTAGATAGCAAAACCTGACTAGAGATATGAAGGAGAGTTTATAATGAGCGAAGAACTAGAAATTGAATTTAAAAATCTATTGACTGAAACTGAATATTTATCTTTACTCCATTCGCTAGGAGCCAAACAATCCGATTTTTTCACTCAAGAAAATTATTATTTTGATACTCCTACTGAGGCATTGAAAACTTTGAATGCCGGACTTAGAATACGGATTTTACCGTTTGCAGCAGAATTGACGTTAAAGACTCCCTATGGACTTCACTTATTGGAAACCACAGATAACTTAACACTCGCTGAAGCTTCTCATCACATCACCAACCACACGATCAAAGCAGATGGAGCTGTAGGAACTAAGCTTTCTGAATTAGGAGTGGGCGTGAACGATCTCTATTGCTTTGGTTCTTTAAAGACTGTCCGATTTGAAAAAAAAGTTCCTGAAGGATTGATCGTCTTGGACAAAAGTTCGTATGTTGGCAAAACTGACTATGAATTGGAGTATGAAGCACCTGATCATGAAAGCGGAATAGCCTTTTTTAATGCCTTTTTAACCAAGAATCACCTTTCGAGAAGAATCGGAAAAAACAAAATAGCTCGTATGAAAGATGCCTTAAATAATTAATTGTCAAAACTTGTGACTTCATCAAAGCATTGGTATATCGGTACTTTACCAATAATTGTGGCAAGTTTGTTACAAGGCTGACAACTTTTTTCAAAAATCAGTTCAGTCAATTACTATTTTTCTTCTATTTTTGATAAAGTGTCTATGTTGCCACAAAGAGTAGGCACAAACAAAAATATAAAATGTAAGGTGAAGATGAATGCTTACTACAAACCAAGTGATTGAATTTTATTTATTTATTAACCCTATGGACAAAGACAGTTTTGAAAACATCCAAAATATATTAACCTTTACAAAAACGAGACAAGAAAAAGTCAAATTGCACATTTTGCCGCTTTTAAATTTACCAAGTTTTAATCACTTTATGTACAAAAACAATCTATCAGAAAAAGATTTGGATATGAGAAATCAATTATTCTCTCAAACTTACGATATGTGTTTAACTTTTATTGCTGCTTCCATGCAAGGCAAGAAAAAAGGACGCAATTTTTTATTGCATTTACAAGAAGCCCTATTTGACCAAAACCGTTCTTATTCTGAACAATTGATTCTAGAAATTGCAGATCAAACAAAAGTCGATATTCCAATGTTCATTGAAGACAAAGCATCTGACTTTGTAAAAGCAACTTTCTCTTCTGATCAAAAAGTTGCTCGTGAAATGAACGTTGAAACTACTCCTTCTTGTGTGATGTTTAATGATTCTATGTATGAATATGGTTTATTATTAGAAAACAAAGTTTCTTACTCATTATTGAATAACTTATATTCTATTGCTCCAAATCAATTGGATACGGTTATTGAAAAAAATATTTTTCCAACATTAAGAGTGTTAAACTAATCCATTATTCCACTAGAACTGTTTCTTGCTATAATTCTTCGCAGACTTTGATTTAGCCAATCGAAGTCTTTTTTTATTCTTCAAAAAAAGGATTGAGACAAGTATCTCAATCCTTTTTAATATCTATTTTAGTTATCATCAGTAAAAAAACTTATTCCTCATTCTTCAGTTCTTTGACTAATGCTTCTAATTCATTTAAGCGTCTTTCAAAGACGTTCATGGCTTTTTGAATGTATTCTTTTTCTGTCATGTCTACGCCGGCTTTTTTCATCACTTCGATCGGGTAATCACTATTTCCGGATTTTAGATAAGTTAAGTATTTATCTAATGCTCCTTCTTCTCCATGAATGATTTTATCTGCTAAAGCTGTAGCTGCAGAGAAACCAGTAGAATATTGGTAAACATAATAATTGTAGTAGAAATGGGGTATTCTAGACCACTCATAAGCAATTTCCGGATCTTTCTCAACTGCAGGTCCATAATAACGAGCATTTAAATCCCCATAATAATTGGTTAAGAATTCTGCCGTTAAAGGTGTCCCCTTTCTGGCTTCTTCATGGATTGTATGTTCGAATTCAGCAAATTGAGTTTGGCGGAAGACAGTTCCTTTAAAACCATCTAAATAATGGTTTAAAATGTAGATACGGTCTTTAGGATCCGTAACAGTTTGAAGTAAATATTCAGTTAAAATATTTTCATTTGTTGTAGAAGCAATCTCTGCTAAGAAAATAGAGTAATCTCCATAAACATACGGTTGGTTATCTCGCGTAAAGTAGCTGTGAGCACTATGTCCTAACTCATGAACTAATGTGTATAAATTGTTTAACGAATCATGCCAGTTCAATAAGATATATGGATTAGTAGTATATGCTCCCGAAGAGTATGCTCCACTACGTTTTCCGCTATTTTCAACAACATCGATCCAACGATTTTTAAAAGCTTCTTCTAATACAGATTTATACTCTTCTCCTAATGGTTGAAGAGCTTTCATCGTTTCTTCTTTGGCTTCTTCATAGCTGTACTTGATTCCAGCTTCACCAGTAATTGGTGTATACATATCGTACATGTGTAATTTATCTAAACCAAGCAACTCTTTTCTAAGAGCCACATAGCGATGCAGTAATGGCAAGTTTTCTCCTACAACTTCCAATAAGTTATCATGTACCGATTCAGGAATATGATTGTTTGCTAAAGCTGATTCACGTGCTGAACCATAATTGTGTACTTTAGCATTGTAGTTGTGGTATTTCACATTAGATCCTAATGTACTCGCAAAAGTATTTTTTAGTCCTTGGTACACTTCATACAATTTTTTAAATGCTTGCTCACGAACAGAACGATTGGTGCTCTCTAACAATTCTCCAAAGACTCCATGAGATAGCTGCACGTCTTCTCCGTTTTCATCTTTGATCACAGGAAATTGGATATCCGCATTGTTTAAGACGCTAAACGTTTTGCTTGAAGCTCCAAAAATTTCACTTGCACCAGCCAATAATGCTTCTTCATTAGCCGATAGAACATGGGCACGATTGTCTGTCATTTGATTGATAAAGTGACGGTATAACTCTAAGTCTTTGTTCTCATCAAAATAACTAGATAATTGAGCTTCAGGCAGCTCCAACACTTCAGGTTCGAACCAAGCCATCGCTTCCCCTGCTTTTGACGCCAATAAAGATGCTGAATCATACATTCCTTGATATTGAGAATCCGCTGTATCTTGATCATTTTTCAAATGCGCATAAACATAAACAGTCTCCAATTGATTAGAAACAGCTAACAAGGTCTCTATAGCTTGTTGAAAAGTTTCAGCATTCTCTTGCAATCTTCCTTTATAACTGGTGATGTTAGCTAGACTGGACTCTACTTGTTGATAAGCTTTTTCAAATTCAGTATCTGTTTGAAAAATAACCGTTAAATCCCACGTTAATTCCTCAGGTATTTCGTTTCTTTTTGGTAATTTGTTTGTCTCACTCATGACATGACCTCCTAAATTTTCATCACTTTTTAATCTTACCATAATTTTCTTATAAATGAAGTCTCATCATTTAATTTTCATCCTTTTTTAGTTTTCATACCATTCGCTTCAAAGTCAGCACTTCTTTTTTTAAATCCATTTTTTCGAAATCTTCTAGTTTTTCTCTTTCATTCCGATAATAATGAGGTGTTCTAAGAATGATCCATTCCGTTGCCGAAAGAGATGCAAGCAATTTATTTTCCACCAAACAAAACAAATACTGATACAGATAAGCTTCTTTGGCATTATCTAGTAGACAAGGAGAATGGAAAAATTCAATTTCTTTTTGGTGTTTCATCTCATCTATTTTCTCCTCAATGTCTTTTTTTGAAAGGACAGCTCCTACCCCTTTTCCTTCAATCCATTCTAATACGATAAATTTCCAAAAATGCGGAATAGTCCTGATCAGTATTTCATTTTTGATTGGCAGATAAACTTCTCGTGGTAAAGAAATAAGAGATTGTCCATGATAATAAATGTATTTTTGAAATTCTACCATTTTTGGATTTTGATAAATGCGACCTTTGACTAAATATTCATGACTTTTGGTAAAGGAAAAATCACTCTCTTTCTGTTTCTTAAACGGATTTAAATATTTTATGGAATCGTCAAATGAGAAAGTTAGTTTATCTAAGGGTATATTCTGCTTTTGATATCGAGGATACTGACCCGGTTGACATAAAGAAATACGAAAGCAGACTTCAATTCCTCTTTTCTCAACATTCAAGCTTACATAATAGAGACCAAGCAACTGTCTGTATCTCAGGAAAAGTTGTTGGAATGGAGTCAATCTTTTTCTCAACTGGAATTTACTGCCTGTAATCCAGATTACTTCATATCCATTCTTCTGGTACCCTTCAGTTCGCTCAATCATTTTTTCCATTGATAGAGAACTGCATTGAAATTCTATTGCAACAGGGTGTTGACTAGTCGGCCAAATCAGTAAATCAGGTCTTTGTTTCAATTCAGGCAAATAGGCTTCTAACTGGCACGGTATATTCTGTTTTTTAAACCAATCATACAACAATTTCTTCCCTGACAAATGTTCTTCAGTTTCTCCTTCTGAAAAAACCGAACAATTATTTTGGGTATAATGCGCAAAATGAGCTTGCATAAGTTTGCCTTTTTTCAAAAAAACAGCTTCACGACAGCCCGGACAAAAAAAAGCTGCTTCTGTTTCTTTTTCCTTTCCTTTTTCGACTTGATCCGCAGTAACGTGACAATTTTTTGCATCCAATGCTACAAACATACCTATACACTCCTTAGTTGCGACTAGTTTATTTCTTATACTATACGCAAAAAAGAAGAATTTTTTTTAAGGTAAAAAAAAATAAGATAAACTAAAGTAGCTTTGTCTTATTTTTCTCTTTATTCTATTTTCTGTTAATTGAAATAGTAGCGCGTTAATTCTAATGCACTTTTTTCCATGATTCTTTTTCCGTACTCTTCCAAAATACTGCTTGTAACAGTTGTATGTTTAGCAAATTCCAGTACCAATGCTAATTCACGATCTGGGTTTTCAACTGGCATCTCTTCTGTAAAAAACACCAATTCTAGATAATAATGATCCTTGTAGAAATAAACATTTGATACACCATTTTCTAAATACAACATTCTAGACAACCCAATAAAATCTTCAAACTCTTCGAATTCAAATACAAACTCTTTGGTTCGTTTGGTAATATCATTTAGATATGAATCAATTTCATCGATCTCTTCAATCTCATCTATCTCATTTTCTAGATTATCACCCGTTATTTTATTTTGAATGTACTGAGCCATATCCTCTCTGCTGAAACCATCAGCAGTTGATAAATCTAAATGGTCAGTCGATGGATTATCCTTACTGATGTATAGTTCCAGACCGCTTCCTTTTGGCAAAACCTGAAAGGTAATGGCATCAGATTCATGGAACTGTTCATCAATATCCACCTCTTCTAAAATACTATAAAAGAAATGTTCAATTTGTTTACGGTTACCTAACAGATCTAAAAATTTAATTCCTCTTGCTTCCAAATCAGAGTGCTCAATTTCTACTCGTATGGTGTCCTCATCAATTCGTTCCATATCCATAGTCTTACACCTACTTTCTATGCAATTCTAAAGAATTGCTGGCTAAAAAGCTCAATTATCTTATAAATTTATTGTATAGTAAAATATCTAAATGTAAAGTCAAAAATCCGAATTCAGCTTTGAATGGTATAAAAAGAGCCAGCCCAATTAATTTGGCACCAGCTCTTTAAGTTTTTTAATTCGTTATATCTCACGTAAATTTATGGTAGCTAACAGCACGTATTGATCTTCTTCTTTTGAGTCGATCTATTCAAATGCCTGCAATGATTTGAGCTTTTTGCAATTCTAATGCACGAACTTCTCTTGGTAAGAAACGACGAATTTCATCTTCGTTGTATCCAACTTGCAATCTCTTTTCATCTACCATAATCGGACGACGTAATAAACCTGGATTATCTTGGATAAGATTAAATAATTCTTGTAAAGTCATATCTTCTAAATCCACATTTAACTCTTGGAAAGCTTTTGAACGAGTGGAAATGATTTCTTCTGTACCGTCTTCTGTCATACGTAAAATAGATTTTATTTCTGTAATCGTTAATCCTTCAGAAAAAATATTTCTTTCTACATAAGGAATGTCATTTTCTTCTAACCATGCTCTTGCCTTTCTACATGAAGTGCAGCTGGGTGATGTAAATAATGTAACCATATGTATCTCTCCTTTTGCGTTTCTCTATTTTCTTGGTCTGTTCCTCAATTACTACCTTACAACAAATAGTATAACGAACTAAGTTTCTAAAGTCTACCCTTTTTTGACATCTTTTTGTCAAAAATTGTTATTTTTTTTGTGTCTTTTTGGTAAAAATAATTCGTCAGTTCACATTTTTCATTAAAAACCCCTTTAGAATAAGAGTTATACTTTATTTATGTATATTTATAATAATTATAAATAAGTATTAATTTCATTTTAAACTGCTTTATAAGTTTGTATTATTCACTTTAGCAATGTGTTAAAATAAAGGCATTGCTGTCACTAATCGGCAATGGATTAGAACATCATTTTAATTTTACGAGGAGACTTATAATGAACTATTATAAACATCCCCCATTTTTTACCTTATTGGTTTTGATCGTTTGTATCCTACTTCAACCAGTCTTTTATAAAACCATTAGTCTATTGTATACCATCAATTTAACATTTTTATTTTCCGCTTTATTTTTATTTATAGGTTTTTTCTTGGCTATGGTTTCTCTGGGAACTTTTGATTCTACGCAGTTATTGTTCCACCACATCTTTAAACGACGTTTATCTGCTTCCTCGTCTCAATCAACCCAACCAAAACCTGCTCACTATTGGTCACAAAAAGTAGGGAAATCTTATTTGTTTCCATTAAATATAGGCTTTACATTGTTTGTTTTATGTATGTTTTTTTTGGCTATCTATTATTTGTTTTAAAATTTCGAATCATAATTCTATCGAGTTTATGAAAATTTTGCGTTTTTACATAACAAAGTCTGTTTTTTTTGTTATGATATTTAAGAAGTATGAAATGCACATATACAGGGAGTGTACAGAATGACAAAAACTATTTTTTCAGGTATCCAGCCTAGTGGAACACCTACCATAGGAAACTATATTGGAGCGATGAGACAGTTTATTCCGTTACAAGAAGAATTCAATTGCTTCTATTGTATCGTTGATGAACATGCCATCACAGTTCCACAAGACCGTCTAAAATTAAGACAACAAACGAAAAGTTTGGCCGCTCTCTATTTAGCTATTGGATTAAATCCAGAAAAAGCGACTATCTTTATTCAATCTGAAGTATCTGCACATGCAGAAGCTGCTTGGATCGTTCAATGCAACACGACAATTGGAGAATTGGAACGTATGACTCAATTTAAAGATAAATCGGCTAAAAACGGAAAAGCTGGTGTATCAGCTGGACTTCTTACCTACCCGCCACTAATGGTAGCAGACATCATATTGTACCAAGCGGAATTGGTGCCTGTAGGAGAAGATCAGAAACAACACTTAGAATTGACTCGTGATTTTGTTCAACGTTTCAATAACCGTTACGGAAACAACAATGAAATCTTAACTTTCCCAGAAGTTCATATTCCTGAAGCAGGCGGCAGAATCATGAGTTTGCAAGAACCCACTAAAAAAATGAGCAAATCAGATGAGAATCAAAAAGGGTTTATTTCTATGCTGGATGAACCAAAAGTGATTCGTAAAAAAATCAAAAGCGCTGTGACGGATTCAAGCGGAATTATTGAATACGATCCAGAAAACAAACCAGGTGTCTCTAATCTGTTGACTATCTTCTCTTCTTTTACAGATGAGCCAGTGGCTTCCATTGTAGAACGTTATGAAGGTGTAGGATATGGACAGTTTAAAGAAGATCTAGGAGAAGCAGTCGTTGCTGTTTTAGAACCCATCCAACAGCGTCACAATGAGTTGTTAACGTCAGAAGAGTTAGATACGGTTCTGGATAAAGGTGCAGAAGCTGCTCGATTTGTTGCCAATAAAACATTGCGCAAAATGAAAAACGCTGTGGGATTAGGCCGCAAAAGATAAATGAATACAAAAAAACAGTCTGTTTTTTTTGCCAAATCATGGCGTAAAAGAACGGACTGCTTTTTTGCTTAATACATTAAATGAACTAATTCTTCTTTTGTCACATCACCAAAATATTTTTTGATGTCTATATTGTCTAACACTGCCGAAATTTCCTTAGCGTCATATTTAATACCGACTAATTTTTCTTCTACATCAGAAATTTCACCTAGACCAAAGAAGTCTCCATAAATTTTCACTTCTTTGATGACTCCTTTTTCAACGTTTAACTTCACATCTATTGAACCAATAGCAAATCTTTGACCACGTTCGATGTCAAAATCAGGAGATCTTCCATAATTCCATTCCCAATTTCCTGTATATTCTTTTGAGAATTTTTCAATTTTTTTCCAGTCTTTTTCCGTCAATTTGTACTCTTTTGCTTTTTCAACAGAGTCCACATCATAAATATTCAACAACAATTTTTCACGGAATTGTTTTGTATTCATGTACTGATACTCATCCGACATAAACGGTTTGATGTTGGTTACGCGACTTCTAACAGATTTGATTCCTTTAGATTCTAATTTTTCTTTTTTCGGTTTCAATGCTTTTACAACTGCATCAATCTCACTATCAAACATGATGGTTCCATGAGCCGTCATACGTCCGTTTTTAGAATACATCGCATTTCCAGAGAATTTTTGACCATTGATCAGTAAATCATTACGCCCTTTTAATTCTGCACCTTCAACACCAATTTTATGCAATGCGTTGATTACAGGCTCAGTAAACTTGCTGAAATTACGGAAAGAATCTCCGTCATCTTTAGTGATAAAACAAAAAGACAAGTTTCCATAATCATGGTATACAGCTCCACCGCCAGAAAAACGACGGACAACATGAATATTGTTTTGCTCCACATAATCACGGTTTACTTCTTCGTAAGCATTTTGATTTCTACCGATAATAATAGAAGGTTCGTTAATATAGAACAATAGGATTGGTTCGTCTAAATGGACTTCGTTCAATAAATAATATTCAATAGCTAAGTTCAAACGGGGATCTGTCACTTCTACCCCATTGCGTTCGTTTTTAACATAATACACATTGCATTCCTCTTTTCTTTAAGTAACCGCTTGTCTAAAAGCCTCTCCCTTAAAAGTTCTTAAACGAATCATTCGTTTAAATGGTCAGCACTAAATCCTTCTCAGCTAAAATGACTGAATGAGATTCGAACTCTTCCATTGCTTGGGTTTTCAATAGCTCTAAATCTCCATTTTGAGGCAAATGAGTTAAGATCAATTTTTTAACTTGTGCCTGTTTGGCTATTCTCCCTGCTTCAACAGCTGTCATATGCACTCGATGATTTTCCATCCCTCTGAAGAAATTTGTGTCGCATAAAACGACATCGGCTTCAGTTGAAAACGGAATAAAGCTTTCTAAATAGCCTGAATCTGCTGTAAAAACCAATACTTTTCCAGTTTTCACTTCAGTGATCCTAAAAGCAAAACAAGGAACAGGATGCAGTGTTTTCATCGTCTCTACTTCAAATGGTCCCACAGAAAAAGTTTCTCCCTCTTGATAAGGAATTCCTTTAGAGACTCGATCCATTGTTAATCTCTTAAAGTTTTCTTCATCCTCCGTATGTCCATAAATAGGAACAATTGGAGCTCGATTTTCTCCAGTGCCACGTAACTGGCGAGTAAATTGAAAGACTCCTAGATCAGCAATATGATCATAATGATAATGCGAAATCAATACAGCATCGATGTCCATCGGATCTACATGATTTTCTAAAGCAATCAATGATGCACTCCCTGCATCTAACCATAGATGAAAATCCTCAGACTCTACTAAATAAGAAGACGTTCCCTCATTCTTTGAAGGGTATCCTCCCCAATATCCTAATACAGTTAATTTCATACGCAACCTCCTAGTAAAATTATTTTTCAAACAATATAAGCACGAAACATTCATAGAAGTCTTTTATCTCACAATTACTACTTTACAGGATTCAACACTATTTTTAAATAATAAAACACTCAAATACCTCTATTTGAGTGTTTTACAGATACTTTTTATTCTACATTTGTACGTGAGATACAATTTCGTTCTTTTATTGCTTCGACCAATTCGACTCCGATTTCATTTCCTTGTCTAATACATTGGCTAAGACCATAACCTTCTAACCCATTCCCACCTATTAAGACCCCGGGATACTTTTCCTTTAAAAGAGGTCCAACGATTTCTTTCATATTTTTTTCCAAATCAACAGAGAATTGAGGAATAGCATCCGGCCATCGTTTGATGATACGGTAATTCGGCTTTTGGGTTATTCCAAGCATCATTTCTAAATCGTTTAAGATTTTTTCTTCAATTTCTTTATTGCTGAGTGAAACAATCATGTCTTCACCTTTACGTCCAAAATTGACTGCCAGCAAAACTTCTTTTGAAGAATACAAGGTAGGCCATTTTTTCTTGAGAAATACAATAGAGGAAACAAATGAATCATTCCTTCTAGGAGTGAGTATCCCAAATCCAGCAGGATAATTCTTTATTGCTTCTGGGTCAAAACTAAATACTATGTGTCCTACTGAAGCTGCTTTTATTTGAGAAAAATATTTTTTAAGTTCTTTATCTTTAAACAGCTTGCTGTATTCTGTCGTTGGAGTTGCCACACATATTGCACCAACCCTAACTTCTTCTTTAAGATTTATATTGAGAATATAAGTATTTTCTACTCCCGATTTGATTTCAACTACTTTTTTGCTGTATTGAATATGCGGCTTTAAAATTTCCTCTAATTTATTCGTCAAAACAGAAAGCCCTTGTGCAAAGGTCGCATAGTTTCCAGATTGATCTTGCAACTCCGGATGATCCAACAAGGCTTTTTCAATACTGCCATACTCTTGTTCCAAATCAAAAAGAACTTCATTCGTTGCTCTAACACCCATATCGTCTATATCATTTGCATAAACCTTTGAAAAGAAAGGCTCTAACATTAGTTCGACAATTTCATCGCCTAGTCTTCTTTTCAGGAAACTGCTTACTCCTATATCTTCTTCCAGCTCTTCAGGCTGCATGAAACGATCCTTAAAAGTGGCCATTTTACCGTTAAACGAAAGCATTTTATTCTTCCAAATATCTTTTTTATTTATCGGTATGCCTTTATAAGTAGGGTAAGGATTTTGATGTAACTCGTTATAATAAAACAAATCTTGTTTTTCGCCTTCATTAAAAATAAGTTGATCTTCTAAGCCTAACTCTTTAACCAATTCTATTGCTTCCGGATAACGAGTATCAATAGACTCTGCCCCTAAATCTAAGTACTGGTTTTCTACTTTCATACTGTAGATCTTCCCGCCTACTCTAAGAGCACTTTCCAAAATAATCAACTCAAACGGTAAATTTTCAGCTTCAATTTTTTGTTTTATTCGATAAGCAGCTGTGAGTCCTGTAATGCCTCCACCAATAACTGCAATCCTTTTTTTTGCTCGTTCCATAATATCTTCACCTGCCGACAACTTGAATTCTTTAACCAATTAATCCTCCTAAGTCTTTCTTTTTATCCAGCATTCCACCAGATCGTTTAAGAAATAAAGAGTTTTAGTTAAACGATTCTCTATTTTTCTTATAAAATTATCTGTGCTGACTTTTTAGTCAAACTTAATTCTATTTACTGTTTCCCAATCTAATCGTTTAATCACTTCGGTTACTAGTTTGACGGTATTTAAATAATCTTCTTCATGAATGACAGAAGTATGGGAATGCAAGTAGCGTACTGCCACAGTTATCGCTAATGCCGGTATACCATTACGCGATACGTGTTGGCTGCCTGCATCTGTTCCTCCTCCTGTAATCACAGTCAGTTGATAAGGTATTTCCATTTCTTCTGCTATCCCTATGACAAAATCCCGCAATCCTTTATGTGCAACCATTGATGCATCATACAAAATAATTTGCGGACCTTCACCAAGTTTTGAATCCGCTTCTTTTGGCGTCATCCCCGGGGTATCTCCTGCTGTACCTGTATCCAGTGCAAAGGCGATATCTGGATTCACTAAATGAGTAGCTGTTTTTGCTCCACGCAGCCCCACTTCTTCTTGAACATTTCCGACTCCATAGGCTATATTCGGATGCTCAGATTCTTTTAAATTTTCCAATACCTTTAATGTAACAGCTGTGCCGATCCGGTTGTCCCATGCTTTAGCCAAAATAAATTTCGAATCGTTCAATCTTCTGAATTCAGTATAAGGGGTAATCATATCACCAGGTTTAACTCCCCAAGAAAGAACTTCTTCTTTACTTGAAGCCCCTATATCGATAAACATATCTTGAATATCATAAGCCTTCTCGCGAATTTCTTTGGTTAATACATGTGGTGGTTTACAGCCTGTTACTCCATGGATTACTTTATTTGAAGAAGTAGTGATTTCAACTTGTTGAGCTAACATGACATTTGCCCACCAACCACCTAGTGGCGTAAATTTAATAAAACCAGCTTCTGTTATGGAGGTTACCATAAAGCCAACTTCATCCAAATGGCTCGCAAATAGAACTTTAGGACCATTCTGGTCTCCAATCTTTTTGGCAACGATACTGCCCAACCCATCATATGTAATGTTATCTGCTAGAGGATCGGCATATTTATTAAAAACCTTACGAACTTGTCCTTCGTTTCCAGGAACTCCCTTAGCATCCGTCAGTTCTTTTAAAAAATTGAATTCATCTTTCTCCAAATCTACGACCTCCGTCCATTTTTTAAATAGTCCATCTTATTATATCATGGATTTTTTCCTTTTGGTTAAATACTATTCATTTATGTAGTTTTATTTCCATTCTGTTATCATTCTTTTACAGCACAAAAAAATAATCCAAAAAAGGTCTCTCTTGTTACAGAGAACCACCTTTTTGGATCCATAGTTGTTTTATACTTTTTCGGCTTCTTTCATAGTACTGAAGTTCCCTTTTTCTGCACCATCATTAAGAATACGCTCTACCACTAAAAATAAAATCGGTAAGAGGATGTCGTCTGCATAACCTGCTAGAGGAACAAAGTCAGGTATCAAGTCAATTGGGCTGATAATATAGAGTATGATCCCTATAACTGCCAATTTCTTTTTGCCTTTTACATTAGAATTAAACAGCGCCAGACATAGTGACTTGATTTTACCAATCGGTGTTTTTATAGATTTCTTTCTTACTTTCATGATAACATTGTCCTTTGCTCATAGAATTTATAGTAGGCAACAAGAGTGATCGTTGTCTTCTCTACTACATTTTCTAGTATAAAGCTTTTCAACCGATAAACAATCAGACTAAAGGATGAATTTAGCAGACTCGATCATGTGCTCATTCGCCATTGATATCAGCCCATTTATAAGTATATTCTGCGCCGACAGGATGCGAGATGATCCCTTTTACTTTTTCTTTTTGTAAGACAGCTTTATATTCTTGATAAACAGGAGCAATAACCGCTTCTTTCATTAATGCTTCTTCTGCCTGCAGTAATAAATCCCAGCGTTCATTTTCATCTGTCTCGCCGTTTTCTGCCTTTTCGATCAACGAATCATAGTATTCGCTTGAAAACCCAGTTTTATTATTTCCATTGCCAGTTGTAAATAATCCTAAAAAATTGATTGGGTCAGCATAGTCAGCTCCCCATCCTGCTAATTGAATATCGTAGTTTTGTTCTTCATCTGCAACTAAACGGGCATAAAAAGGTTTATTTGAAATCGTGATTTCCAACCCAGGTAAGGCATTCATTAAATTGTTTTGCAAGTAAGCCAATGATTCACGTCCAATTTGCGTATCATCTCCAATAATTTCCAACGAAACACTGTCTACACCTAGTTCTTCTAAACCTGCTTTAAAGTGAGCCGCTGCTTCTTGCATATTATAGGAAAGCAAATGTCCGCTTTCTTTTCTAAAATCTGTCCCGTCTTCAGGATTAAACGCAAATCCTTCTGGTACTAGACCATCAGCCTCGATCGAACCATTTTGCAGCACTTCATCCACAAATCCAGTCTTATCAATGGCTTTAGCGATTGCCTGACGGATATTCTCGTTTGTAAGAGGAGTAGGTTCACCATTCTTTTCTTGATTAAACTTCAAGTAATACACAGATGATGTTGGGATATAGGCTAGCTCAGAATGATTTTTTTCCAACTCAATAAATTCGCCAGTCAACATGATTTGATCTACTAAATCGTTGTTGTATAAATTTATAGCCGTATACGTTTCTTTTATCACATCCACATTAATCGTATTCAAAGGAACAGCATTTTTGTCCCAATATTGTTCGTTCTTTTGATAGATCCAACTTAATCCTGTACCATCCCATTCAGTTAGTGTAAACGGACCATTATACAGTAAGGTTTCACTAGAAGTTGCATAATCATATCCCATCTCCGTAACGAATTGCTCGTTTTGAGGAAAAAAGACAGGAAGTGTCAGCAAGTTACTAAAATAAGTGATCGGTTTTACCAATTGAACTTCCAATGTTTTATCATCTAGAGCTGTTACACCTAGTTCTTCGGGATTTAACTCACCTGCTAAGATCTCACTTGCATTCTGGACGATATCTTCAATCAAATGAGTTCCCAATGCGTTTGTTTCAGGATCGACCAATCGTCGCCATGAAAAAACAAAGTCTTTCGCGGTAACTGGATCGCCATTAGACCAAAGCGCATTTTCTCTTATTGTGAATGTATAAGTCAGTCCATCCTCACTAACTATTGGCTCTTCAGACGCCATACCTAAAACAATTTTGCCTTCTTCAGCTTGACGATACAATCCTTCAAACACATTGTTCATCACATTCCCGCTGACCATATCTCTTTGCAACACCGAATCCATAGTCGGTATCTCAGAAGTCTCTGTCAAATTTAAAACATTCTGACTACTTTGTCTTTCTGTATATTCTTCTGTCAAATAAGGGTTTCCAGCTTCGTTCTGGCAAGCTCCTAAGAAAAATAGTGTCGTTAATAATGCTCCAGCTAATTTTATGGTGTGCTTTTTATGTTTCATTTCTTAATCTCCCTGATTTTTAAAGCCATTTTAGTGTTTCTTCTTATTTGATATTAGCATCAAATTTTTATGCTTACAATGATTTATTGACTAGAACAACCTTTTCATGAAAGAATTCTCTTTTATCAAGTCAAAATTCTTATACAAATTTAGATCTAATAAAAAATAAGCACTACAATATTTGGCGTTGATAAGTAGAAAATACATTTCTTCACCAATGCTAGAAAATGAAGAACAAAAAAAGCACCCTCAATTAAGAAGATGCTTTAAGTATCTATAATTATTTGTTCAATGCTGTTTTAGCTTGTTCAGTCAAAGCAGTGAATGCTGCTGCATCGTGAATAGCGATATCTGATAACATTTTACGGTTGATATCAATACCAGCAACTTTAAGTCCGTGCATCAATGTGCTGTAGCTCATGTTGTTCATACGAGCAGCTGCGTTGATACGAGCGATCCATAATTTACGGAAGTCACGTTTCTTTTGACGACGGTCTCTGTAAGCATATTGGTAAGATTTCATTACTTGTTGGTTAGCTACTTTGAACAAAGTATTTTTTGAACCATAGTAACCTTTTGCTAATTTTAAAACTTTTTTACGGCGTTGGCGCGTAACTGATCCACCTTTTACACGTGGCATAATAATTTCCTCCTCTAAGCAAATTCCTTTAGAAATTGCTTAACAAAATTGTAAGTTAGTTGTTTTTCTTTCGACTGAAAAACATAGTCTCTTTAAAAAAAGAATTATTTCATTTGTGAAACCATTTGACGAATACGTTTGAAATCGCCTTTTGAAACCATTGCTGATTTACGTAATTTACGTTTTTGTTTCTTAGTTTTGTGAGCAAACATATGGCTCGTTTTTGCGTGATGACGTTTTAAACCGCCATTACCTGTTCTTTTGAACCGTTTTGCAGAACCACGGTGTGTTTTTTGTTTTGGCATGTGTATATCCTCCTAAAATCTTCTTACTTTTCTGTAGTTTTTGGTGCCACCATCATAAACATGCTGCGGCCTTCCATTTTAGCTGCTGTCTCAAGAACAGCGATATCAGCTACTTCTTTATAGAAACGGTCAAGAACTTCTTTACCGATTTCTTTATGTGTAATAGCACGTCCTTTGAAACGGATAGAAGCTTTTACTTTATCCCCTTTTTCTAAGAACTTGCGTGCGTTACGAAGTTTCGTGTTAAAGTCACCAATATCGATTGTTGGACTCAAACGAACTTCTTTTACACTGATTGTTTTTTGATTCTTACGAGCTTCGCGTTCTCTTTTTTGTTGTTCGTATTGGTATTTACCATGATCCATGATACGAGCAACAGGTGGTTTCGCGTTTGGAGACACTAAAACTAAATCTAGGTTTGCGTCTTCGGCAATCTTTAATGCTTCACTTTTTGACTTCACACCAATTTGTTCACCATCACTACCGATAACTCGCAATTCGCGTGCACGAATGCCGTCATTTACCATACTATCTTTTGCTATGGTCATTCACCTCCGTAAAATTTGAGAGAAAGATCAGCAGAAAAATAGACGAGTTCATCATGAACCCGCCTATAAATAAATACGTACTTACGCCGTGCGTAAGACATCTTCGTTTATATCCAGCCCAGAGACTTTACGTCAGCTAAGGCGAGAAGCGGGTGCTCCTGCTTTGTTTTCTCAACTTCTATATCTTACCATTTTCTCAGTTTCTTGTCAACAAGTTATTATTCTTTTTTGAAAGCACCTGTTCCGCTTCATGTTTGACTTTTTGCATGAAACGGATGGTATCTTCCTCAAATGGATGACGAATACCGCAACCCGGCGACAAGATTAAGTTTTTGCCTTCCGACTCTAGAATACTGCAGTAAATCTGATGACGCAATTCGTTGCGATTATTGTGAGTGATGTCCATTCGCGCAATACCGCCTAACACGCATTTTTGCGTAAAGTCGATACCTTCTTGTACAGCAGGAAGAGTTTCCCAAGCATGCAAGTTAAAGACTTCTACTGGGTAATCTTTCAATACATCAAACATAATATTCTCTCCATGAGCATGAAGGGCGTTGAACCAACCGTCTTTAGCTCCTTCCAGAACCTTTAAATCATAAGGAACACCATATTGCTTATATACCGCTTCAGACAATTTGTCATAAGAGCTCATTTGACTGGCTAAATAAATGCCTGCTGCCCCCATTTCAACAGCTCTTTCTGCTAACTTTGCAGTCGCTGCCGTAATTTTTTCTAGCGCTTGATGGATCAAACCATCTTGGTCTTGTTTTAAATAGTCGCTGATTTTACCTTGCGCTAATTTGTCAGCGGTTGTCAATGGACTGAAAATAGTCATGACAACTGGAGCTTCACCATTCATTTTTTCTACTAATTTTTCCAAATGATCTAGTTCACGTTTTAAAACTCCTTCGTCAATAGACAATTCAGGTATTTTACTCCAATCGCTGTAGCAACGAACAGGAGTTTCAATCACTTCCGCCACTCCACCTTCAGCTACCTCAGAAAAATCAATAGTCGTACCATAATCTTCTACGGCATACATGCCATTGTTCATTGTTTTGATAAAATCTAAGTTGTACTCTTTATATAGTTGATAAGTGGCTTCGGCAATTTTCTCCGGGTCTCGATCAATTTTTGGCATATGTGTCCAAAACGAAAAAGGTACTTCAGGAAGCTGCTCCCCTTTAATTGCTCGTTGAATTTTTTCTACTTTATGCACTACTGCTGCCCCTTTCTGCTTAACGCGCTCTTCCTACCTGTAACCGTTTCTCGATACGGTTGAAAACAACTAATAACACGCCGCATATGAGCCAATACACGAGAGCGGCTGCAACATATGATTCCAAATAACGTGAACTTAATGCAGCTGCGTAACGCGATTGCGCCATAATGTCTACAGCTCCTACAGTAAAAGCCAAGGATAGAGCTTTAATGATTTTTAAAAAAGCATTTAAGAACATCGGCAATGCTACTGCCAAAGCTTGTGGCACGATAACTCTTTTTAAATTTTGCTGCCGTGTAAAACCTATCGACATTCCGGCTTCAATTTGCATGGGGTCAATAGACTGGAATGCCCCACGGATGTTCTCGGATTCAATAGCAGCCTCTAAAAAGACGTACGTAAACAACACTATAATCAGACTGGGGAATTCGTGTGGTTCCATCTGAATCCCTGCATAGCCTAATAAAGTACTTATCCCATCCGGCAAACTGGCGTTGATCACAAATAAATGCACAATCAACGGTACTCCACGCGTATAGGAAATAAATACATTGATGATTTGAGTCAACACCGGCACACGTTTCATCTTCACGAAAGCCAATATCCCACCAAATACAATTCCTAAGACCAATATGATGAACGCGATGAACATTGTACGAGGGACTACTCGAAAGACAATGAAGATGGTTTCAATCATAGTTTGGACATCAAAATTCATAAAAGTCCCTCCTTAACGCACAAATTTTCTAGTTTTCTTTTCTAATAGACGCATGACTTGCTCCAAAACAACCGATAAAGCCCAATAAATCAGTGCTACTGCTACGTACACTTCCAGTTGGTAAACACCCAGCGTATTGGCGATGATAATGTCTGCTTGCCCCATAATATCCACCAATCCGATGAGAAACAATAAAGACGTATCCTTTAGTAAATCAATCAATGCGTTCCCCAAACTTGGTAATGCAATCGGCAATACCTGCGGAAAAATAATCCGTGTCAGTTTTTGCCAATTGGTCATTCCGACACTGATAGCTGCTTCATGTTGAGCTTTGGGTATAGCCAAATAACTTGGGCGCAAAATTTCAGAAACAAATGCGCCATTATAAAGAACTAATGCAACAATAGAAAAAGTGACTCTGCTGATAACATTGATGTTGATTCCAATGCTCGCAAATAAAACTGGCAAACCATAATACACAATAAAAATGTGAATCAACCCAGGTGTACTTCTCATAAATGATGTATACATATTCAGCAATTGACTGATAACAGGCATCTTTTTAATCCGCAATGCTGTCACAACTACTGCCAATAAAAAGCCTAAAACAGCTGTCACGCTAACAATGTAAATAGTTAATGGTAATGTTTCGATTAATGACGGGAAAATATTCGTGATGAATTCCAGATCCATCGTATCCCTCCTCGTTAGGAAAAATTCTATGGTGATTTCAGCGTACAAACTATAATACCTCCTTTGTTGACTAACAAATGGAGGCATTATAGGATGCATTTACTTAATAAAGGTCTTATCTTATTCTGTAATTTCGTATTGGAACATATCTTCTCCGTACCATTTTTCAGATAGAGCAGCTAATTCTCCATTTTCACGAAGTTCGCTGATTGCTTTATCCAACTCTGTTTTTAACTCTGCTTGATCTTGAGCCATCATCAAGTAAGTTGGATTGACTTGAACGGGTTCTTCTACATGCGATACATTTAAATTCAATTCTGTAATGATCTCTTCTGCTCCAAGATTAGACGGCATAACTACAGCGTCAGAAACTCCATCATTCAACGCTTGGAATCTTTGTGCAAAGTTGCCACTTTCACCTAATTGGATGTCAATTTGAGCCTCTGGATGAGCTTCGTTGTAGTCTGTCAGCAAATTAAAAATCCCACCATTAGGAGTGACCGGATGAACGGTTTTTCCTACTAAGTCATCCAGTGTTTGGATTGAATCATCATCGGCTCTTGTATAGATTCGAATAATACTGACTCCCGTATACTCGTCAGGGAAAAGATACATTTCTTCTCTCTCTGGATTTTTAAATAATCCTCCACCAATAAATGCATATTTCCCTGTATCCACACCAACTTGTGCTGCTTCCGCGTCTACACTTTCGATGTTAAATTCATAAGAATCAATAGCTTCATCAAGCATATTGATCAATTCTACTTCATAACCGTCTAATTCTCCACTTTCATTTGTAAAACTCAAAGGATTAGAAGCATTTTCAACCGCTACCGTAACTGTTGTCGCACTTCCATCAGCTGGTGATTCATTACCAGTATCTTCGTTTCCGCATGCTGCTAAGACTAATGCGGTAGACATAATCGCTAAACCTGTTAATTTTTTAAACATCTTGTCCACTCCTTTTTTAATGAATGATTCTGTTACACCTGTTCAGAAAAGGGGTTTTCCAATTCTTGAACAAATTGTTTAGTTCTCTCTTCTGTCGGATGGCTGAAAATTTTCTCTGGTGGTCCTTCTTCTACAACATAGCCGTTTTCCATAAAGACAACATGATTGGACACATACTTGGCAAAGTCCATTTCATGAGTAGCAATTACCATAGTCATACCTGTCTTGGCTACTTTCTGCAACACTTTTAAAACCTCTAGAGATCTTTCAGGGTCTAATGAGGAAGTTGGTTCGTCCAGCAGCATAACTTTTGGATGCAATGCCATGGCTCGAGCAATTCCGATCCGCTGCTGCTGTCCTCCAGAAAGTTCGACTGGATATTGATCTACTTTATCGAGTAAGCCTACACGTTCAATTTCCTGACGTGCAATTTTTTTAGCTTCTTCTTTCGACTTCTTCTGAACCACTACGAGCCCTTCCATCACATTTTCCAATATCGTTTTGTTGCGAAACAAGTTGTAATTTTGGAAAACCATGGCCGTTTGTCTTCTCATTTGAATGATATCTTTTTCCGACACTTGCTCATTATCAATGGTCAACTCATCAATTGTAATAGACCCTTTATCTGCTTTTTCTAAAAAATTGATGGTTCGCAATAGTGTGGTTTTCCCCGTTCCGCTTGGTCCGATTAAAGCGACTACTTCACCTGATTTAATCTCAAGGTCGATGCCTTTTAACACTTTGTTTCCATCAAATGATTTCTCAATGCCTCTCAGATTGATCATGCATTTCCTCCTAAAATCCCAGTTTTATGGGTGCCTATTTCTACTGTTGATCCAAAAAAGACCTAAACTAAGTGATAAAAAAAAAACGCCAAGCACTCTTCGTTGTGCAAGGACGATTTATTTACGCTGTTCCACCTTGGTTTTCAGTTAGTTTTTTTCCAACCGAATGAGTATTGTCTCCAATACCCCAGCACAATAACGGATGCTATGACCGTGCCGATCTAAGGTTTTCCCCTCTCAATCAACCAGTTCAAAGGTGCACTTCAATATAAAAGGGGTTATCTGCTCTCAGCATCTCAGATTTTCTGTACACGTCTTTTATATTTACTATCCTTCTCGTCACTTTATTTATTCAATTTCCGAACCATCATTTGTCTACACAATTTTTGATCAGCACTACCTATTTAAAATAGTTTAGCAAGTTTCATAATGCAAAAGCAATACTAAACTCCTTCTAAAAAGTAAGTTAATTATTTCACTTACTTTTCTTATAGCTGCTTCTTAACTATCTTATAGTTGAAAAATGAGCTCTTCATCTTCTAGCATTGGTAAAGAAATTTCCTCCGACCTATGAGGTTCCTTATGGAAAGCCATGGGAGGTAGCGACCTCAAAAAGTTAGAGTAAAAATCTAGTTTTTTGGTGGGCATTTTTTTTACGGCAAAGTATAGTGAAGTGAAGATAGGATTTGAACATCAAGAGTAAACTTGCCTTGATGAAGAATGAGGTTTGAACATCAAGGGTAAAACTGCCTTGATGAAGAATGCGGTTTGAACATCAAAGTTAAACTCACCTTGATGAAGAATGAGGTTTAAACATCAAGAGTAAAACTGCCTTGATGAAGAATGCGGTTTGAACATCAAGAGTAAACTTGCCTTGATGAAGAATGAGGTTTGAACATCAAGGATAAAACTGCCTTGATGAAGAATGAGGTTTAAACATCAAGGGTAAATTCGCCTTGATGAAGAATGAGGTTTAAACATCAAGGGTAAATTCGCCTTGATGAAGAATGAGGTTTAAACATCAAGAGTAAAACTGTCTTGATGAAGAATGCGGTTTGAACATCAAGGGTAAGCTGAGCTTGATGAAGAATGAGGTTTAAACATCAAGGGTAAATTCGCCTTGATGAAGAATGCGGTTTGAACATCAAGAGTAAACTCGCCTTGATGAAGAATGAGGTTTGAACATCAAGAGTAAGCTCACCTTGATGAAGAATGAGGTTTAAACATCAAGGGTAAATTCGCCTTGATGAAGAATGAGGTTTGAACATCAAGAGTAAATTCGCCTTGATGAAGAATAAGGTATGAACATCAAGAGTAAAACTCGCCTTGATGAAGAAATGGGTTTGAACATCAAGAGTAAATTCGCCTTGATGAAGAAAGAGGTTTAAACATCAAGAGTAAATTCGCCTTGATAAAGAATAACCTAAGCAGTCCCATATCCCTCCAGGAATTTCTAAGAATGAGTTTCTAAAAGATTCTATTTAAAAAGACAGTAGTTTTTACTTACCAACGTCAAATGTTGTAGAATCGAAAAATGGAAAAAGAAGTTCTTGAAAAAACTCCAAGAACTTCTTTTTCCATTTTCTATCTATATAACTTATTTTGTATGTTTCCCAAATGTTTTGATTTCATCATTTACCATTTGTAAGAAAGCTTCCAGACTTTGAACATGAGTTTCTTTATTTCCGTATCTGCGAATAGTTACAGATTCGTCTTTTACTTCATTATCTCCTACAACGATTTGGTAAGGGATTTTTTGTGTTTGTGACGCACGGATCTTGTAACCCATTTTTTCGTTGCGATCATCCAACTCTACTCTCATGCCTAATTGTTGCATACGTTCTTTGATTTCAGAAGCATATCCTGTATGCAAGTCTAAGTTTACAGGAATAATTGTTGCTTGTACTGGCGCTAACCATGTCGGAAAAGCTCCTTTGTATTCTTCAATCAAGTAAGCAACAAAACGTTCCATTGTAGATACGATTCCACGGTGGATAACAACTGGACGGTGGTTATTTTCGCCATCTTCCCCAACATAAGTTAAGTCAAAACGTTCTGGAAGCAAGAAGTCTAATTGGATCGTTGAAAGAGTTTCTTCGATTCCGATAGCTGTTTTTACTAAAACATCTAATTTAGGACCGTAAAATGCTGCTTCTCCTTCTGCTTCGAAGTAATCCAGTTCCATATCATCCATAGCGGCTTTAAGCATTGTTTGAGCTCTGTTCCACATCTCATCATCATCAAAATATTTATCTGTATTATTAGGATCACGGTAACTTAACCGGAAACGGAAATCAGTGATCTCAAAGTCATCATATACAGCCAACATCAATTCTAAAGTGCGTTTGAATTCGTCTTGGATTTGATCAGGACGTACAAATGTATGTCCATCATTCAATGTCATTTCACGTACACGTTGCAATCCTGATAAAGCTCCACTCTTTTCATAGCGGTGCATTTGACCAAGTTCAGCAATACGGATCGGTAACTCACGGTAACTATGAATATCATTTTTGTATACCATCATGTGGTGTGGACAGTTCATTGGACGCAAGACAAGCATTTCTCCATCACCCATGTCCATTGGCGGGAACATGTCTTCATGGTAGTGATCCCAGTGCCCTGAAGTTTTGTACAAATTCACATCAGCCATAATAGGTGTGTAAACGTGTTGATAGCCTAAGCTGATCTCACGGTCAGTGATGTAGCGTTCAATCGTACGACGGATGGTCGCACCTTTTGGCAACCAGAAAGGAAGTCCTGATCCAACTTCTGGGGAAATCATAAACAAGTCTAATTCTTTCCCTAATTTACGGTGGTCACGTTGTTTCGCTTCTTCGCGCATTTGTAAAAATTCTTTCAAATCTTTTTTATCAATGAATGCTGTTCCGTAAATCCGTTGCATCATTTTATTATCAGAGTTTCCTCTCCAATAGGCTCCCGCAAGTGACAATAATTTAAAGACTTGAATACGACCAGTTGAAGGAACATGAACTCCGCGACACAAGTCAACAAAATCGCCTTGGTCATAAACTGTAATCACATCATCTTCAGGAAGTGCTGTAATCAATTCTACTTTATAAGGATCATCTTTAAACAAGTCCAAAGCTTCTTCGCGTGAAACTTGTTTGCGCACGATTGGGTTGTTTTCTTTCACGATTTTCATCATTTCAGCTTCGATTTTTGGCAAATCTTCTTCTGTGATGGCTTGTTCCGTATCTGTATCATAATAAAAACCTGTAGAAATAGCTGGACCCACACCAAATTTAATATCTGGGTATAAGCGACGCAATGCGTTTGCCATCAAATGAGCTGTTGAGTGACGCAAAATTTGTAATGCATCTTCGTGATCTGGTGTCACGATCTCAATATTTCCATTTACTTCCAAAGGACGTTTGTAGTCTACTAACTCCCCATTGAATTTCCCAGCTAAGCCTTTTTTAGAAAGACTCTTGCTGATACTTGCCGCGATTTCTTCTGTTGTTACACCTGATTCAAACTCTTTTACTGCTCCATCAGGGAATGTTACTTTAATACTGTCTGACATGATAATTCCTCCAATAAATAAATTTAAGTACATTAAAAATATCAAAAAAAACAAAAAGCCCCATTTATGATCGAAAAAGGATCATAAATGGGACGTCAAATTACGTGGTTCCACCCAAGTTCAGCACACAACTAATCTGTGCTCTCTGGGCTCTATAACGTTAGCTAAACGGCAAGATGCTACTCACTCATTATTTATGCGTTCGCATCTGCTCTCGAAAGTGGTCAATACAAGTCCATTTTAGGAAATTCTCAGCAATCTTTCCCTCTCTTTAAAACGTGCCGCTTCTATTGGTGTCTTTCTCAAAGATTTTTATATCATAACTATTAAAACACGTTTATCGTTTTGGTGCAAGTTTTTTCAACATTTTATTCTTCATATTGTTGTTGGCGTCTATTGACACCTTGCATGGTAATTTCTTTCGCTAAGAAACGGATACGTTCCATAATTCGCTGAGCTTTCAACGGCTCATCTTCCCCACGTTGAGTGAACGTCAAATGTTCTTCCAACTGTTTCATATCAAGATTGGAAGAAAAGAAAGTCGGCAGCTGTTCTTGCATTCGATATTGCAAAATAACCCCTAAAACATCATCTCGAATCCAGCTGGACATGGAGTCTGCTCCGATATCATCCAACATTAAGATAGGCGCCCGCTTAACGGCTTCGATTTTTTCACCTGTCGTATTTTGACCTATGGATTGTTTCATTTCTACCGCAAAAGAAGGGAAATGCATTAAGGTAGATGAATAGCCGCTTTTTGCTAGTTCATGGGCAATCGCACCAAGTAAATAGGTCTTTCCTACACCGAATGAACCTTGTAAATATAGCCCTCGGTGAAACTTCTTCGGTTCATTCAGATATGCTTCCACAAAATCAAAAGCTTCTATCTTTGCTTGAAGTCGTTCATTCGTAGTTTGAAACTCCTTGAGTGTTGCTTCACGAATACCTTTTGGCATATCCATCGAATGAATCAAATTCTTAATACTTTTCTCCCTTTGTTTTGCCACTAATTCAGATGTTGGCACATAAGTCACATCAATATAGTGGTGATTCATAATCAATTTGGGTTGATATCCAGGAGCCAATTGATTGTCTTTATTATTCTGGTATTTTTTCTTTTCATTGACAAATTCGTACAATTTAGCTGCGCTTTTTTCGATAGCTGCTCGATCCAGTTCCTCATTGTGCTCTTGGATAAACTGTACGACATCTGTATCATTCATAACGTCTTGCATCAAGTTGTTGAACTCTTCGTTCCATTTTCTCTCTTTGATGATTTTTGTCAGGCTTTTTCCTACATCATCCATGATTACTCACCTTCTTTTTGCATATTCTGAATACGTGCCAGTCTTTCTTGAAGTTGTTTTTCCGCTTCTGGACTAATCGAAGTTTCTTTAGGTGTTTGGTACCCTTCTTTTGCCCAATCTGGCAGCTTCTCTTTGCGAACAACGTTTTTATTCCGTGAATAGTTATTATTTGACCGCGCAGCCGAAGTATTTTGCTTCCGGTCTTGATTCTTTTGGTATTTCTCTGCGTTTTCTTGGTACAGGTC
The DNA here is from genome assembly GCF_045528345.1 of Desemzia sp. FAM 23989. Classification (NCBI taxonomy): domain Bacteria; kingdom Bacillati; phylum Bacillota; class Bacilli; order Lactobacillales; family Carnobacteriaceae; genus Desemzia; species Desemzia sp. FAM 23989. The sequence continues at coordinate 79,296 of NZ_JBGQQT010000001.1, read as the reverse complement.
ACGTACTTTCTTCAAAGCAGCTTCTGGTGTTTTGATCTCATTTTGAGCCCAATCATTCGATATCGTATAAGCCAGTCCCTTTTCAAAAACGACTTTTCCTTGGACGACCAAAATGTAATGGATCAAGATATTGATCACCGGATTCGATAAATGAGATTTTTTTACAATGTCTTCCAATGTCCATTCTTCTGGTTTAGAGATGTACCCATTTTTCTGTTCTTTGATATCGTTCATAAATTCAGCCGGAGAATACTGCTTGCTGGCTTCGATCACTAGAATATCAGAGTCTGAAAAACCTTGGTGTTTCAAATCTTGTTCCCTTTGTGATTGAGTGGCCGTAGTGACTTCTAGTTCTTGTTGCACAACATCCTGCAACTGTATTTTCTCTTTATTTTCGCGGTGGAAATCATCAACAATATTTTTCTTCAATTTGCGTGCATCAATAACGCCTGTATCCATATCTGATGCTTCCAAAATATAATGCTGCATCGACAATTCATTAATAGCATACATATGGTGCAACGTCAGAATCGTTTCACGAATATCCGCTGTAATCGCCGAACGATTTACATAGTGCTGATTTAATCCATTGTAAAAGAAGTTCCAATCAAATGTGTCAGCATTCAAAGTGACTGCAGATTCCGCTGCATCCCCAATCAGTGAACGAGAGGATTTGAATAAGGTCTCATGTTGTTTCAACTGATCTGTATTCATATGATAGACATCCAAAAAAGACTTCGTAATTTCAGCATATTGATCTTTATTTATGGGCTGGACTGAAAATCGATTGCGCAATTGCTTGAATTTTCGTTCACCCACTCGCTCCAATAACAATAAACTAAATAAATCTTCTTCAAAAAAAGCTTTACTCGTTTGAGGTTTTTGGAGTTCATAGACATACAGCTTTTCGGGCTCGGTTTGGACAAAAGTTTTCAATAAGCCGATAGCTTCCAGTCGAATTCTGGCTTGATACACTTCTGGCATTCCGAGATTCAATAACGACAACAATTCTGCGTGAAGAATCCCTTCACTCCAAAATGTATCTTTCTCTGTTTCTGTCCACAACGTCATATATAAACTGTAGGCTGCAGAACCAATTAAAGGTTGATACAAAAAGGTCAGAATCTGTTGGTCGATATCCGAAAGCAATGCACTCTGTTTGACCATAAATCCATCTTTAGGACTCAGGTTTTTCCAAGGATACGACATACTTGGCTACTCCTTTCGTATCACTTATTTCTTTTCGGTTTTCTTCCGTTCCAATTCTTTCATTTCTTCCATAAAAACTCCAATGTCTTTAAACTGACGGTACACACTAGCAAAGCGAATATACGCTACATCATCGACCTCTGCTAATTTTTCCATCACGTGTTCTCCAATAACCGTTGAAGACACTTCATTTTCTCCTAAACTACGGATATCATTTTCAATTTCATTCACAATTTTTTCCATTTGATCCATCGGAACAGGTCTCTTCTCACAGGACCGGATTACACCCCTAAGGATCTTTTCACGGTTAAATTCTTCGCGATCGCCATTCTTTTTCACTACTAATAGTGGAACACGTTCAATTCTTTCAAATGTTGTAAAACGGTATCGACACGATTCGCATTCTCTTCTACGACGAATAGCTCGTCCTTCATCTGCTGGACGGCTGTCGATGACCCTAGTTCCATTGTGTTGACAGCGAGGGCATTGCACTGTTCATCATCCTTTTTTTAAAAGTATTTTTTTGTATAATCATCCTATTGTACTTTGTTATATAGCCTATTATAACACAGATAGGAATTCTAAAAAACAGCTTATTCCTTATCAGAACAGGTTTTCCTTTTCCAAACCCTTTTTACAAGAACTGAAAAAAGCTAACGAAATCAGATAAATTCTGATGATTTCGTTAGCGTGTTGTTGCATCCAGGTTATTTACGAAGATCTTGCTTATCAAGCCAATACAACACTTGGTGTTGAGTGTTTTCTTTGGAGCCGTTGTTATCGATCACAAAATCGGCTTTCATGATTTTTTCAGTAATGGATTGTTGAGCAGCTATCTTTTGTTGAGCAGCTTTGACATCAATTTGATCTCGCTGCATCAGCCTCTCCAATTGTATACTGGGTGTAGTGGCTACCACCATTACTTTTTCTACATCCTGATCATATCCACTCTCAAATAGTAAAGGAATATCCAACACTATTAGTGGAGCTCCTTGATCAATGTACTTTTCTTTTTCAGTCTGAATCCAGACAGCTATCAAATCACCCAGTATATGATTTAATTTTTTTAATTCCGCTTTGTTTTGAAAGACAATTTTTCCCAATGCTTTGCGGTCTAAATTCCCGCTGGTCATTACGACCTCTTTCCCAAATGCAGCTTCTATCCGTTTTAACCCTTCTGTTCCTGGCTTTACTACTTCGCGGGCACCGACATCAGCATCTACTACAGGTACGCCAGCTTGTTTAAAAACATTGCTTACAGTTGACTTTCCAGTAGCAATACTGCCGGTCAGACCTAAAACAAAAGACATTTGAGTCCCCCCATCCTTAGCTCTCGCTCTTGACTTCATCCGATACTACAGGCAAGACATTTTTTTCAGTCCATTTTTGACAGTGTGCACAGTAATGCGTGCCCCGTTGAGCAACTTTCATTTTTTGAATCGGTCTTCCACAATTGATACACGGTTGTCCTGTACGTCCATAAACGGTTAGTTTTTGTTGAAATTGCCCGGCTTCCCCTAATGCGTTAAGGTAAGATCGTATCGTAGTTCCTCCCGCTTTGATGGCATTCCCCAACACTTGGATAATGGCTTGATGCAGCTTTTTAACTTCTGCCGGCTTCAAAGAATTGCCGGGTCTTATGGGGTGTATCTTAGCTTTAAATAAAGCTTCATCTACATAAATATTTCCTAATCCCGTTACCAATCCTTGATCCAACAATGCTGGTTTTATGGCTTTTTTAACGCGGCTTAACTTAGATTGAAACGGTTCTAGCAAAAACACCTCTGTAAAAGGCTCGGGCCCCAATCGCTGAATTCCAGCAACCGTTTCTTCCTCTCCCAGAGAGACCAGTTCCATCCGTCCAAACTTACGAACGTCCAAGTACCGAATATCTCTGCCGTCTGTCAGATGAAAAACGACATGTGTATGTTTTTTTAATTCATCTTCAGAAGGAACCACTTCATATTTCCCTTCCATGCGCAAATGTGAAATCAAGGTATAGTGATCAAAATCCAGCAACAAAAATTTTCCTCTGCGCCTAAATTTCCGCAAGGTTTCCCCCAATAATAATTCTTTAAAAGCTGCACTCGATATCGCTCCCGCAATAATCCTATCCCAATACACAGAGACATTTTGAATCGTCACCTGATTTACTGTCGCCTCAAGACCTTTGCGGACAGTTTCAACTTCTGGTAATTCCGGCAAACTTTATTTCCTCCATTCCAACACTTTACTTCGCTTCGTACCAGCTTTGGCCGAAGTTGCTGTCTACTTTCAACGGCACGCTCAAATCGACGGCATGCTCCATTACATCTTCCACCATTTTCTGCAAAGCCGGGATTTCTTCTTCTGGTGCTTCAAAAATCAACTCATCATGCACTTGCAATAACATCGTCGCTTTCAGATCAGATTCTTTTAACGCTTGAGCAATTTTAATCATCGCTACTTTCAGAATATCTGCAGCACTACCTTGAATAGGCGTATTAATAGCTGTTCTCTCGGCAAATGAACGCAAGTTAAAGTTGCGTGAATTAATGTCTGCCAAATAACGGCGACGATTGAACAACGTCTCCACAAAGCCCTTTTCTTTTGCTTCTCTGACGACATCTTCCATATAAGCTTCAATACCAGGATATTTTTCGAAGTACGTATCAATAAATTGCTGTGCTTCTTTACGTGTAATTCCTAAGTTTTGAGACAATCCATAATCACTGATACCATAGACGATTCCAAAGTTAACAGCTTTCGCACGTCGGCGAATGTTAGCTGTCACGTCTTCTGGTTTATCAATACCAAATACACGCATAGCAGTACTGGAATGAATATCCTGCTCTTCTATGAAAGCTTCTTTCATATGTTCATCATTGGAGATGTGAGCCAATACACGCAATTCGATTTGTGAGTAATCTGAGGCAAAAATCTTCCAACCAGCTTTTCTAGGTACAAACGCTTGGCGTATTTTACGACCTTCTTCCAGACGAATCGGAATGTTTTGCAAGTTAGGATCAACCGAACTCAAGCGACCTGTACGAGCAATAGTTTGCATATAGCGCGTATGCACTTTACCAGTATCCGGACGCACAACTTTTAATAATCCTTCTACATAAGTAGATTGGATCTTCGCAATTTGCCGGTAGTTTAAAATAAATTCCACGATTGGAGCTTGATCCTGCAATTGTTCTAGAACCCCTACAGCTGTTGAATAGCCTGTTTTGGTCTTTTTGATTACTGGATAACCCATTTTTTCAAATAAAATAACGCCTAATTGTTTCGGTGAATTAATATTGAACTCTTCACCAGCTTCTGCGTAGATTTTTTGTTCGATTTCTTTTAACTGAATCGCAAATTCATCTCTCATTTCTTCCAATCGTTTACCATTTACGGTGATTCCTTGGATTTCCATATCAGCAAGAATGATCGCTAATGGCAACTCGATATCTGAAAACAACTCTTTTTGATCGTTGGCAACCAATTTTTCCATCAAGGCAGGTCCCAAAGTAGCAATAGCTTTTACCTTTCGAGCCAAGTGCGTGTGCATAACAGAAATATCTTCAGGAACTTTGATTTTAGCTCCTTTTCCATAGACACTTTCGTCTCCAGCAACATCATGGTAATCGTACTCTTCTGCAATGGCTGCTAAATCATTGGAGTTGTCTTTCACATCCAGCAAATAAGCTTCTAACAATACATCATATTGAATAGCAGATAACTTAATGCCGTAACGATCCAAAGCCACATAGACTTGTTTAGCATCAAACGCAGCTTTTGAAAGAGACTCATCTTCTGCCCATTTTTTGAATACTGGAGAGGTTAAAATAGTATCTGCTTCTCCTACATAGATCCGTTCTGCATTTCCCCAACTGATGCCTACGATCTCCGCTGTGTGGTAGTTGTCGTTCAACATTTGTACATAGAGAGCCATGTCTTTTTCAAACATGTCTTCGGTAACTTCTGTCACGACTTCATACGTAATCTCTGTACGATTGGCTTCTTTTTCAGCATCTAATTCTGTAGTATCCAGATTGCTTAAATGAGATTTGAAATCCATCTCTTTATAGAATTCCGTTAATTTCTTCAAATCTGCTCCATGATACTCTAAATCGTCTATCGTAATTTCAAGAGGTGAATCGGTATCGATAGTAGCCAAGCGTTTACTCATCAGCGCAATATCTTTTTCATTGATCAAGTTTTCCTTGCGTTTGCTTTGCTTCATAGCACCGATATTTGCATAGACACCTTCAACCGAACCATATTCTTGCAATAACTTCAACGCTGTTTTATCGCCAATCTTGGTAACACCTGGAATATTATCGGAACTGTCCCCTGCTAACCCTTTCATGTCGATAATTTGTAAAGGGGAAATCCCCATTTCTTCTTTGATCGATTCAACTGTATACGGTTTGAGATCAGAAACACCTTTTTTTGTAATATCTACACGAACATTTTCTTTAGCCAACTGAGTCAAATCACGGTCACCAGAAATGACCACTACATCAAATTCTTCCGGATCCACTTTGACAGATAAGGTTCCTATAATATCATCAGCCTCATAGTTCACCAACTCATAATGCGCAATCCCAAATCCTTTTAACAAATCACGCAAATAAGGCATTTGCTCTGTAAATTCACCAGGCGTTTTAGAACGTCCAGCCTTGTACTCCGGAAAATATTCTGTTCTAAAAGTCGTATTTCCTGCATCAAAAGCCACTAAAATATGAGTGGGGTCTTCTGCTTTCAGCACACTTTGAATCATATTATGGAATCCATATAAAGCATTGGTGTGCAGGCCATAATGATTTTTAAATTTTTCCAATTGAGCGTGTAAGCCAAAGAAAGCACGAAAAGCTACGCTACTTCCATCGATCAGCACTAATTTCTTTTTTTTAGTCATTTTATGTCTCCTCATAACCATTATTTAGCTGGTTTTCAGCTCCAAGCTAACAAAGTTTTCTCTTTACTATTCTAACAAAAAAGCAAGTAGATAGCGAGAATCGAAGAAGCCTCTTTTCAAAACAACATCGAGCAATTTTATACAGGGTCTCCTTTAATTAAAGAAAACTCCTGATTTTTTATTTCCCAAACTTGGTCAGCTGCTTGATCCACAAAATATTGATCATGAGAAGTAAAAATAACTGTACCTGGATAACCTCTCATAAACTTTTCTAAAGATTTGATCGTTTGGATGTCAATAAAGTTAGTTGGTTCATCCAATATCAATACATTAGACGGTTTAATAAACAGCAAGGCCATGGAAATCCGTGTGGCTTCTCCACCACTTAACGATTTGAGTGGTTTCCTAATTTCCATTTGTGAAAAACCTAGATTATTCAATACAGAACGCACAATTTTTTCTGAAAAATCAGTTTGTTTCATCAAATAATCCAGTAGTGAAGAGGAATCAGTTAACTTGTACGCCATTTGTCGATACGTGCCGAAAACTACTTTCGGAGAAAGAGTGACGCCTTCTCCATCTGATAAAATAGATTTTAATAAAGTCGATTTTCCACTTCCGTTTTCTCCAATAATAGCGATTCGTTTTCCAAGAGGAAATTGAAAGTTTGCTTTTTTCAAAAGCAGCTTATTTCCTCCGTATAAATCGATATCACTGCCTCTAATTGGGAATCGGTTGTGTATCGCTAATTCTTCGCTAGCAGGAAATCGAATTTCTTTCGTTTCTTGAAAAGCTTCAACCTTTCCCAGTTGTTCAATTCGTTTTTCCATCGCTTTAGCTGTTTTTTGAACATTCTTTTGAACAGTATCTTTTTGTTTGGAGGAAGACAATCGATCGGGACGAATCGCACGTTTCTTTTGTTTTTCATTGACTTGACTTATTTTTTGAGCTTGTTGCTTTTTTTGTTCTACTGCTTGTTCCAAGCGTTTTTTTTCTTTCGATACTTTTTCAAACTCTCTTTGCTGTTCGCTTTTTTCTTGTTCTTTCTGTCGCACATAAGCTGAATAATTCCCTGCATATTCTTGAACAGTCCCCTTGTCTACCTCCCATATTTTGGTTACTAACTGATCTAGAAAATAACGATCATGGCTTACTACAATCAATGTTCCATAATAATATCTTAGTTCTTCAATTAAAAATTGGACGCTTTCTCGATCCAAATGGGTTGTTGGTTCATCCAACAATAACCCCATTTGATATAGAGACAGTGTCTGAGCCAGTCTAAATTTGGTCTCTTCTCCTCCACTCAATGTTTCGATGGCATTATTCGGCACTTTGAGTCGCCCCATAATGTGAGAATCCAACTCTGCAGCTTGTTTTGTTTCATCCATCTCTTCCACCTGATGAAAATAATTAAATACTACCTGACGATTAATCGTTCCGGAATTTGGTTGCAACTCTCCACTTATCACATTCAATAAGGTGCTTTTTCCTTGTCCATTTTTACCTACCACTCCAATACGCTCATTTTGATAAGCTGTGAGCTGTTCAATCCATAAGACCTCTTTGTTTTGAAAACTGACTTCCATATTTTTTAGCTCAATAGATAATTCTTCCATTATATTTGCACTCCTTTATTATAGTCCATGCAAATCAACAGTTTTTAGGTACGCAAAAAAGAGATAGATCCCCCTATCTCTTTTTTCGACATTTATCTCAATAGTTTTTTAAGGATTTGAAAATGGGTAGACTGCTCCCTAATATCTGTCAATATAACAGGACCTTTTAAATAGTTATTTAATTAACGATTTAAAAAGTTAGTGCGCAATCTCATTGATGCTGTCATTTTCAAATCCTCCATTCCGTTTTTAGTTCTCTCATTGTACCACATTTTTCTACTGTATTAAACAGCTTATTGATTACTCAATGAAGTTTGGCTTAATAACGTTTCATAAGCTTTTTCAAATTTTTGAACATCACCAGCACCCATAAAGATCACAACTGCATCGTGGTGGTTCAATAATGGAGAAACATTGTCTTCCGTTAAAATCGGAGCTCCACCGTCAATTTTAGCCGCTAAATCATCGATTTTTACAGAGCCTTGCTCTTCTCTGGCTGAACCAAAAATATCACACAAGTAGACACTATCTGCTAGATTTAGGGAATCAGCAAATTCACTCAATAACGCTACTGTACGTGTAAAGGTATGAGGTTGGAAAACCGCAATGATTTCTTTGTTTGGGTATTTCTGACGAGCAGCATCCACTGTGGCACGGATTTCTGAAGGATGATGAGCATAATCATCAATGATCGTCATATCTTCCATTTTCTTTTCCGTAAAACGACGTTTGACACCTTTAAATGTCATTAAGTTTTCTTTCACTTTTTCAATATCAATGTTTTCATATTGGCATATCGCAATGACAGATAAAGCGTTCAAGACATTGTGTTTACCAAATGTAGGAATTTCAAAATGTCCAAAATATTCCTCTCTCATATACATATCAAATTCAGAACCTGTTGTAGAACGCGTTAGATTTTTAGCTTGGAAATCATTATTTTCTTCAAATCCATAATACAAAATAGGTACATTGGCTTGAAGTTGTTGCAATTGTTCATCGTCTCCGCACGCAACGATCGCTTTTTTTACTTGATGAGCCATCGTTTGGAAAGCATCAAAAACATCTTCTACGCTGGTAAAGTAATCGGGATGATCAAAATCTACATTTGTGATGATGGCATAATCCGGCTCGTACGCCAAGAAATGACGGCGATATTCACAAGCTTCCAATACAAAGAAATCTGCGTCAGGAACTCCATGACCGGTTCCATCTCCAATTAAATAGCTGGTATCTTCAATATTCCCCATAACATGTGCCAAAAGACCTGTTGTACTGGTTTTTCCATGTGAACCTGTAATCGCAATACTGGTATAATTATTGATCAAAGCACCAAGGAATTTATGGTAACGAACCACTTCAAGTCCAAGTTCATTTGCCGCTACAATTTCGTCATGCGTATCTGGAAAAGCATTCCCTGCAATAATAATTTGCCCTTTTTTTATGTTGTCTTTATTAAAAGTCATCATTGGAATATGAGCTTCTTCAAGACTTTTTTGGGTAAAGAAATATTTTTCTATGTCAGAACCTTGTACCTTAAAGCCTTTATCATGCATGATCAATGCTAAAGCACTCATTCCAGAACCTTTAATCCCTACAAAGTGATAAACTAATTCTTCATTCATATTTTTATTTCCTCCATATAGTCATTCAAGCGTCACGAGTCTACACGCCTTAACCCAACGCCGTTTTTTAGATTCAATGTTTTTTTTCAACAAAAAATAAATCAACTTTTTCTATCTCAAAGTTAATTTTAGTCTCAATAGAGCTCCAGCTTGTTTACATGCTCAGAACGGATTCAGTATACCACGATTTAATTTAGACGGAAACTCAAAAATGTCAAAAAACTTATTGTTGTAAAGACTTCATAATAATAAACCGCCTTCATGACAGATCTTTAACATAAATAAGGCTTTTCATTGAACAACCCCCTTCTTTTTTACTATTAAAATAGAGTAGGATAATGAAATTTTATATTTACTGCACTAATTCTACTGGTACACAACTGAATCGTGTTGTCTCCTAACTTATGAGTAAAATAGTAGCGAAAACCATTTCATTGCGGTAAAGTAAGTGTGTTAACTAATTATCCAGAGGAGGATTCATAAATGGCTCAAAAGAACACGTTTATTTTTCACAATGGTGTAGAAATTCCGCATATTGGTTTTGGTACTTGGCAGATTCCTAATGATGAGGTTTACAAACCAGTCAAGATTGCCTTACAAAATGGCTACCGTCACATCGATACTGCTGCAGCCTATCAAAACGAAGAAAATGTAGGAAAAGCGATCAAAGATTTTGGTTTAGAACGTGAAGAAGTATTTATTACCAGCAAATTGCGTGCCAGTATCAAAGGCTACGATTCTACTATAGAAGAGTTTGAAAAAACGATCGCTGAATTAGGGGTAGATTATCTAGACCTGTATTTGATCCACGCTCCATGGCCTTGGGAAGAAAAAGGAAAAGATTGTACTGAAGGAAATATACAATCTTGGAAAGCTATGGAAAAATTGTACAGTGACGGAAAAATCAAAGCCATCGGTGTTTCCAATTTTGAAATATCCGACATTCGGGCGATTATTGATCAATGCGATATCGTTCCAATGGTCAATCAAATTCCTTTCTACATCGGTCGTTACCAAGCGCAAAAAGAATTGGTTGAGTTTTGCCATGAACACAATATTGTTGTGGAAGCATACTCTCCTCTTGCAACTGGAGAATTGTTAAACGGTAAAGAAATTACTGAAATGGCCAAAAAATATGACGTAACACCTGCTCAAGTCTGCTTACGTTATTGTTTAGAAAAGAATACATTGCCTTTACCAAAATCCACTCATGAAGGACGTATTATTGAAAATACGCAAATAGACTTTGAATTATCTGCTGAAGATGTAGCTTTATTGGATACCGTCAAAGACGTTCGCAACTAAACTGCGGCATCTAAGCAATGGAAATTTTTTCCGTTGCTTTTTTGTTTAGAAAAATAGTTGTCAGATCAAAGGCTGAGTGCTAAAGTAAATGCAACGGTTTTCAAATCGTGTATATGGATTTAAAAGGAGATTTAATCATTGAATAAACTACATTCTATACCAGAAAATGAATTAAACGAACTAACAAAAATCATTTCAGATACTGATCGTCTTTTTGTGGGCGAAGCAATCCCCGAAGATTATATCTATGATGAATACGCTGGAGAAACAGGGGCTATTTATGCGGTCGCTTTACCAGTGACAAAATCAGAAGTTATTCAATTGGTCAAATTTGCTAATCATGTCGACATCCCGATCATTGCTCGCGGTGCTGGTACTGGCTTGTCTGGAGCTACTGCACCTGTTAAAGGTGAACTGATCATTGATGTTCATTTGATGAATAAGATCATCGGCTTGGATGAAGAAACGATGACGTTAACAGTTGAACCTGGTGTTTTACTAGGCGAGATCCAAGAATTCATCGAGAAAAAAGGCTTCTTTTATCCACCAGATCCAGGTTCAAAACATTCTTCTATTGGCGGTAATGTAGCCACAAACGCCGGTGGAATGCGTGCAGTTAAATACGGTGTTACGCGTGATTATGTCAGAGAACTAGACGTGGTTTTAGCTTCTGGTGAAGAAATGACTTTGGGTTCATTGAATATCAAAAGCAGTTCGGGCTATGATTTAAAAGACCTCTTTATTGGTTCTGAAGGAACACTTGGTATTACTACTCTGATCAAGCTGAAAGTAATTCCCGTTCCAAAAGCCAGCTTGTCAGCTATCGTCGCTTTTTCAACTTTACAAGATGCAACTAAGGCTGTGTTGGACATTTTAAAACATGGCGTTGATCCTACTGCATTGGAGTTTTTCGAAAAAGACGGAATCGCGATCAGTGAAAAAGAAAACAACTTGCCCTTCCCTGTTCAAAACGGACAAGCCTTTTTATTGCTGACTTTAGATGGCGACAGCAGCGAGTCAATTGAACGCCGTATGGTCTTGCTTGAAGAAACTGTTAAACAACACCATTTAGTAGAACTATTGCCATTGACAGATCCTGCTGCTGAAAAGACAGCCTGGTTCTTACGAGACACACTACTGACTGCAGTTGTGAATTATACCGAACAAGTAACACTGGACGAAGTTGTTCCGATCAATCAGCTGGCCACTTTGTACCAATACACAAAAGAATTGGAAGCAGAAAGCGGCTTGAGTATGATCAGTTTTGGTCATGCTGGAGATGGAAATCTTCACACTTGTGTGGCTCGAGGCGAAGTTCAAGATCAAGCAGAATGGGAAACCAAACGAGACGAGGTTTTGCATAAACTATATGCAAAAATTGGCGAACTAGGTGGATTACCTTCCGCAGAACACGGTATTGGAGTCATAAAAAAAGAATATTTTGCTGCTCTGACAGCCAACATCAACATTGATATGATGCGCAAAGTCAAAGCTGTCTTTGATCCTGATAATCGATTAAACCCCACAAAAGTATTTTAATTTTTTATTTTTAAAAACAGTTATTCTTTCATCTATCTTAAGATATTAAGCAGGCTTGCTGATATAAAAGAAAACGAAAAGGCATGACCAAGTCCATACGTTAGGTCATGTCTTTTGTGCTAGTTTTTATTTAGTGCTCTTGTTTTTCGTTTAACTCTAATGCTGGTAATTTTTTGTCTTTAGTTAGAAGAACTATGTGATTTCTCAAATCCTTTAGTTAGGAATAATTTTTTAGCTCCATTCTCGATAATGGACTTGAATGAAATAATAAATAGTGCTGTGCAAATAAAATCTGTTGATTTCGCTATAAAGAAATCAACAGATTTTATCTTTTCTAACACATAAGTAATTAGATTAAACCAATTTTTTGTAACTATATTGTTTTTTATTCTTCTCCGTTTTCTTCAATATCTTCAATCAGTTTCTTCATTTCTGCAATTTCTTTTTCTTGGGTTTCAATAATTTCATCTCTTAATTGTTGAGCACGAGGATCTGAAATATTTGCCCGTTCACTGGTTAAAATAGCAATCGAATGATGAGGTATCATTGCTCTCATCCATGAAGTATCGTCTACTGTACTTTGACTTCTCACTAGCCAGAAAGAAAGACCGAAAGTAACAATAGAAATCCCTAATATAATGTAATTTAATTTCTTTTTCTTATACATATTCCACATAAACAACAACATAATTACAGCCATTACAGATCCCATCATTATAGCCATGTACACACGAGTCTCACTAAAAGTAAAATGGTCCAACTCAAAGATATTAAAAAACATCAAAAAGTACATGAACACTGTCGAAGTCAATATCATTAATCCAAAACGAATATAACTCTTCATACTTAATCCCTCCATAAAAAATGTCTAACAAAGTTTATGTAATTGTCCGAATAACGTATACGATATACTAACATTTATATTTATTGTTTGTAAAATAATCAGCTTTAATTTTCTTTTCAATCAATAAGCGACACAAATCTCAAGTTATAAATGAACTGAAATTTATTGCAAAATAAGATAATTGATGATGCATACCACTCAACCTATGCCTCTATGAGTAACCCAAATAGACCTAAATATTTTTGCGGAATCAAAAAGAGCTTATTGAAAGACTTCAATAAAATAAGTTGATGAGCACTATGCCCCTAGGAACACAAAATGATTTCAGGTTCCAAATAAAAAACAAAAAATTTTCCTGTCTAATGTATCCTATAAATCTTATCAAACAAAATCAAAAAGAGATCTTCTATACAATCAGAAAATCTCTTTTTCTATTATAAAAACTTTTCTTCGTAATCGCTGCGTGTTAAAAAGACATCTCTGGGTTTTGAACCTTTATTTTCTGAAATCAAATTTTCACTTTCCAATGTATCGATCAAGTTAGACGCGCGGTTGAAACCAATTCTAAATTTGCGCTGCAATGAGGAGGCAGAAACAGTGCCTTCATCAATAATGAATGGCAGTACTTCGTCAAATAAGTCATCTTTCCCTTCCAAAGCTTCAGCTTTAGCTAGAAGAGATTCAGATTGGAACAAATAGTTTGGTTCTTGTTGTTCTTTGATAAAATCAACAATATCCTCTATTTCTTCTTCTACATAGGTCCCTTGAATTCGCGTTGGCTGGTTGACTCCATTTCCTTGGAATAACATGTCTCCTCTTCCAAGAAGCTTTTCAGCTCCACCTGTATCGATAATGGTACGTGAGTCCACTTGACTGGAAACCATAAATGCCACTCTGGTTGGAATATTGTTTTTGATCGTACCTGTTACCACATCCACACTAGGACGTTGGGTAGCGACTATCAAATGGATTCCAGCAGCTCGTGCTTTTTGCGTGATCCGTGCAATAGAATCTTGGACCTCATTGCTGGCAACCATCATCAAATCAGCCAACTCATCAATAATAATGACAATATAAGGTATTTTCAAGGCGAAATCGCCACCGGCTGCTACCTTTTTATTGAAGTGGTCAATATTTCGCACTCCACCGGCAGCTAATTTTTGGTATCGTTCTTCCATTTCATTTACAGCCCATTTTAAAGCTTCATTAGCTGCTTTCGGTTCTGAAATGACTGGGGATAATAGATGCGGCAAATCATTATATGGAGCTAATTCTACTGCTTTAGGGTCAATTAATATTAATTTCACTTCATTCGGAGTGGCCTTGTACAACAAACTCACTAAAAGTGAATTGATAAATACACTTTTTCCTGAACCAGTAGCTCCAGCAATCAATCCATGAGGCATTTTATCCAGTGTTGTGACAACTGCTTCACCTGATAAATTCACACCCATTGCGATCGTTAACGGAGATTCGCTATTTTTGAACGTTTGGCTTCCGATTACTTCTGCAATCATGACAGGACGAGATTTTTTGTTCGGAATTTCTACACCAACTGTACTTTTCCCTGGTATAGGTGCTTCGATTCGAATGTCTTTAGCGGCTAAAGACAATTTCAAGTCATCAGATAGATTTGTGATTTTATTTACCTTGACACCTCGACCCAATTGCAATTCAAATTGAGTGATAGCAGGACCAATCGTCCAACCGACAACTTGGGCTTCAACATTAAATGCCTCTAGTGTCTCGTTTAAAATTTCCGCTTGTTCCAATACCCAATCGTCTATGGCATTAGGCTCAAAAGTAACAGGTTCTTGTAAAAGGTCTAAAGAGGGATATTGGTAATGCAATACTTGTTTTTCGGCACTGTAACTCTCATCTGGTTTCCATCCTTCAGAATCCTCTTCTTCTTGAGTGTCGTTGATTTCACTGACTGCTTCTACGTGAATTTCTTCCGAAGTTTCTTCATCATCAATCCACATGTCGGTTTCTGCCGGTTCCTCGGGGAATTCACCTGTTTCTTCAATGACCTCTTCAAAAGAGATAGTTTCAGGTTCCATCTGTTCATCCAAAGCCATCCCATCCTCTAAAATAGGGTCTTTTAGAGCTGGTTTTTCACTTTTTATGAAAGATTCTTCATCAATAACCTGTTTCTCTGGTGGAGTATTTTCCAGTACATCACTCATCAATGTTGGATGGACATCTATCACTTCTATATTAGCTGCTTGACCTGCTTCTGAAGCAGCCTCCTCCTCTACGAGAACCGCATTTTTCAGTCTAGGAGCCGTGTCTTCTAAAAGTTTTTCCAGTTCATTTGACTGTTCTTCTCCTTGCATAGCCCTAGCCAAAAGTTCCGTAATGGTTGCTGGCTGAGACGAAAATTCTTCGAATGCAGCATCCTGTTCTTGAATTTTTTCTTCACTATCCACAGGCTCTTCTACGGTATTCTTTTCTTCCGTCACTGGAGTCTCATGATTTGAATCAGTGTCTTCCACCACAAGAGGACCAGCTTCAATGATTTCTTCCGGTTCATCTAAAGACTCTTCTTGTTGAGTTCTATCTGCAAGTTCCGATAATTCTGCTGATGGAGATGCTTCTTCTGCTGCCAATTCTTCTATTTCAGTATAATCTGCTTCAACTATGAACGGCTCTTTTGAAATCAGTTCATTTTCTTCAACAGTAGTCGCCTCTATATAAGGCTGTTCGTCTTCGAAAAGTGATTCTAGTTCCTCTACTTGTTTACCTTGCTTAGCTCTAGCCAAAAGCTCTGAAATGGTGGCCGCTTGTGCTGCAGGTTCATCTTCTGTTTCTCCAAAGTAACGCGCGATGTTTCTTCCTTTGTTTAACCGTTCGTCTTGTTCGTCACGAATCATACCTGCTAGAGAACGAGATAATCCGCGTTTCTTAGTTTCTTTCACGATTGAGTCAACATCTGCTTCATCAAGTACTTCAGCAGAACCAACACTTTCTTCCGGAAGAATGATTGCAGGTAGCCTTTCTTGAACCAGATAATCAGTCTCTTGGGCTGTTTCATCATGGATGTTCGAAGTTTCATTCACCTCTTGATTTAAGTCTTTTTCAGTTTCTTTTTGACTTGAACTCATAGGTTCATGTAAATCCTCTAAAACAGGAAGATTATCGGTTTCAACAATCACTTTTTGTGGGGTGTGATCTATTTGCTGCTGATTTTCCTGTTGTTCCAGCACTTCCAAAAACTCTGTTTCTTCCGTTCTATCTTCTGACTTCAAGACTTGTTCTTCGCCTAATTCAGATAAATACTCATCAAATAATAAAAAATCTGCTGGTTGTTTGGATAAGTTCTCATAAATAAAAGCATAATTGACGCTTTCTTTTTTCTCTTCTCTTCTTTCTTTATAACCATAAAAAGGAGACGGCACTTGTTTTACTTTAAATGGAGTTGAACTGCGGTCTTCTTGATAAGACGTTACTTTATGCTTTAATCCTTTTGAGGACAACAGTGGTTCCTCTGACTGTTTAGTTTCATGTTGTTTATAAAATGGGACATCGTTTTTATCGGATTGTGTTGGTTTTATTTTGACTTCATGAGGAGATGCTGTTTGCTTTTTTCTCTCTGATTGAAGTTGTCTATGAAAGACAGGACCTTGGTATTTGGCCATAATTTGGTCTCCTCCCCTCTTATTGGTACCTAAGCCATTTTATCACAAATCCATATCCGATAGTAGCGTTCCCTGGAAGATGTATCAAATGAAACCATTTATAATTTCCGTTATTTAGACAAAAAAGAAGCTGTCTCATGTTGAGGCAGCTTCTTTCTTGATTAGAAGCGACAGGTCTCTAGCCTTTAAACACTTCTCCTATAACAGCCGTTTCTGGCAATACTAGGATACCTTTTTCGTTTGGAGCATTTTTAAGCTCCAATTCACGTGCCGAACAAATCATTCCGTGACTAG
This sequence comes from Desemzia sp. FAM 23989, assembly GCF_045528345.1. Classification (NCBI taxonomy): domain Bacteria; kingdom Bacillati; phylum Bacillota; class Bacilli; order Lactobacillales; family Carnobacteriaceae; genus Desemzia; species Desemzia sp. FAM 23989. Next base: position 62,332 of record NZ_JBGQQT010000001.1, on the reverse strand, counting down.
GTTCTCCTCTTAATTCTCCATCCCAAATGACCATTCCATTGGGCATCATTGCACCAACTTTGGCAACAACTACTTTTTGTCCTTGAGCAATGTTAGATGCACCGCAGACAATTTGCACAACTTCACCGTTGTCGATTTCTGTTTGAGTGATATTCAAGTGGTCCGAGTCAGGATGCGGAACACATTCTTTTACATACCCTACAACAAATTTAGGTCGGCTATCCGCTTCTAACGCATCTTCAAATCCAGCAGCTGATAAAGCTTGATTCAATGAATCAATTTCTTCAGCAGATAAAACGACTTGACCATTACCAGCAATTTTTACGATTTCAGAAACGTCAAAAAAGTTGTATCCTACTGTTTCATTTGTTGATTCGTTAAAGATACGAGCAACGTTATCTTTTCTTTCAAAGCTTTGTTCTACTTTTTCGCTGTTTTTCAGCATGACGATCAATGTATCGCCAACACCATTCTTATTATAACTACTTACAATCATTCTTATTCCTCATTTTCCAATTCATTTTTGACAATTAAAACATCACATGGTGCTGTACGCAAAATGTGTTCACTCACACTACCAATCATCCAACGTTCCACTGCATTAAGACCTGTTTGACCTACGATGATCAAATCTACTTCATAGCGCTTCGGAATATCCTCGGCTAATAACGTTCTTGGGTGTCCTTTAGCCATTTCAATAGTAACATTTGTTACACCGTGGGCTTCTGCTTCTGATTTATAACCAGCCAGTTGGTCTTTCATGTCATCCGATTCTGTAATGATTCCTTCTGTATATAAAGCAGGCATTCCCATACTGTATGTTCGGGTATCTACGACATGAGCAATCACCAAATCACTATGATTTCGTACAGCAATTTTAACGGCTTTCTTGTATGCATACTCGGCTGAAGCACTTCCGTCCACTGCGACCATAATTCTTTTGTATTCTTGAATATCTTTTGCCATGATAATCCCTCCAAATTAGTTTCTATCTAACATCTAAAGTGTGGAAATAAATTTTTCGACCTCTTCTTGAGTCTTACGGTCTTTATTCACGAATCGACCAATTTCTTCGCCTTTTTCGAAAGCTACAAAACTTGGAATACCGAAAATAGACAATTCACCGCATAAATCGATAAATTGATCGCGATCGACTTCGACAAATGTTATTTCAGGATGATGCTCAACAATTTCGGGCATCACTGGTTTGATGAAAGAACAATCTCCACACCAATCGGCAGTAAAGAAAAAGATTGTTTTGCCTTCCGCAGTTAACGTTTTAAATTCTTCCATTGTGGTTAATACTTTCATTTACTTCGCTCTTTTCGCTTAGTTATTTTTCAAAATCGTTTCCAGTGTGCTACGGTCTAATGTACGAACGATATGCATCAACATCTCTTTTGCTGCTGCATAATCGTCCATATGGAACACCGTTTGATGCGTATGGATGTAGCGCGCACATACTCCGATAACTGCACTTGGAACGCCATTATTCATCACTTGGGCTGCTCCAGCATCTGTACCGCCTTTAGAAATAAAATATTGATATGGGATATTATGTGTTTCAGCCGTATCCAATAAAAATTCACGCATTCCTTTTAGCGTGATCATACCAGGATCTTGCAAGCGTAGTAAGAAGCCTTCTCCCAGATGACCAAATTTAGTTTTATCGCCTGTTAAATCATCTGCTGCAGAACAATCGACAGCGAAGAATAGATCCGGTTTTAACATATGCACCGCACCTTTAGTCCCACGCAAACCAACTTCTTCTTGAACATTTGCTCCAGCGATCAACGTATTCGGTAATTCTTCTCCAGCTAATTCTTTTAACAACTCAATGACCACTGTCGTTCCATAACGATTATCCCAAGCTTTAGAAAGAATTTTCTTCCCATTCGCCATTTTGACGGTTTCAGCAAACGGTACAATAGCATCTCCCGGGCGAACACCATAAGATTCGGCTTCTTCTTTCGAATCAAATCCAGCATCAAATAAAATATCTGCTACATCTGGTGCGCTTCCTTTTCCATTTGTACCTCTTAGTAAGTGAGGTGGTACAGAAGAAGATACACAAGGATAATCTCCTTTAGCTGTTTGCAAAGTAAATCGTTGCGCTGAAACAACATAAGGATTCCAGCCGCCTAGAGGAACAACTCTGAATAACCCTTCTTTAGTAATATTGGCAATCATAAAACCCACTTCGTCCATATGGGCTGCAACCATAATTCTGGGAGCGTCCTCGGTTTTGCTTTTGCGGATTCCAAAAATCCCCCCTAAACCGTCTTGCTTGATCTCATCTACATAAGGAGTGATTTCTTTGCGCAGTTCTTTACGAACGCGGTGTTCAAATCCACTGGTCCCTTGCAGCTCGGTCATTTTCTTAATTAAATCAAATGTAGTTTGTTCCATTCTGTGCAGTCACATTATCTACTAATAGAAACTGTGCCGCTTCCCCCTTTCATGTGTTGGGATTTCTCTTTCCATTTAATTATAACTGATATTCCCTTTAATTTTAAGGTAGAACTCTCTAATTTCTTTTTTCACTCGAAATAAGCTATACTGTATGTGTAGAAAAATAGAGTCAGGAGGTATGAGTATGACATGTAAAAATAACCTTACAACCACTCTGAGCATATGTGGCGGTGTTTTATTTGGCGCAGGAGTAGTCGGCGGGTATTGCTTAAATAATTATGTGAAAAAAAATAAACCCTTGAATGGCGATAAAATTCTGAAACGAGTGAAAAAAGCTTTTTTAGAAGAAGGCCCTATTGAAGGTTCGTGGATCGAACTCACAAAAGTTCCTATGCAAAAATTCGCTTTAAAAACGAAAGTTTACTATGGCGGTATTTCTCGTATAGAAGAAAATGATTTAGTGCAATACGAATTTCTAGCCGATGCTTATACAGGTACTATTTTAGATATTTATCGTCTTTGATCAGAATGAACTAAAAAATCAGCAGCAGAATATATTCTGCTGCTGATTTTTTTCACTTTAAGCTAGGAAATTTGTATAAAATTGGGTTGTTTCATTTTTGAGCAATTTTTTAAGCTCTGAATTGGGCTTCTACTCTGTAGATACGGTTTCCTTTATTGGAGAATTTCTCTTCGTATTCAGTCATTACATTGCCTTCAAAGCTGCTGTTGTGCAAATCCAACCAGACTTGTTTTAGGATCATGCCATACTGTGAAAAACTGGCTAATGAATATTCAAATAAGCCTTGGTTGTCTGTTTTGAAGTGTATCTCTCCATTTGGCACCAAAATTTCTTCATAACCAGCAAGGAATGTTTTATAGGTCAAACGTCTTTTTTCGTGTTTATTCTTTGGCCACGGATCTGAAAAATTCAAGTAAACTCGATCGATCTCATTTGCTTCAAAATATTGAGTAAGCTCTCCACCGTTTACATGAAGCAATTGAAGATTCGGCAATTCAGCTTCGATTAATTTGTCCAATGCTGTTACAATCACACTCACTTGAAGTTCAATTCCGATGTAATTGATTTCTGGATGTAATTTAGCCATCTCATAAATAAAACGGCCTTTTCCTGTTCCTACTTCAATATGGATAGGATGGTTGTTGTCAAAACGTGATGACCAGTTCCCTTTCAATTCTTCTGGATTTTCAGGAATAAATTGTGGATAGCCGGCAATTTTTTCAGGTGCTTCTGGCTTATTTCTCAAACGCATATCATTTTCTCCTCTTCTATCAGTTCTTCCATTTTTAATTCAAGGAAAAGGGAGCAGGACATATTGTCTTGGCTCCCTGATCGATGATTGATTTCAATATAAGTTCTAAAACAAATAATAGATATAGTCAGTTGATCGTAACCAACTCTTGTAATCGAATAATGTCTTGATTCATTTTATAGAATCGAGCTTTTTTATGGTGTTGTTTAATTTGAATCAGATAATTCATTGCTGCATACCATACCATTTTTTCGGTCAGTTCTTCTGTCAGCTCTATCCCATAATGAGATAACCAGGATTTCCAATCATCTTTTTCAATGTATTGGCACAGCAAAACGCCTAAATCTCTGGCTGGATCGCACAGCATTGCAGAGTCCCAGTCCACTAAGTACAGTCGGTTTTCATCTGATAATAACCAGTTTTTACGATACACATCACCGTGACAGACTCTTAAGCTAGAGGATTCTACTGCTGGCATGGTATCTAACAATTGATGAAATACATCTCTTAAAAATGAATGTTTTTTTAAATCTAACGGAAGATCGGTTTGGTAATCACTCAGTAGATCAGTTGGTCTAACTTCTTGTCCTCCAACTCTTGTCAGCATTCTTCTTAAGTTTTCAGAATTATGAATACGACTTAGCAAATGCGCCACGTCTAAAGATGACATTTCATCTTTTTTCAAGGTACGTCCATTCAACCACTCTTGGGCTGTTAAAACATCTCCATTACCAATTCGTTTCGTCCAAATCAATCTTGGAGTGATTCCTTCAACAGAAAGTGCAGCCAAAAAAGGTGAAGAATTCCGCTTTAAAAAAAGCTTTTCCTCAGCCTTAGTTCCCATATAAGCTTGTCCAGTGTCACCACCGATTGGATGCAACTTCCATCCAGAATTATATTCTAAGTCCATACCAAAATCATTCCTTGCTATAAATTAAAAAGCAAATTATTTACCCTTTGGACAAAAAAAGACAGATATCAGCTCAGACATCCATCCTACTCTTCGTTATCTATTTTAGATACAAAACTACCATCAGTCAAGCAACAAATTCAAAAATACAGAACTTCTAACGATGTAATAGTTTTCAGTCATTTTATGCAATAAACTTATGAGGTGCAAAAATGTTTATCTTTTGTTATTGTATCATTAATTCATACTTCTTTTTTTAAATTAAGCACCCTTATTGAGTGACCGAAAGGATGATGAGAAATGAAGAAAAGAGTCCTCGTTATTGGTGAGCATTTCTCAGAAAATTTAGGTGACGGAGTCATTTGCCAATCTGTTGAATTCCTGATCAAAGAAGCTTTTTCCAGTTCAAAGTTAGTGCGTTCTGACTTATCCGGGCGATCAGATTTTATGAATGAATACAACGGACAAAATAAGCTCATTGGTCGAAGCAAATACCTCATCTCTAAATGGGCCCATAGAGTGTTGAACAGAAATACTTTTCTTTACGCCTTATATATTCATGGACGCTGGAAAAGATCGAAAAAAACCAAAGAAATCAGCGACCAACCCTATGATTTAGCAGTATTTGCAGGTGGTCAATTATTTATGGATTATTTTAGTCTGCCTATCCATCGGCATATGAAGTATTTAGCAAAACACGATACACCGACCATTTTTAATGCATGCGGCATGGGGCGCGTCAACAGCGTATTATTGCAAAAACAGCTGCAACATGCTCTGAATCATCAAAATATTGATTCTATCAGTGCTCGGGATCACTTGAATCAAATGAATGAGAGATTACTTCCTACTCATCTGCAAGCTGCTCAATCTCATGATTGTGCTCTGTGGGCCTCTGAAGCTTTTGATATCCAAAAAAGCGGAAGCAATGTAATTGGTCTAGGAGTTATCAGCCAAAGCCGTAAGAAAGACGACAAAGTCATCAAAATGTATTCAAATATCATTACGTCATTGAATGATAGGGATATACGCTGGGAATTATTTTGCAATGGCAGTTTTGACGATTATGAGTTAGCACTTAAAATAGCCCAATTATGCGGCTATGATGAATCGGCTATCGCCAAGCGTCCATTGAAGCCGATAGAGTTAGTTCAAACCATAGCCAGCTACCGCAGTATCATTTCTTTCCGTCTGCACAGTCACATTATTGCTGTCTCTTTGGATATCCCTACCATTGCGATAACTTGGGATAGTAAAGTAGATTTCTTTTTTGAAAATATTCAACAGCCAGACAGAGTGTTCCAATATGGTTCTCATTTTAAAGAAGTTTTAGAAAAATTATTTGAAGCTGAACAAATTGGTTACAATAAAGAGTTGATTGACTCCCAAAAGAACGAGTGTCATTCTCTTTTAGTAAACACTGTTGCTCCAGCTCTAACCGACGATTTACTTGAACAAGAAGAAACACCCTTAGGCAGCTTAGAGTTGTGATCTCTGAGCCCCTGCAGGGTGTCTTTTTTTAACTTAGTTAGTGATGGTTATACTTCCACACTGAGCTTCGATCTCAGCCACAAAGTACTGTTGCAGCTTCTCAACGACAGGACCTCTTTTTCCTTGTCCTACAGCTACTCCGTCAATTTCAATGATCGGCATAGCTTCAATAGTCGTACTAGAAGAAAAAGCTTCGTCCGCTTGTTTCAGATCCTCTAACGTAAATGTTTCTTCTTTTACAGGGATGCCTGCTTTTTCTGCAGCTCTAAGTAAAACGATTTTAGTGATCCCCGGAAGGATCAAATTACCATCTGGATGTGTATAAACTATGCCGTCTTTTACCATCCACATATTAGAAGAAGAACATTCCGTCACTATTCCATCTCGATGCAAAACAGCTTCATCAAAACCTTCTTTATGCGCGGTATGCTTCGCTAAAATATTGCCTAATAAACTGATGGACTTGATATCACAATGCAGCCAACGAGTGTCAGGGACAATACCAGCAGTAATACCGTTCGTCATTTTAACTTGATTTCTTGGGACTACTGTCGTTGACGCCGTAAAAACCGGCGGCACATCAGTAGGGTCTGGAAAAATATGGTCTCTAGGAGACGATATTCCTCTACTGATTTGGAAATAAACATTCCCAGTATCGATTTTATTGATTTGGATCAATTCTTTTAAACGGCTTTTCAATTCATCTTTTGTAAAAGGAGCTTCCAGATCGATTTTATTCATGCCGGAAAAGAAACGGTCTACATGTTCATCTAAAGTGAAAAACTGTCCATTATAGGCCCGAACAACGTCATAAATCCCGTCCGCAAATTGATACCCTCTATCTTCCATATCAATTTTCACTTCACTTCTATCAACAATTTGGTCATTCCAGATGACTTTCATTTGCTTTCCTTCTCCCTAAAAAATTTTTATTTTTTTTCTATCCTATCAAATTTTTTTCGTAAATGCATTATTTTTTTTATTTGTCTGTTTGATTTTACCCTTTATTGAGCTTTTTGATGCGGGAAGCTAAGTAGAATCGACTGAACAACCAACTAAACAGGACATTTAATATAAATAACCCTATACTGACAACGATAGGCATTGTTAATAGATTAGCCACTAAAAACAAACTGCTTTGAATCACTAGTAAGAATAACAAAATGGTTTGCATCGCAGATAATTTCTGATTCTTATCAACAGGATACAAAACGGATAACAAATGGTTATCGTAATGGTAATACAATGGAATCAATTGGAATCCTGTCAAATAAAGAAATAAAACACTCATCATACCATTCAACAGAGGATTGGCTAACAAAGCAATCACCACAACACCTATCAAGCTCAAACGAAACACTAATCCGCTATATTCAGTTCCTCGCACAATAGCTTTAGAAAACAGATACAAGTAGGTGTTTTGATGTTTTAATGGAATCCGCTTTAATAGGTTGTCAAAATATGCTCTTCGTTTGATCGTTCCTTTTAGTGCTGGAATGTCTGTAAATAAATTAATAAACTGATAAATCAATTTTAAACGTGCCGTTTCTTTTTGGACCAAGTATTCCCATTGATAGCGGAAGATTTGTCTAGCCTTTCCTATTTGGAAATGCCAGAACACACTTCCTGCAACAGCACTGACAAGACCAGCTAATGGATGCAGATATAACGCGAACATACTGCTCACTACGACCAGAAGAATCACCAGAATGGTTAATTTGCTGCGCTCTTTTTCTATGGGTTGTTTGATTTTCAACCATTGCGCATCTAATTCTACTTCCTTCAGGACAGCTAAGTAAGCAAAAAAGAATATCCAGTCCGTAAACATAAATGAACTGGTCGCTACTAATAAAGGCATCACAGCGGCCGAAATAAACGCTATAACAGCTAATGGCAGAATCATGCTGTAGCCTTTAGCCTTCTTGAAATAAGCGTCCATCTCCTTTTCTTTTTGCAATAAAAAGACGATATCTGCTGACTGAGTTAGAGTGGCTAATTTCCCAATAAACAGGATACTCGAAAAAACAATTACCGCTATCATACGTCCGTAAATGAAATTTGTAGACACCGTTTTTAACGTTTCTGAGTAGCCGTACCCTAATGCTCCCAATAAAAATAAACAAACGATGACAAAGTGGTCATTCAGTACATACTTCAAATACTTCATCATCGTTTTTTGATGATCTGCTAAGCGTCTTTTCCATATGTCTACCACACTCATACTGAACGACCTTCTTCTTTGGTCAGCTCGATGTAAATCTCGTCTAGATTAGCATCCGGCATATGGAAAGCTTGCCGCAGATCGGCTAAGGAGCCTTTTGCCCGAACTTTTCCATCATGAAGAATGATAAATCCGTCGCAATATCTTTCAGCAGTCGCCAAAATATGGGTAGACATCAAAATGGATGCTCCAGATTTTTTCTTCTCGTCCATCAATTCCAGCAATGCATGGATAGCTAAAGGATCAAGACCTAAAAAAGGTTCATCAATGATGTAAAGACTTGGATCAACTAAAAAAGCGCAAACGATCATGACTTTTTGTTTCATCCCTTTTGAAAAATTCGCCGGAAACCACTCCAGTTTTTTTTCTAAACGAAAGGTTCTTAATAAGTGATCCGCGCGTTTCATAGCTTCTTCCATAGGAATATCGTAAGCCATGGCCGTCACTTCAATGTGCTCTCTTAAGGTTAATTCTTCGTATAATGCAGGAGTTTCAGGAACAAAACCAAACTTTTTTCGGTAAGCAGAAGCATTTTCTTTTAAGGTTAATTGATCAATCGTAATATTTCCTTTGAAAGGATCCATCAATCCGATGATGTGTTTTAAGGTCGTACTTTTTCCAGCTCCGTTTAACCCAATCAAACCGATCAATTGACCATCCTCAATTTCAAATGAGACATCTTTTAATACTGGTACTTGGCTATATCCACCAGTGACATTTGCTACTTCTAAACTCATTCAGGTAATCCTCCAGTACTTCATTATTTTATTTATTGTACCATAAGAAGCTTGTCTTATTTCACTTTAAATCGGTTTTATGATACATTTGACGTATACTAAGTTAGATTTCCGGATTTGTAAAACTATTGATTTGAGAAAGAAGGATTTGCATGGAGGATTGTATTTTTTGTAAGATCATCAATAACGAAATACCAAGTAGAAAAGTGTATGAAGATGACGTTGTCGTTGCTTTTTTGGATCTCACACAAGTGACTAAAGGCCATACTTTAGTGGTACCCAAAAAACACGTAGCGGATATTTATGAATACGATAATGAATTAGCTGAAGAAGTTTTTTCACGTATTCCTAGAATTGCCAGAGGATTGAAAAAATCAGACTCTTCCATTCAAGGAATGAACATTATGAATAACAATGGAAAATTAGCTTACCAATCTGTTTTCCATAGTCACATTCATTTGTTGCCTCGTTATGATGAAAAAGATACGTTCAGTATTCATTTTGGAGATAATTCAGAGAACTATTCTCCTGAAGAATTAGATCAACTAGCTAAATCAATTCGACATGAAATGGAGGAATCAGTATGAAAATAGGATTAGCAAGCGGGTTAGTATTTGGTGCGATCGTAGGTGGAGCATACGGATTATTAAAAACCCCTAGAACCGGTGAACAAAATCGTGAAGCGATGAAAAGTTATTTAGATGACACGACTGTTTTGGTCCAAGATGTAACGGACAAAGTTAAAGACTTGAAAGGTGCTATCTCAGAATTAACAAATGAAGGAAAAACGTTGGCTACCGATTTTGCCAAAGACATGAACGAAACGGTTCAGGAGTTTTCTTACGAAGTTGAACCTAGAATGCGCAGAATTCAAGAACAAGCAAACAAATTGAATAGTGATGTGCAAGATATGACAGAAAGTATGAAATCTTCTGCCAATCAAGAAGATACAAAAAACTAATCGTCACAGTTCATTAAATAATGATAAACCAGCATACTTATACAGGTGGATCACCTAAGATCTCGCCTGTATTTTTTTGATAAAAAAACTTACTTGACAAAGAGTATGATTTTTCTATGATTTTTCATTGATTTTAATAGAAAACTTCTCAGAGAAGATTTTTTTATCAAATCTATTGTGTTATATTAGTAATCGAGGTTGTTGATTTATTAACAGCGAAAATTAGGAAACGGATGTGTTTGAATGAAGAAAATGTTATTAACAGCTACAGCTGTTTTAGCAGGAATTGCATTAGCTGGATGTGCTGATGATACAGTGGCTTCCACTACAGCAGGCAAAATCTCACAAGATGCGCTATACGAAGAAATGAAAGAAACATATGGAGCTGCAACGCTTCAACAAATGATCATTACAGATGTATTGGAAGAATCTTATGGAGAAGCTGTCAATGACGAAGCTGTTGCCGCAGCATTCGAAGAAGAAGCTGCTGCTTATGGCGGAGCTGAGGGATTTGAATACGTTCTATCTTCATCAGGCTACACTGCTGATTCTTATAAAGATTTAATTCGTTACAGCTTATTAATTGAAGAAGCTGTTAAAGACAATACAACCATTGAAGATGAGGATCTTCAAGCTGCTTACGATGCATATGTTCCACCAATGACAGCTTCTCATATTTTAGTAGCTGACGAAGAAACAGCTAACTCATTGATTGAAGAATTAAACAATGGAGCTGACTTTGCAACATTGGCTCAAGAAAATTCAACAGATGAAGGTACTGCTGCTAATGGCGGTCAATTAACTTTCACCACTGGAGAAATGGTTGCCGAATTTGAAGAAGCTGCAATGGCATTAGAAGAAGGCGAAATAACTCAAGAACCAGTACAATCTACCTATGGTTATCACATTATTAAGATGGATGAAAAACCTGAAAAGGGAACTTTAGAAGAAGAAACTGAAGTATTGACAGAACAAATCATAAATGAAAAATTAGCGGATGACGAATATGTCTTCAACATTCTTTCCGGCATTCTAAAAGACGCAAATATCCAAATCAATGACGAAGATTTACAAGGCATCATGGATACTTTCATAGCCCCTGCTGAAGAAACAGGTACTACGTCTGAGGAGTCTACTGATGAATCTGGAGAATCTACTGAATCTACTGAATCTACCGATGAGTCCGAAGAATCAACTGAATCAAGCGAAGAATCTGCTGATGAATCAAGTGCATCAACTGATGCAGAGTCTTCTGAAGAATAATCTCAGAAAAAGTTTAAGACCCGATCAAAATGATCGGGTCTTTCTTTATCTTCAATTAGTGCAATTTATAATACATTTCATTCATGATCATTTCTGTTTCAAATTGATCAGCCGATAGTTGTGAAGTTACAAATTCAAGCACTGTTTCTTTTTCAAGATTATACAACACTTCAATTTCTTTAGACATTAACGTCGGATGACCTTTCGCTACTTCAGTTAAACTAGGAACAGTCTCAGGAACTGGACTCGTTCCTTCTGGTAAAATCTGTTCCAGAGCACTTACTAACGCTTCAAAAGGTTGAGCTTCCACAATTTTCAATCCTTGATTTTGACTATTGACCAAAACAACAGTCGGAAATCCGGATGCTTGTAAAGCTTGAACCATTTGCAAATATTGGACCAATAATTCTTGTCCAGCTGCGCCTTCTGCTTCTTCAAGGATAACTTGACTATCCAATCCTACCTTTTCCAGAATCGCCTCTAAGACACTTTTCTCTGAAATGTCTTGATTGCGCAGCATGATTGCTTCACGGATCTGGCGTAACGTTTTGTCAGCGGATTCGGGAAAGTCTCGTCGTACAATCTCAAACACCCGTGAGCTGGGATAAGATGAATCAATGGGTTTTTCTGTCCATATCGTTCCATCAATCGGCATTCTAGTATATTGCCCAATCTCTTGCCAGTGATGTGTGACGTCGGCAGCTTTTTAAATCCCATTTCCTGGGTCTCCCCCAAAGGTATCCCAACTAGGAATCATACCGCCCATTAAAATCGTATCTGCCGCTAAATAATGTTTATATTGGTAACGGAATTTAAGCAGGGTTGGTTCAAATGCCCAACAAAATGAACATAATGGATCTGTTGCGTAATAAAGGTCTACTGTCGGTACTGATTTTGTCGCACGCGTCATTCATTATCCTCTCTTTCAACTGATTGATTATTTTTGACTGTTTTGAAAAAATCAACTTGTAAGGGTTCAATCGTTTCTTGAGTAGTAGAAACCGTACCACATATACCTGTGTTGATATCACATATCCAGGCTTCGTTTCCAGTCGATACAGATTGTATCTGGGAAACATCAACTGATTTTTTTTCCAAATAAAACCTCTCCTTCCAAAAAAATGTTCTCGAAATGATAGAAAAGAAAGTATTTTAACCATACGTTAAAATACTTTCTTTTTGTAAGTTATCTATAGTTAACCATATTTTACTGTCTATTTCAATCTTTGTTTCAGAATAGGTGTCATTTTCATCTACTTCTTATTCGCTTTTTGGGGCAGTTGAAACAGAAGGATTGTAAAACGAACGATTCTCCAATCCAAATATTCTTTCTGAAAATGTCCCTGGTTCTGTGCGGCTCAACGCTGTATCCAGCATATTGATCGTCGCATCTAAATGATCGATATGATAAAGGATCTCGGCTTCCCTCAATTTAGGTTGTACAGGAGAACCGAATTCTTGTTTTCCATGGTGTGCTAACACCATATGTTTCAAAAGAAGTACATCTTCACTGTGTTCATCTATTTTTAATACAGCACAGGCTTTTGATATTTCTTCATCTACTAACACAATATGCCCTATTAAATTACCTTCTAAAGTATACTCGGTTGAAACAGGACCAGTCAACTCAATTACCTTTCCTAAATCATGAATGATGACTCCTGCATACAATAGTGATTGATTGATATTCTCATATTGATTTGCAATAACTTTAGCCAGTCTGAGCATAGAAATAGTATGGAATGCCAAACCTCCATGAAATGCATGATGGAATCTTTTAGCTGCTGGAGATTCAAAATATTCTTTTTGGTATTTTGTTAATAAATGACGAACAATTCGATTCCAGTGCGCATTTGTAATTTCAAATAAAGTTTGGTTCAATTCCTCTACCATATCTTCTTTTTTAATGGGGGATTTTTCGATAAATTGTTCTGCTGAATCTGGTTCTCCTACTGAAGATAAACGTAATTTATACAATCTGATTTGAGGATTCCCTTGGTACAGTTCTCTTTTTCCAGATACTTTTACAATAGCGCCTGAAACATACTTTTCAATATCTTCATTTGAAGCATCCCAAAACTTCCCATCCATTTGTCCACTTTTATCTTGGAAAGTAAAGGCAATAAATTTCTTGCCATTTTTTGCTACACGTACCTCCGCAGACTTGATCAACAGAAATATCTCAAACGTTTCGTCCACATTGTAATCATACAAGTTCTTTTCTGACATCATACTCCTCCTCGTCATAAATCTTTTACACAAAGTTGCTTTTTAGTATTAAAATCAGCTAACATCAACAGTTTCTACGTTTTCATTATAGCATTTCTACCAGCTGATTTGGATAAGTTTGTTTGATCGTTTCATCAAATGTAAAATAAAGTATTTGGGTGGTCTCACTCATCTTTTTCAGTAATTCAAGCATTTCACTTTTCCTTGCAGTATCAAAATTCACGAACCCGTCATCGATCAACAAAGGAAGTTTGACCAAGTCACTGGTATTTTTAACAAAAGCAAAGCGTAAGGCTACATACAACTGCTCTGCTGTCCCTTTAGACAATTCTGAGGCATTGAATAAGGCTCCATCTTGGTGCTGCACCAGCAGCTCTTCTTCTTCTACAAACACGTTTTGGTAGCTTCCACTTGTCAATAAATGAAAGAACGCTGTAGTATCCTTGATGGTTTGAGGAAACCGATCTTTTTTTGCTAAGTTGAGCGTTCGTTCGATGATTGCGGCAGCCACTTTGTAACTTGACCATTGATCAACCAATAACTGTAATTCACTTTCCAAATTACTTACTTCTTGCAGCAGCACCGAATACTCTCCGCCTTCTTCTAAACGTTGCATAGATAACTCAAAATTTATTTTTTCATTGAGTTTTGCTTCTTCTGCTTCTTTCATCGTTTGAATATCAGATGCTAACTGCTGAACGTTTTCTTGTAATTCCGTTTGGTCTTTAAATTGATTGTAGAGTGTAATATCCTGTGTCAATTGGTTCTCTAATACATTTAAACGATTCTTTTTCTCTGTAAGATTTTGGAATAAAATATACTTTTTGCGAAATTCATCTTCGTCTTTAACTTGTATAGAACGGAAGAGTTTAGTTCGTTGTTGTTCCAGCTCTTTTTGCTGCTTGTCCCAATGCTGCAATCGAGTATGGATTTCTTTTTCAGTCTGCAATAATTGATTGCGTTGGATCCTTTCGTTGGTTACTTCCTCTTTGTAATGTTTTACTCCATTGATAATACTCGGTAAGGAATTCCAATCCAAAAAAATCACAGCTTCAAGAATATTCGTCTGATCCCTCCAAGAATAAACGCTTTGTTCCAAAACTGCTATGCGCTGTTCTTTGAGACGTATCTGCTGATCTATTTCACGCATAGATCGATAAGGGTCTTCTTCTCGTTCAAGTTCCATGAGAGAGAAAGAATAGGGATAGCCGTGTTCTTCTTTTAACGATCTTTCCTGTTGTTTCAATAAACTTATTTTTTTCTCCAGTTCTATTTCCAATTCTTTTACTTGATTCAAATCAAACGTTACTTGATCATTCTCAGCTAATTTTTCGCGCCATTGTTTTTTGATTTCTTTTTGCTGTACAAAAGATTCATACGAAACAAGCGGATCTTCCTTTTCCGCTGCAGACAGCTCATTTGCAGCCTCTTGAGATTTACTAAACGAATAGCTGAGTGTCCAAATCGCTAATATGGCCCCCATAGCGACCAAACCATAGCCTAATAAATTGCTCATCACTAATCCCACTATTGCTAGCAGCACACCAAAGACTAGGGAACTCATTTGTTTAGGTTGATTCTTCATCTTGGAGCGGCGGACTTCTTTAGACGTAATATAGGTATTTTGTTCTGAATGTTGTTTTTTAAATGCTTTTTCTGCTTCTTGAAATTGATCTTGACTCCACAATTGTTGTTCTAACAGATCTAATTGCTGGTACAAATGTTGATGTTGATAATTTAAATAGTGAGCTTTTTCGTTAGCAGCAGTTTGTTTCTGTTCAATCTCTTGCCATTCCTTGGATAACGCAGAGAATAATTGTCTCTTCTCCTCCGTCAGCTGTTCAGGAACAGGACTATCCGGAGAAAGTCCTGCTTTAAACTTCGCTTGGATCAATTCTTGTTCCAACTGATGGATTTCTGTTTGCACTTGTTCTTGCTCCATAGCTTGTTGCTGAATGTCCTCTAACTCAGCTAGCAGTTCTTCAATCAATTGCTCATGGTTGAAGTAAAAGCTCAGTTTTCTAGAAGGCTCTTGTTTTTCTTGAATACTCATTAATTCTTCATGAATATCGGTGATTGTTCCTTTTATCTCATGGATCCGTTCTTGTAGATTATTGAGTTGGTACAATCCTTCTTCGGGCAGATCAGCTAATTTTTCTTTGGCTATTTGTTGTTGGATAGATTGCATCTCAGCATAATGACTCCAATTAGCGTTTAATCTTTGATAATGACTGATCGCGGCTTCCATTTTATGCCGTTTTTCTTTACTTGTTTGAATGTCTTCTTCTAACTGCGATTTTTGCTGGTAATACTCCATGTACTGTTGATTTTTGTCTTTTGCTTTTTGCAGCTGCTTTTGCTTGGATTCTACTTGACGAATTTTTTGATTGATTTCAGGTTTTCGTCCAGTCGGCTTAAACAACTCATTAGCTTGCTTTTCAAATCTATCCGCTACTCTCAATAATTGTTCGTTTCCTAACGTTCCGATACTTAAAAAATAACGATTGAGTTTCTTTTCATTCATTTTCTGCATATCTTGTAAGCCGTCTAAATCAAATGAAAACAACGTTTGGTAAGTCTTTTTGTCTATGCCGTACAATATATTTTCCAGCAACTCATCAGATCCGATTACTCCATTGGATAGAGTTACTGTGACATCTCCATTAGCTTTCCCTTTTACTCGTTCTATTATGGCTCCACCATATGGAGTCTCTTCTACGATCAGCCGGCCGCCATAGCGCGTACTTTCTTTTGGTTCATAACGCAACTCAGAACTCTGTTTTGTAGGAAAACCAAATAAAATACTGTGTATAAAAGACATTAACGTTGTTTTGCCAGCTTCATTTTGTCCGTAATAGACTTGCAATTCGCCAATGTCCGTAAACTTTTTGTCTACCCATTTGCCGTATCCGTAAATTTCTATTCCTTTAATCTTCATCAATGCCACTTCCTTCGTGACCTAATTGTTGACGTATTTCTTGTTCGGCCATTTGAACAATGCGTTGTCGGTATTTTTCATCTCTGTCAATCAAAACATCCTTCAAGCGTTGACTATCAAAGAAACTTTGGGTGGTCTCTTTGAAGGCCGTCCCTGTTTGAAGTTCCTGTAGCGTTTGCTGCCATTCGTCTGGAAATAGCTGAACCAAAGAAGGCAGAGTCTGTTCCTTTTTCGATTGAAGAGACAATTGAACCACAAAAACAAACGGTACGGTTTGAGAAATTTGTTGCAGTCCTTCAAGCAAATCTCCTTGTCGGATTTTACGCAACACTCCCTCAATCAAATCACTTGTATTGGTTAATTCTATCGCTAATAACGTGCTGTGAATTTCATTTTGGTAAGTACGGATTGTTTCGTTCAAAACTTGATAGACTTCTTGCAACGATTTTTTACCCTTGAGTGACACTTCTACCGTTTCCCATTTAATAGGCGCTAAAGGAAAAAAGTCTATCTTTTCTGTTTTATTCGCCAAAGTCACCAAATAACATCCCTTTGGTCCGCTTTCTGTTCGATTTCTACCTTGAGTATTCCCAGAATAAACAATCAACGGGTGTTCTCCGAGTACTTGGCGTTTATGGATGTGTCCCAAAGCCCAATAATCGTATTGTTTACTTCTTAATTCAGGCAAGCTAAAGGGAGCATATTTATCGTGTTCAGAAGCATTTCCTTCTTGGTAGCCATGAAGCAAGCCAATGTGATAATCTGCTTGTGAGCTGCGCATCGGATAATCCGTTATTTTTCGTTCACTGATCCATCGTTTATTGTAACTAAAACCTGTTAAGGCAATTCTCTCGTGTTTAGTCGTTTCATAATGCAGTGTTTCTGCTGCTGATGGAAATATAGTAACGTTATCCGGCATATCTAATTGCAATCCATTTTGCTCCACGTAATCATGATTCCCATGAATCAAGTACACTGGAATACCGGCTTCTTTTAAACGTACCATCTCTTTTTTTAAATAAGCTTGCGCTTTTACACTACGATCTTCTCCATCATAGATATCCCCTGCTAAACAAATAAAATCCACTTGCTTTTCAATCGCTAAATCTACCAAATGAGTTAAAGCTTGAAAAGTAGATTGGTATATAGCCTCCCAAATAAAAGCGGGCAAGCCTTTGATCCCTTTGAAAGGACTATCTAAATGTAAATCGGCTGCATGAATAAATTGCACCATTTACTTCTACCTCTTTCTATAATATTGTCTTCTTCATTATACACAAAAAACCGCACATATGTTCTTTTTTAAGCGCAAAAAAATATTTAACCTATCATAAACTAGCTGCAGGTTTTACATGAATATAAAAAAAGGATAACTACATGGTCTTAAACAGTTAAAAAAGAAAGCATTTTATTAAAAAAAAGACCTATCAATGTTAAAGTCATTATAAAGTGTTCTATTTTTTCTAATCCCGGTAAAAAGGAGAGAGGATTCATGTTAAACTACCTAGCCGTTAGCGGAATTGCTTTTAGCATTCTGTTTGTCTTATCCGAAATAGGTATCACTGTTTTTGGGCATTTGATACAGATGAAGAGAGAAACTGGAGTTCCTATAAAAATTCAATTCATACATGCCCTAAACAGAAATGAAGACAAAAGTTTATAACAAAAAACTCATTCTCAAATTTGACGACACTTTTCATCAAATTTGGAGAATGAGTTTTTTATTTTTATCCTTAATTTATGACAATATGGTAAGACAAAAGACGGATTTCACCTTTTGTCCCAACCCTTTTCAATGGAAACAATTCTGAAGTTTGTTTTTCCACAAACTTAGGTACTATTCTCCTTGAGCTTGATACAAATCTTGAATAGGTTGCATGATGATGCGGTTTAAATCATCGATCATTGAGCTGATTTGTTGTTCAGCTTCCATCAAATTTTGAACTTTTTCGTTTGCGCCAGCTTTTTCAGAGATTACTTGAGCTTCTTGAATGTGCTCTTCAGTAATTTCTTGTCCGCTTTGTTGCATTTGTTGTAATTTCATTTGGATCCCTTGAACTTCTTGGAATACCGCACTTGCGTCTGCATCAGATTTGATTTCTCCTAAAGCAGCTTGTAATTTTACATAAGCTTCTGATTCTCTTAATTCTCTTTCTAATTGGTTAGCTGTATCATAAACGTTTGTACTCATATAGTCACTCTCCTAGAAAATTATTGTAACCTGTTGCATCTCAATAACTATAACACTACAAGGATTATTTCACTATCCATACAGGTTAATTCACATAAAACGTTAATGTTTCACTGAAAACTCAATTGCCCAGCAAACCATCCAGCCAGTTAGCTGTCTTGTCTTTAAGTTCAGAAACTCCATCATTGACTTTTTCTTTCCAATAATCAACCGAATCTTGCAGGTTATCGGTCCAATTCTCTTGAGGTTCTTTTTCAGCCAGAATGGCTTCTGCACTTTTTGTTTCAAAAGCCGTCAATGGCGTTTCTGGTAAAATTTCTTCCATTTGTGCTTTAAACAATGGTCCAACACCTGTTGCACTGCTGGTTGTCATATAATGGTCTTCGTCCGTACTATCGAATCCCATCCATGTAGTCAACACAATATCAGGAGTATACCCGACTGTCCATTGATCTTTCGTACCATCTGTATTGTCACCAAATGTTAGCTGAGTACTACCTGTTTTTCCTGCAATCGTATAGCCTGCTGGTTTATTGCTTTTTCCAGTACCGCTGGTAAATACACCCATCAACAGACTGGTCATTTCTTCAGCTATTTCTGGGGAAGTAGCTTTATTCTGTTCAGGTGTCGTATTGTCTACAACCACAGCTCCTGTAGAATCGACTATTTTTGTAATGAAGTACCCTTCACTTCGAATCCCACCATTTGCTAAAGCGGTGTATGCACTCGCAATGTCTATTGGAGAAACGCCAGTGGACATACCTCCTAGTGCTACGGAAGATAAATTTTTGTCCTTTTTCCCTACTTCGATACCAAATTTAGATAAACTTTTTATCCCTGTATTTAATCCAATATCATTCAACAACCAAACTGCCGGCACATTTAAACTATCCGCCAATGCTTCGTACAATGGAACTTCTCCAAGGTATTGATGGTTCCAGTTTGAAACAGAGTAATTGTCTTCTCCAAAAGTCAGCCCTTCTTCATCTGGAAGCATAGAATCTATTTCATAATTTCTTTCCAAAGCTGGAGTATAAATGGATAAGGGTTTCAACACCGATCCTGGTTGCAGTGCAGCTTGTATTGCACGGTTGTAACCTCTGAAGATATGCTCTCCACGTCCGCCTACAACGGCTAGCACACCGCCCGTTTTTGAATCCAACATGATAGAAGCACTTTGCAGCAAAGTACCATCATCTGCGTCATCAAAGAAAGAATCATTTTGATACACTTGATCCATTTCCTGCTGATAGGATTGATCTAAAGAAGTATAGATTTTGTATCCGCCGCTTAGGATTTCTTCTTCTGAAAACCCGTAAGTCAACTCTGCTTCACGAATGATCGCATCAAAGTAATACGGATATCTATAACCATTTGACTCTTGGTAATTGTCTACTAAAGCCAAACTTTCTTGCTGAACTGCACTTGCCGTTTCTTGCGAAATAGCCTCGTTGTTCACCATCAAGCTCAACACAATATCACGACGGCCAACAGCATTTTCCATGCTGTCGATTGGATTATACGAAGACGGGCTTTTCAGCATCCCTACTAAAGTAGCCGATTCTGAAAGATCGAGTTCAGAAGCTGATTTCCCAAAATATTTTTGCGAAGCATCTTCTACGCCCCAAACGCCGTTCCCGAAATAAGACTTATTAAAATACATCTCTAAAATTTCATCTTTGCTGTATTCTTTTTCAACTTCAATAGATAAAAATAATTCTTTTAATTTTCTAGTCAAGGTCTGATCCAACGTTAAAAAGCTGTTTTTAGCCAACTGTTGGGTGATGGTGCTCCCTCCCCCGCTGATTTGACCACCGTTGATCACGTACTGGACAGCCGCACGAGCAATTCCGATGACATCGAATCCTTTATGCTTATAGAACCGATTGTCTTCAGTAGCGATAACTGCATCGATCAATTCAGGTGCCATATTATCCAGTGAGACGAATGTCCCCCGTTGAGAATACAACGTTCCGGCCTCTTCGCTTTCAATATCGTATACTTTAGTGACTTCTTCAATACCAGCTTTCAGGTCCTCAACATCTTCTGCTTTAGCATAAATATACAAAGAGATTGTTGCAAATAGAGCCGCAATTAATCCTGCTAAAACAAGAATTTTTCCCACGTGGAATCTTCTCCAAAATCGTACTACATGATTTTTAACTATTAACAGATATGGCAACAGCCATTTCCAAAATTGATGTAAATAAATTTTTTGTTTTTCTTTCATCTCATTCATTCCTTAATTTTTATATCCGTCATTTAGGAGCTTATTTTCTAAAAGTCTATGATAGTTTACCAAACATCCCTCAAAAAAACATCCTACTCAAGTAGGATGTCTGCCTAAAAACATGGTGACATCTCTTCTCCTGCAGTCTGGTGGTTACAATTGCTCTCTCAGCTCTTGCTTTAGCAGCACCTATACCATGGCTGTATGACTTATTTCTATTGTACCCTATTAAATTGACTAAATTATGGCAAAAATATAAAGAAATGAACAATTTATTGTGAGCAACAAAAAAGACCGGAATAAATTCCGATCTTTTTAGCTAGCTTTATTTGGGCCAATCGTTGGCTAAGCTTTCGAAGGCCGTTATAATTTCATTGATTTCTTCCAGATCTTTGGCATTAGCGCCACTGGCTAATGGATGTCCGCCGCCATGATGTTGCTTGGCGACTTCATTGATAATTGGCCCTTTTGATCGCAAACGGCATCTGAAATAGCCTTCTGGCTGTTCTACAAATATTCCCCATACCAACACATCATCAATCGTTCCTGGCAACGAAACAATTTTAGCAGTTTCCGTATCTGTCACACCAAATTGATTCATCAATTCAGACGTTAACACTACTTTTCCTACTCCAGAAGGACTGATTTCTAAATTTTGCAATACATATCCAGATAAATGAGCGACTTTTCTAGACATCGTATTCAAGTGATTGCTGATCTCATTTGGGATAAAATCGTATTCCATCAGTTCAGCCGCAATACGCATCGTTTGTGAGGTCGTTGCTGGGTAAAGAAAACGTCCAGTATCTCCAATGATACCGGCATAAAGCAATCTAGCTGCTTCATCAGACAGCTTCAGCCGATCTTTTTGCTGCACATAGAAATCAGCAATAATCTCACTGCAGCTGCTGGCATCAATATTGACTAAAACAATATCGCCATAAGGTTCATCATTGGGATGATGATCTATTTTGATCAATTTGTCCCCCAAATTATACCTTTTATCACTGATGCGAGGTGTGTTTGCTGTATCTGTTACAATCACCAAAGCTCCTTTATAGTCTGCATCCGTTACTTCATCCATTTCAGCTAAAAAGTTTAAATCGCCAACAGACTCTCCTGCTTTCAGAATTCTTTTTTCAGGAAAAGAGGCTTTCAGCATCTCTGCCAAACCCGCTTGAGATCCGATCGCATCTGGATCTGGCCTCATGTGACGGTGAATAATAATAGTGTGGTACTCTTCTATCGTATCTAAAATTTGTGTGTAATGCGATTCAATCATCCTAACTCTCCTTTGTCTATTTAAGTTAATAGACTTGCTTTCTTATTAAGCACGTTGCATCATTTGACAGACAGCTACAGCTTTAGCTACCAGAATATTTTCGTGATAGACTTCAATATCTAGTTTAGAAGAACGTCTTCCTACTTCAAATATTTTTGGCTTAATAATCAGTTCACTGCCCATTTGAATCATTTTTATCGAAAATAGATTGAATTGTTCAATTACGGCATTTCTTTTCTTAATATTTTCTAGACTCATTGTAGCTACATAAGTGATTGTCTCGCTTAATACCCCGATAGATAAATTTCCAACTGGATCCGTCATTTGTGGAGTCACTGTAAAGGAATATTTCGGCAATTCCTCTACCAATGCAGGTGGGGTATTTTCCGAATCTGCTATTTTTTCTACTTGTTCTACAATTTGATCCGAAATCGTCACACCCATTTGAGGTTGCCGTTGTGTGGTCTGCATTGCTTTCATGACATCTTGTCTGGAAATGATACCGATCAAGGTCAAATCATCCTTTACTACCGGCATGACTTCCAATTCATCCCAAATCATCAAATGTGCCACACTGGCTACACTCATATGAGTTTTCACGGAAGCTGGGTTTCTCGTCATTACCCGTTCGACTTTGACAGAATCAGCTTTTCCGATCACATCTTTAGCTGTCACAATTCCAACTACCCGCATATTTTTATTTACCACTGGAAAACGTGAATGCTGACTTTGCTCATTTAAATTTCGGTATTCTTTGATCGTATCATCAATTGATAAATAAATCGTTTCTGGTAAAGAAATGTAAATATCTTCAATCAACATGACTTCTTTTTTGATCAGTTGATCTGCCATTGCTCGATTGATCATAGTCGCTACGGTAAAAGAATCGTAACTCGTTCCGATAATCGGCAGATTAGTCTTATTAGCCAGCATGATAACTTCTGGAGAAGCCTTGAATCCCCCAGTGATCAATACTGCGGCGCCATTTTCTAACGCAAGTCGTTGCGCATTTTCCCGGTTTCCAACAATCATTAATGACCCTGGTGTAATATACCGGATCATAGCCTCTTCTTCCATGGCCCCAATGATAAATTTCCGCAAAGGATTATCCAACCCTTCTTCTCCACCTAAAACAGAGCCTTCAATAATATTCACGGTCTCTCCGAAAGTCAATATTTCAATGCTGTCAGCTGTTTTTCTTTCAATCCGAATGGTACCTACTCGCTGGATCGTCGAAACCATCCCTGAAATTTCTGCATCCTTAATTGCTCTGTAAGCAGTTCCTTCACTAACGCTTAAGTTTTTAGCGATAGAGCGGACAGAAATTTTTGCTCCTACAGGTAGATTTTCAATATGATTTAAAATTTGATCGTGTTTCGTTGCCATTCCATACCCCTACTCATCTAAGTTAACTTATATTAATTCAACTATTTCTCCGATTTCCAAATGCATTCCCTGATCGCCTGGCAAGCTCTCACAAAAAGCTTTGCCATCTTGTTCAATCAGTGGAAAAGTATTGTAATGAATTGGAACGACTTTATCTGCATTCACAAAATTTGCTGCTACTTTAGCGTCTTCCGGTCCCATAGTGTAATTATCCCCAATTGGCAGTAAAGCAATATCAATGGATTTATACGCGCCAATTAATTTCATATCACTGAACAGTGCTGTATCTCCTGCATGATAAATCGTATGATCATCAGCCGTAAATAAAATCCCAGCAGCTAAACCTAATGTGAAGGGCATCCCATCTATTTCATATGAAGAACCATGAATAGCAGGCGTCATCTTGATTTCCCCAAATTCAAATACATGTTTGCCACCCATTTGCATACCGTGCGTATCGAATCCTTTAGCAGCAAAATAAGCAGCAATTTCAACGTTTGCGATGATTAAAGCTCCTGTCCTTTTGGCAATGGGTTCAGTGTCTCCTATATGGTCATCATGTGCATGAGTCAGAATAATCACGTCAGCCTCAACAGTATCTGCATTTAAGTCGCTTTTGTCATTCCCAGTTATAAATGGATCAATAAGAATATGGTGCTCTGAATCAGTCACAATTTTTATACAAGATTGTCCATGCCATGATAATTTCATTGCTTACCTCTCCTTTATTAGTACACATTCTTTAACTGTATCATTCTTTTTTATTATACCACCCAAGAACCGTAAAAACTAGGAATGCAAGGTGAAGATCGCGTCATGCGCATGAAAAGTACTTTCTCTCAAAAATTAAGGTCTTCTTTTTAAAACGCTCTCTTAATAAGTAGGGGCGGCTCTATGGGATGAAATTTCCTCCGGAATGGACGGGTTTGCTTGTGGAAAGCCATGGGACCGTCTGGAGCCTGTAGTCTCCAGACTTTCAAGCTTCAAACGGAATCGTAAGCGCTGAAGTGCCAACGCTCCGTAATTCACATTTCATTTTTTACATGGCTACAAGCAACCCCTATTCCTCCAGAAATATCACGGGTCTCAAACGAGTCACAGCCTAAAAAAGCGTGTCGTCTAAGTATTTCGGGAAGTTCAAAGAAAGCGGGTCTTTTTCATAATGAAGACCGAAGTCTTCCACTTCACTCAGCAGATGGAAAATCTCGTTCATGTCGCCCGCCTCTGCATTTTTCTTTTAGCATACCAGAGCCGATAGGATTCAGAATCTTATTTTTTATTTAAATTTTTCATGCGTATGACATGGGTCAAGATTCTCTTGTATAAAAAGGGAATACTTAGGAAGCTGCTCAACAAAAAAAGACCCGCTTCAAAAAAGCAGTTCTTTTTTCTAACCTATTTAAACAAGTGAGTCAATCTGGCTCAATCATTTTGTTCCCATAATGGGAGGATGATATTTTCAAAAGAGATCGGATCCAGATTTGTAACAGTAACCCCTAATAAACGAACTTCTTTCTCGATCTGACCAATTTCATACCACATATTTTGGGCGTAAAAGAAAATATCGCTTTCGTTGGTTAAATAATCTGGTAATGTCATTCTTTTTGTAATGGTCTCAAAATCCGCATATCGAATTTTAAGTACAACTGTCTTGCCATGCCTTTGATGTTTAACAAGGGTCTGATAGACTCTATTAGACAAATGCCTCAGCTCGGCTATGACTTCGTTATCTGTCTGCAGCACTTGATTATAGGTGTTTTCTTTGCCGATTGATTTACGCTCACGACTCACTCGTACTGGACCATCATCAATTCCGCGTACTTTTCGATAGAGCGAAAATCCCATTCTGCCAAAATGATGGATCAAAGTCATTTGATCCATTTGATAGAGATCTTCACCTGTGTAAACCTCTAATTCATGCATTCGTTCCACTGTTTTTTTGCCGACTCCATAAAATTTTTCAATCGGTAAGTCACGCAGAAATACTAAAGCATCATCAGGAGGAATAACGGTTATTCCAGAAGGCTTTTGGTAATCTGAAGCGAGTTTTGCAATAAATTTATTGTACGAAACTCCAGCGGAGCAAGTTAATTGAACTTCATCCCATACTTCACGCTGTATTCGTTTGGCAATAATCGTAGCACTTTTCATATCTATTTTATTTTTAGTCACGTCTAAGTAGGCCTCATCTAATGAAAGAGGTTCGATCAGGTCTGTGTAACGCTTAAAAATCTCTCGTACTTGTGCAGATACTTCCCGGTACAACTCAAAATTACCCGGAATAAAAACCCCTTCTGGACAAAGCTCATAAGCTTTTTGTGAACTCATCGCAGAATGAACCCCATACTTACGAGCTTCATAATTAGCCGTTGCGACAACGCCTTTTCCTCCTGTTTCTTTCGGATGCCGAGCTATAATAACGGGCTTGTCTTTTAGACTTGGATTTTCACGCATCTCTACCGAAGCATAGAAGGCGTCCATGTCCACATGAATGATTTTTCTAGAAGTATCTCTTTTTGGTTCGTCAAAATGCAGAATACCTATGTCCAACCTTCTCAACTCCTCCTCTTTTTAGTATACCGGATTCTTCACAAGACTGGCAAAAAACACTCTTTCTCAAAGAAAAGAGTGTGTGGATCCAATCTTAAATTTCTTCAATATAAATATTCGAAGCTGCTTTGTAACTGATTTGTTTTTCCTCATTGTTGTATCCTAGAATAATAGGTCCTTCATAAATACCGTATTCTTTTACAGTATAGATTTGTCCTACTTTAATATCTAAAGAAGAAAGGTAATCCAATAATTCTTTGTCATCCAACACTCGCTTGATCCGAATATCTGTTAATTTTCCAAAATGAACCAAACTCAAATTATTTTTTTCAGAGAATTGTCCACTATTTGATGGGATTACTCCACCATGAGGACACGTTTTAGGATAGTCTAGAAATTTTTCTAATTTATCGGCCAATTCTCTAGAGGTTACATGTTCCAACACTTCTGCTTCTTCATGCACTTCATTCCAAGGAAATGCTAACTTTTCCACTAAAAAGACTTCCCATAAGCGATGTTTACGTACCAAAACACTGGCTTTTCGCTCGCCTTTTTCGGTTAATTGCACCCCTTTATAAGGAATATGAACAATGTAGTCTTCTTTTAATAGTTTTGTCATCATTTCACTCACACTGGGTGCGGAAACTTGAAGACTGTTCATAATTTGTTTGTTTGTTACTTTATGTTCGGTCCCGCCTAGTTCGAAAATAATTTTCAAATAGTCTTCTTTATTGGGAGTCATCATTTATCACCTTTAACCTTATAAAGTCTGCTGTTGCTTCTTTGTTTGATAAAGATCCGTTGCGAACCTAAAGAGATTTTATTTTCGAGTACGATAAAAGGTCCGATCCTGAGTGATCCGACCTTTATCATTACGTATGACTTGCCTACAGCAACTCACACTCTTCTTAAACAACCCATAAAAATCCAGGATGTCTTATCCATTTTCTAAGCGCTTTTGATCTAGAAAAATGCATTTAAATCCATTTCATCCAAAGAAGAAACTTTTACTTGTGCTTCCAGAGATGCAAAATCTAAGTAATGATTGGGCTCAATGGACATTATTTGTTTCACACGTGCATAGTAATGTACGGGTTGCTTTCTTTTCCAGCAAAATTTCACCAAATAATTCCAGATATCCTCTGCATTGATTTCTGAATAACCTAAACGATTGAACTCTTTTGCTTTTAGGTTGATCCACGGCTCATATTGAGAAAAACTTAATTCGAGAGCGACCATTAGAATTCTACACCTCTTTTCTAAGCACGATTCGGTTCTTATCTCTATACTTACCTTTATTTTACTTTTTTTTGGTTTAAAATCAATCTATAATAGCAAACAAAATAGAGTTAGTAAGACAAGAAAAGGAAAGGCACTATACCTTTCCCCAACAATACTGTTTCAGCTGTTTCTCTGAAACTATTTTCTTACATGTCGTTTGAATCTGTATTTGTAGGAGTGTTATCTCCCAACATATCAACTGCATCAGCAGGTGCAGATGTGACTACGCGTGCGATAGCACGTCTTTCAAAAGTTAAGAAAATACCTTCACAATCGATAACGACTGTCTTATCCGCTTCTCTAACTTCATCGATCATTCCATGCAAACCGCCGATAGTGACAACTGTGTCTCCTTTTTTCAAAGAATCCAACATACTTTTTGTCTGTTGTTGTGCTTTTTTTTGTGGGCGAATCATCATAAAATACATCAATACCATGATTAACGCAAAAGGAAGCAAACTAAAAATAAATTCCATTTGTTTCACTCCTAAAAATTGATAAAATAGATTTTAATTTATTTCTCACTCATAACTGTACCAAAAATAAGAGTTCAATACTACACATTTTTAAAAGTTTTTTGCATTGGGTTTGTTGTATCCATACTCTTCCATAAACGCTTCGCGATATTCTAAAAGGTTGTCATCAAGAATAGCTTGGCGAATATTTCGCATCACTTCTAATAAGAAATATAAGTTATGGTAGCTTGTCAGACGCAAACCAAATGTTTCGTCAGATTTAAATAAATGACGAATATAAGCTCGTGAATAATTGCGGCAAGTATAGCAATTGCATTGATCATCCAAAGGCCCAAAATCTCGTTCATACTTCGCATTTTTTATCACTACACGGCCTTTGTGGGTCATACACGTTCCGTTACGAGCAATTCGAGTCGGCAATACACAATCAAACATGTCTACTCCACGAATAACGCCATCGAAGAAAGAGTCAGGAGTACCCACTCCCATTAAATAGCGTGGTTTATTTTCTGGAATCAATGGTGTCGTAAACTCTAACACACGATTCATTTCTGATTTAGGTTCTCCAACAGACAATCCTCCAATTGAGTATCCTGGAAAGTCCATTGAAACTAAATCGCGCGCACTTTGTTCTCTCAATTCTTTGAAACCGGCTCCTTGGATAATTCCGAACAAACCCTGTCTATCCGGATTAGCATGAGCCTTTAAGCCTCGTTCTGCCCATCTCGATGTACGTTCTACAGACTTCTTAACGTAATCGTAGCTTTCATCAAATGGTGGACATTCATCAAAACTCATCATAATATCTGGTCCGAGTTTATTTTGGATATTGATGGCTTTTTCGGGAGACAAGAACATTTTTGAACCATTTAAATGATTTCTAAAATGAACACCTTCTTCTTCAATTCTCCGCATGTCCGCTAAAGAAAAGACTTGGAAGCCGCCAGAATCCGTTAGAATTCCTTTGTCCCAATTCATAAACTTGTGTAGGCCGCCCGCTTCTTCGACAATGTCTTCTCCCGGACGCAGCCATAAATGATACGTATTGCTAAGTATAATGGATGCACCCATCTCATCCAGTTCTTCTGGAGCTATACTTTTTACCGTGGCTAATGTCCCCACAGGCATAAACATGGGTGTTGGAAACGTTCCATGAGGAGTAATGATTTCTCCCAAACGTGCTCCAGTACGTTTATCTGTTTTGATTAAACGGTATTTAATTGCTGGTTCTGACATTTTACAGTTCCTACTTTCTCATTATATCCTGTCGACTATTTAAGCATTTTTACCATCATTTCGATAATATCTTCCAAGTCAACTCTACTCTCTTCTGTGTCTTCCATGTATTCTCTACGTACATTATCAATCAGCCAGCTCAAAATAGCTCCACTGAAAATGTACACAATCGTTTCATATTCTTGTTCGCTGATTCTATGTTCCATTGAAAAAGATTTTAATTTTTCACACAAAGAATTGTTGACGTAATCTTCCTTATAATTTGAAATAGACTTCATATTTTCATTGCCTACTTCTTTAACCGTTCCAATAACAATTGTACGGTGACGATGGTACATTTCAGCAATAAAGCGACCAGCTTTTCGCATTAAGTCTTCCGTATTCTCAAATTGATGACTAAAAAACTCATCTACTTCATCTGTAATTTGAGTAGTGTGTTGTTTATATGCAGTATCAATCAATATTTGCTTTGTCTTGAAATTTTTAAAAATCGTTGTTTCATTAACTCCAGCTTGATCTGCGATTTTTTTTGTTGTGGTACTTTTATAACCGATATGTGATATCAAATCTAACGCAGCGTCAACAATTTTTTGTTGAGTTTTTGTTAATTGCTTGATATCCAAGGGATGTAAGTCTTTCAATTAATGAGCCTCCAAATCTAATCAGCTTTATCATCACTAAATTGCTGACCCAATGGTATATACTATCATACTTTGTTTTTTAACTAAAGCACATTTCTGTTTTTCATTTCTTATTCACTTTAATTTTTGTCAAAAAAAGTTAATAAATACGAGCATTAAATTAGTAACCGCTTCCTAATTGTGCTATTCTATAAGTGGGAAGAGGAATGCAACATGGAAGATAGGTTTCTATGTTTAAATTAACAGCTTTTGGAACATTCTTTTTGAACAATGCTTTAAGATTTACCGTACTACAGATCGATCTTTCAAGCTTAGTTAAGAAATACAGAATCACGAAACGTATGCAACAACTTAACAACGAAAAATTTATGAACCAAAAATCTTTTAGATAAACCGAATCAAAGTTTAACCAAGATTTTTAAAACTCAATTCAAATTAACCTATCTTCCTAATTCCTCTGCAAACCAATAGAAGTTGGCGTTTCATAGCCAACTTCTATTTTTGTATCTTTATTTAACGAACATCGCATCTCCAAAACTGAAAAAACGGTATTTTTCTTGTACCGCATGCTCATAGGCAGCTAATACATTCTCTCTCCCAGCAAATGCACTTACCAACATCACTAGGGTTGATTTTGGTAAATGAAAATTTGTTGAGAAAGCTTCAACTATTTTAAATGTATATCCTGGAGCAATAAAGATATCCGTCCAGCCACTGTCGGCTCTTAGTTCACCATCAAATTTCGTTCCAATAGTCTCCAAGGTACGAATAGAAGTTGTTCCAACGGCCACAATTTTCCCGCCATTCTCACGCACTTGATTTAATTGGTCTGCAGCTTCTTGAGTGAAATTGTAAAATTCAGAATGCATTTTGTGTTCTTCGATGTTGTCCACACTTACTGGTCTAAATGTTCCCAGCCCAACATGCAGTGTCAAGAAGACTAATTCTACACCCTTTTCTTTAATTTGCTCTAAGAGTTCTGGTGTGAAATGCAAGCCCGCTGTTGGTGCTGCAGCCGAACCATTTTCTTTCGCATATACTGTTTGGTAACGTTCTTTGTCTTCTAATTTTTCTTTGATATATGGAGGCAGAGGCATTTCTCCTAATGATTCCAACACTTCTAGAAAAATACCATCATAAGTAAATTCAACGATTCGACCACCATGTTCCAACTCTTCTTTGACCACCGCTTTTAGACGTCCGTCTCCAAATTGGATCATTGTGCCCGTTTTAGCTCTTTTAGCTGGTTTAATTAGCGTTTCCCAGTTATCACCTTCGTTATTTTTCAATAACAATACTTCAACGTGACCCCCAGTTTCTGGTTTAACTCCATACAAACGAGCTGGTAATACGCGAGTATCGTTCATAACCAACGCATCTCCTGGATTTAACTCGTCTAAAATAGAAGTGAAATGAGTGTCTTTCACTTCTCCTGTCTCTTTATTTAGCACTAACAATTTTGAGCTCGAACGATCAGCCAATGGAGTTTGTGCGATCAGTTCTTCAGGTAGTTCAAAATCAAAATCTTCTGTTGTCAACATTGCCATTTCTCCTAATCTATTTATC
This sequence comes from Desemzia sp. FAM 23989, assembly GCF_045528345.1. Taxonomy (NCBI): domain Bacteria; kingdom Bacillati; phylum Bacillota; class Bacilli; order Lactobacillales; family Carnobacteriaceae; genus Desemzia; species Desemzia sp. FAM 23989. The sequence goes on along the minus strand of NZ_JBGQQT010000001.1, from coordinate 31,057 downwards.
TATACTGGGCATAGGATAGCCTAAATGTTCATATCCTAAAGCAGTAACTATTCTACCGCGCGGAGTCCGTTGAATCAAGCTGTTTTGCAATAAGAACGGCTCTACCATATCTTCAATGGTCTCGATTTCTTCACTGATATTTGCAGCAATGGTTGATAAACCAACTGGCCCTCCATTATAGCTTTCAATCATTATTCTCAGCAGCTTCTGGTCAACAGTATCTAATCCTTTGTCGTCAACTTGCAGCATTCTTAAAGCAGAATTTGCTGTACTTTCCGTAACTACTCCGTCAGACTCTACTTGAGCGTAATCCCGTACCCGTTTCAGCAATCGATTGGCTACACGAGGTGTTCCTCTTGAACGTCTGGCGATTTCTATCGCTCCGCTTTGAACAATACTGGTTTGAAAAATATCTGCCGAACGCAAGACAATATCAGTTAAGTCTTCCACTGTGTAATATTCCATATGCGATACAATACCAAAACGGTCTCGTAACGGAGCTGAAAGTTGTCCAGCACGCGTCGTTGCTCCTACTAAGGTAAATGGAGGCAACGGGAAATGTACAGGGTGTGCGTTTGGTCCTTCACCAACAATAATATCAATGAAGTAGTCTTCCATAGCTGAATATAGGACTTCTTCTACTATTTTTGGCAAGCGGTGTATTTCATCAATGAATAATACATCTCCTGCTTCTAAATCGTTTAATAACGCTACTAAATCACCTGATTTTTCAATGGCTGGTCCACTAGTTGTACGAACGTTAACACCTAATTCATTCGCAATAACCATTGCCATAGTTGTCTTCCCAAGTCCAGGCGGTCCATACAACAGTACGTGGTCTAATGCTTCTTGTCTTAGTTTTGCTGCTTCAATATAAATGGATAGTTCTTTTTTCACTTTGTTTTGCCCAATATATTGACTTAAGTATTGAGGACGCAAAGATTTCTCCACTATTTCTTCTTGATCACCCTCAACATCTCCAGAAATAATACGCTCATCATAAGCCATATGCACTCACCTCTTTTCCGACTTATTTTTTCATCAATAATTTTAAACCTTCTCGTAAATAAGCATCTGTCGAATCTCGCTCTATTTTTTCTAATTCGCCAGCAACTTTTTTCACTTCTCGAGCAGAATAACCCAAAACTTTCAAAGCTTCAAGTGCTTCTTGTATATGAACATTTTCGTTCTCTTCTCCCAGAGATAAAGCAGTTCCTTGTATGTCAGCCCATTCGATATCCAGATCGCCTAATTTGCCTTTTAAATCTAATACGATTTGCGAGGCAGTTTTCTTACCGACTCCTGGGAAATTCGTTAAATAATTGGCATCATTGTTTTCTATCGCATGAATCAATCCAGCGTGGTCTTCGTTTGCTAAAATAGCTAAGCCACTTTTTGGACCGATCCCTGAAACATTCAATAATTTCAAATACAATTTTTTTTCATTTAAATTCTTGAATCCATACAATGTTATATCATCTTCCCTAACAGCTTGGTGAAGATAAACCGTTACTTCTTCGTTCATCTGAGTAGAAAATCGATACGGATTCGCTGCATAGATCTGATAACCGATTCCTTGATTTTCCACCACTACATAGGCAGGACTCACATAAGTCAACGTACCTTTTATGTACTCATACATCACACAATTCCCCTATTCCTTTTTCATGCAAACAGCACACTTGTTCCCTCCATTTTATCACACAACCCTACAAAGAACCAGAGAGCGTAAAAAGTCGTTTAGCTCTCGTAGAAAAAAAGGCTCTTCATCTTCTAACGTTGGTAATGAACATTCGAGAACTGAGTTTCTAATAGATTTAGAATAAAAAAGAAGTGTATTTTCTACTCACCAACGTCAAATGTTGTAGAACCAAAAAACCAAAGAAAAAGCTGCCTCGCTATGAGACAGCTTTCTCTTTAATGACCGTTTTGCTTAGGCGAACAGCTTATGGTATTCTGAATAACCTTCTTCATCTAATTTTCCAACTGGCACAAAACGTAAGGCAGCTGAATTGACGCAATAGCGTAAACCGCCAGCTTCCATCGGTCCATCTGGAAAAACATGTCCTAGGTGAGAATCAGCTTCTTTACTGCGTACTTCAATTCTTCTCATCCCATATCGAGTGTCCATATTTTCGATGACTTCTTTGCTTTCGATTGGTTTAGTAAATGAAGGCCAACCGCAACCCGCATCGTATTTATCATTTGATGAAAATAGCGGTTCTCCACTAACGATATCGACATAGATACCTTCTTCATAAAAATCATCGTATTCTCCTGTAAAAGGACGCTCAGTTCCTTCGTTTTGGGTGACTTCAAATTGTTCCGGAGTTAATCGTTGTTTCAATTCTTCTTTTGAATATTTTGCCATACTTTTCACTCCATCCTTATTTCACTTTAAGTTTGTTCGATTGCTTACTAATAGTCTACCGCATTTCCGTTTGGATTTCAATTGACTGAATTAGTTTGATGATTCGGGCCCTTACTGATTTCCAAATATCATAAACAATATGATTCCTAAAATAATGTAGCCTATCCCTAACCCAATAAAAATGGCAGATATGAGACTTTTCGGTCGTCTCTGTACAAAGTTTTCTTTCGGTTTTTCTTTGTTGTAATAAACATCTAGTGAGGATCCAATAGGAAATAATTCTTGCATAGGATTCGTAGAAAAAGCGCTGTTCCGTTTGATATGCAGCGATTGATCAAATTTACCACTCGTCACTTCTGCATCTTTATAGGCTAGGCTTTTTTTCTGAAAAACTGCACGGTAAATCAGCTTTCCTTTGTAGTTCTTCCCATTTACTTCATATTGAACGACAGGCAGCCAAACTCCATTTCCTCTTGAATTGAAACCCGTCACTTCACCAATCGTTTTCGTTGTGCAACGATCTAATTTTTTGGTGGTACTGATTTTGATCAAGACACCAATTACGATAAGAATAATTGCTAAACCACAGAATAAGGTCAGCATCAAAGCAGCTCCATTTAGTTCCATTTAATCTCTCCCATAAAATAGTGCTTTACTTGTTTAGGTTTTTTTGACGAATTGTGTTTTACAATTGGGACAAGTAATACGGATCTTGTTCTTTCCTTTTGGAACACGTATTTTTTGTTTGCAGGAAGGACAATTGTAAAAGCGATAGTGTTTTCTCTGACTCCAACGATTTTTGAACAACTGGAATTGTTTGTTGACCGTCCGTTTTATAGTTAAGTAGTTCTTATTTTCTTGCCAGCGTTTGGAAGTATTTTTTGACAATATCCTTACATAAGAGTACACAATGAATCCCAATCCTAAAATAGAAAAGAAGGATAGATTAGTCACATTGGCTAGTAAGATAAAAATCAAACTAGTTACGATTAAAAATTTTGAATATTCATCTACTCCATACCGATCTTGCATAAAACGACTGACTTTTATTTTTAATGTGTATATAAATTTAGCCATAACTTATCTATCTCCTCTACCCCCTTATTTAATGAGGGTCTTGAATCCGTTTAAACATTTTTTCCATGTCCTTATTGCCAAAATGAATGATCACAGGTCTTCCATGCGGACAATTATAAGGATTTTCTGTTTTTGCTAAATCGGCTAATAAATTTCTTGCTTCATGGGCATTCAAATAATGGTTCGCTTTAATCGATTGTTTACAGCTCATCATGATAGCTGTTGCTTCTCTAAATTTGGCTACAGAAATTGACCCATGTTCTAGGAGAAGATCGATCATTTCTCGCACTATTTTTTCTTCTTCACCAGGTGTAAACCATACTGGATGTCTGCGCAACAAGAAACTGTTTTGGCCAAATGGCTCAAGATATATGCCAACTTCTTCTAATGACTCTTTGCTCTCTTGTATCTTTATCGCATCGCTATTGGGATAATCCAGCATGATCGGCACCAGCAATTCTTGCAAATCAGAACTGACCTCTCCGATTTTCGTGCGGAAATATTCATATTTAATCCGTTCTTGTGCAGCATGCTGATCCAGAATATACAGCCCTTTTTCATTTTGAGCAAATAAATATGTCCCATGCATTTGGCCAATGTATTCTAACCTAGGAAGTTGTTTGTTTTCCACTTCTTCTGCCATCATTTTTTCGGCTGCCTTTACATGCGATCCTTGGTGCAGCTCAGCTAAATCGCTTAGCGTATCTAAGGATTCACTAAAAGACACTTTTTCTTCCATTTGAGAACCTTTTACTTCATCAGCAGATTCCTTCTCGTTTTCCTGTTCATTAAGGTAAAATGGGTCTTCATTTGTTTCAGATCGCGCACTTTCCTTATCAGCGTAAATAGATTCAGCCTTAACAGGGGAAGAAAATTCTGTGTTCCCTTTAGTAGAAATATCTGGAGAAACTTGCCAATTCTCTTTATGCATTGTTTGATCAGGTTCATCTTCATTGAATTCCATTTGAATTTGTTCCGGCTTATCCATGGTTCTTTTAACTTTATTTTTGAATCCTAAATTCTCTAAAGCATCTGGAATAAGCTGTTCTTTGCTGAGGGCTTCCCGAATGGCTTCTGCCAGCAGCTCCATCAATTCTTTTTCATTGCTGATGCGGACCTCTTGTTTTGTCGGGTGTACATTCACATCTACCAATAAGGGATCCATCTCGATTTCAATCGCCGCAATCGGAAAACGGCCCACCATCAATTTTGAACCATATCCTTGGACGATCGCTTTATTCAACAAATAGTTCTTGATGTAACGCCCATTGATAATAATCGACAAATAATTCCGACTAGCTCTTGTGACTTCTGGCAAAGAAACATACCCGCTTATCTTAAAATCTAAGTTCTCATTTTCGATTGAACGCATTTTTTTAGCTATCTGCACGCCGTATATCCCCGCAAGAGTTTGTCTCAAATCTCCATTCCCAACTGTCCGCAACATTTGATTCCCGTCATGTACTAGACGAAACGCAATGTTTGGGTGACTCATAGCTAAGCGGTTAAGAATGTCTCCAATATTCGCCAATTCCGTTTGCAACGTCTTAACGTATTTTAAACGTGCTGGCGTATTGAAAAAAAGATTTTCAACGGTTATTTTTGATCCTTTGCGTGCATCACTAGAGCGCTCTTCAAGTACTTTCCCGCCTTTTAAATACATATAAGTACCTTTTTCACCACCCGTTGAGGTTTCTAATGTGACTTCGGAGACTGAAGCAATACTAGGTAAAGCTTCTCCTCTAAAGCCCAAAGTACGTATCCGAAATAAATCATCTCGAGAATGAATTTTACTAGTAGCATGGCGCTTAAAGGCTTTTTCAACTTCCGAAGCAGGGATTCCATCTCCATTATCGATCACTTCGATTTTTCTCAAACCTGCTTCTTCGATTCGAATATCGATCTGAGTACTATGCGCATCGATGGCATTTTCTACTAATTCTTTGACAACAGATGCAGGGCGCTCGATCACTTCACCAGCAGCAATCTGGTTGGCGAGCATTTCTGAAAGTTCTTCAATTTTAGCCACTCATACCATCTCCTTCACATTTCCTAGTCTTGTAATCGTTGCTGCAACTCATTTAATTCATTTATCGCCTCTAAAGGAGTAAGTGTGAGCAAGTTCAGTTTTTTCAATGCCTGAATCACCTCTTTTTCTGCTGGATCTTCGAAACTAAACAGAGACAATTGTTCTTCTGAAGATTCTGCTGCAAGGAATTTTTCTTCTTCTACTTTGTCTTCAACCTCAACAACTTCCTGGACGATAGGTTTTTGCTGCTCTAATTTAATCAATATCTTGGAAGCCTTTTTCAGTAATTCGTGAGGTAATCCAGCAAGCTTGGCTACTTGGATCCCATAACTTTTGTCTGATGGTCCTGGGAGCATTTTATGCAAGAAAACCAATTCTCCCTCTTCCTCAACGGCTCCAACGTGACTATTTTTCAAACGAGGCAGTTCGTTTTCTAAAGCTGTTAGCTCATGGTAATGAGTAGAAAATAACGTCTTAGCACGAACATTCTCATGAATGTATTCAATAATCGCTTCTGCCAAGGCCATTCCATCATAAGTAGCTGTTCCCCGTCCGATTTCGTCAAATAAAATCAGACTATTTTCGGTAGCATACGTTAATGCTTGATTGGCTTCCATCATTTCTACCATAAATGTACTTTGACCAGAAATTAAATCGTCTGCGGCACCGATACGCGTAAATATCTTATCAAATATCGGCAGCTTAGCTTGATCCGCTGGCACAAAGCAGCCGATTTGAGCCATAATGACCGTTAACGCCAATTGACGCATGTAGGTGCTTTTCCCTGACATGTTCGGACCAGTGATCAACATAACTTCTGTATCTTTATCCATCTCAACATCATTTGGAACATAGGTTTGTTGCCCTAATACTTTTTCCACTACCGGATGTCTGCCTTCAGCTAAATGGATTTCTTGGCTGCCTTGACTCATGACTGGTCGTACATAATGGTATTTCTCACTCACAACTGTAAAACTTTGCAGCCCATCAATGGTTGCTACTGTTTTAGCCAAATTTTGTAAACGTTCAATAGAGTCTTTTACTGCTTCTCTAACTTCTGTGAACAATTCATATTCTAGTGCAGTAGATTTTTCTTCTGCCTCTAAAATAATCGATTCTTTTTCTTTTAGTTCAGGGGTAATAAAACGTTCTGCATTAGCAAGAGTTTGCTTCCGTTCATATCTTCCCTCAGGCAAGTTCGCCAGATTAGATCTGGTTACTTCAATATAGTACCCGAATACTTTGTTGTAGCCGATCTTCAAGTTTTTAATTCCCGTTTGCTGTCTTTCTTCAGCTTCCATACTAGCGATCCACTGTTTCCCATTTCTCATTGCGTCACGGTATTCATCCAACTTATCATTGAAACCGTCTTTAATGACGCCGCCGTCTTTAATCGCAATTGGCGGATCATCATGAATCGCGCGCTCTATCAACTCTACGACTTCTGAAACTGGATCCAATTGGTTCAACAATTGAGTCCATTCTTCTTGTTGATTCATGCTTTCAATTAGACCAATGATCAAGGGAATCTGATTTAACGACGTTTTTAATTGAATCAAATCGCGACCATTCACATTTCCAAATGCAATTCTGCCTGCAAGGCGTTCCAAGTCGTAGACTTTTGTCAACACTTCATTTAAATCACTGCGTTCAAAAAAGTGGTTCAATAAATTTTCCACTATATTTTGTCTCGCTTCGATCTTCCCTTTATGGACCAACGGCCGATTGATCCATTGTTTCAACAGTCTGCCCCCCATAGCGGTTTTTGTTTCATCCAACAACCACAATAAAGTTCCTTTTTTCTGTCCTTCACGAATGGAAGTCGTTAATTCTAAGTTTTGTTTTGAATAATGGTCCATTTTCAAAAAATGGGCCGGAACGTATTCCTCAGCAACTTGCAGGTGATCTAAACTTCTTTTTTGCGTTTCTCCTAAATACGTCAACAATAGTTTTAAGACCATTTGTTTCGATGCTGACTCCACATTCTTCATTAAATCAGCGAATAAAAATTCTTTCTCACTCCATTTTTGAGTGGAAATCAATATCCCTAATTTTGTATTCAGCTCTGTTTGGGCCTCGATCGACTGCCCTTCAACGAAAACCGTTTCTTTCGTTTTCAGACTGATCAACTCACTCACTACTTCTTCTTTGGTGTCTACTTGAGTGACCTTCAGCTCCCCCGTGCTTAAATCTACATACGCCAAATTAAAGCGACGATTATCGTCTATGTGTAGAGCAGTCAGATAGTTGTTGCTTTTACCGTCTTGGCTTTTTAGGTCCATTGCTGTTCCAGGAGTGATCACTTGTACAACATCACGCTTGACCATCCCTTTAGCTTGTTTAGGATCTTCCATTTGCTCACATATAGCAACTTTGTATCCTTTTGCGATCAAAGTATCGATATAGCCCTGAGCTGCATGATAGGGAACTCCACACATAGGTATAGGATCATCGGCATTTTTATTTCGACTTGTCAGCGTTACTTCCAATAACTGAGAAGCTTTGATTGCATCTTCATTGAACATCTCATAAAAATCACCTAAGCGATAAAAAAGAAACGCATCTGGATACTGCGCTTTCATTGCTAAATATTGTTCCATCATTGGGGTGTGTTTAGTTTTTTGAGGCATTTAATCATTCCCCTATTCTATCTACATTTTAATTCTTTTCCATTAGGCAAAGAAGCCTATTTTTCATTTATGTTTAGCGGTCTAATCCAAAAGGACGATCTTCATTGATCATGATCGGTTCGATTTTTTTGGCTTTTCCTGTCACATCATCTATTTCAATGTAGCAAGCAGATAGGATTTGCCGTCCTTCATTAGGCACTTCAAATCTTGTGGGCAGTTGTGTTGTAAAGCGGCGAAGAACCTGTTCCGTTTTCATCCCCAATACAGCATCGTATGGTCCAGTCATTCCTGTATCGGTCAGATAAGCGGTTCCTTCCGGCAGGATACGAGCATCATTCGTTTGTACATGGGTGTGTGTTCCCACAACAGCTGAAACTCGTCCATCCAAGTACCAACCCATAGCTTGCTTCTCACTAGTCGTTTCCGCATGAAAATCGACAAAGATTTTATTGGTGCGTTCTTGTGCTTGTTTGATCAGTTCATCGGCCTTTTTGAAAGGGTCATCGACATCACTCATAAACGTTCTTCCATGCAAGTTGATCACAGCCAACTCATGACTGTTTACTTTAACAAATGTCATTCCCGTCCCCGGTGTCGTCCCTTCTGGAAAGTTAGCTGGTCGAATCATTTTTTTAGCATCGTGAATAAATTCAAAAATATCACGATTGTCCCATGTATGATTCCCCATAGTGACTACATCCACGCCATCTTGTAAAAAACCTTTGTAAATTTTTTCCGTGATTCCACGGCCTGCAGCTGCATTTTCACCATTCAAAATAGTGACTTGTGGTTTATAGCTTTTTTTTATTTTCGGCAAATAGTCATGAACCATATCTCTTCCTAATGATCCTACAACATCTCCTACAAAAATTAATCTCATTCAAAATCCTCTTCTCTAAAGTGTCACGCATAGCAAAAAAATAGACTGTTAACGTTCGCTATATCTCCCTAATTTTAACAAGAATCTGCTTGAAAAGAAAGGTTATCCCATAACGATTCTTTTAAGCATGCCAAAAATAAAGGGATCTTCATCTTCTAGCGTTGATAAAGAAATTTTTAAAGGTTTAGAATTAAATTTTTTTCTCTTACCAACGTCAAATGATGTAGAACCAAATAAAGAAGCGCCGGTTTTTAGGCCGGCGCTTCTTTATTTGAGCATTCATCTTTTATTTCGCGTATTCAATAGCTCTTGTCTCACGGATAACCGTAATTTTAATATGACCTGGATAATCTAATTCTTCTTCGATTTGCTTACGAACATCTCTTGCTAAAGCAATAGCCGTTAAATCATCAATTTTATCCGGTTTAACCATAATTCTGATTTCACGACCCGCTTGGATCGCATAGCTTTGTTCCACACCATCAAAGTTTTTCGCAATAGATTCCAATTTTTCAAGTCTATGAATGTAGTTTTCAAGCGATTCGCTTCTTGCACCCGGTCTAGCAGCAGATAGGGCATCTGCAGCAGCTACTAAGACAGAAATAACAGACGTTGCTTCTATATCTCCATGGTGAGAGGCGATGGCATTGATTACAGTATCATTTTCTTTGTATTTGCGGGCTATTTCAGCACCGATTTCTACGTGAGAACCTTCTACTTCATGGTCCAATGCTTTACCTATATCATGAAGTAATCCCGCGCGTTTAGCTAATGTAACATCTTCACCTAATTCGGCAGCCATTACACCTGCTAATTTAGCAACTTCTAACGAATGATTCAACACGTTTTGACCGTAGCTGGTTCTGAATTGTAAACGTCCGATAATTTTGATCAAATCTGGATGTAATGAATGAATACCGATATCAAATGTAGCTTTTTCCCCAATTTCACGAATGCGTTCATCCATCTCTTTACGAGACTTTTCAACCATTTCTTCAATACGAGCTGGGTGAATTCTGCCATCTTGAATTAGTTTTTCTAACGTCATTTTAGCGATTTCTCTTCTAATCGGATCAAATCCGCTAAGAACAACTGCATTAGGAGTGTCATCAATAATAAGGTCCATACCCGTCAAGGACTCAATCGTACGGATATTACGGCCTTCTCTCCCGATAATGCGGCCTTTCATGTCATCATTTGGCAATGTGACCACTGAAACAGTCGTTTCAGACACTTGATCAGCAGCACTTCTTTGAATAGCTGAAGCAATTAAGTTTTTCGCTCTACGATCTGCCTCTTTTTTAGCTTCATCTTCAGATTGCTTGATCATAACAGCTGTTTCATTCGCCAATTCTTCTTTTGTTTCATTCATAATGATTGCTCTTGCATCATCTCTTGAGAGAGCTGCAACTTGTTCTAACGTTTCTTGCTGCTCAACAATTAAATCTTTGGCCTTTTGCTCTAAATCGTTAATTTGTTGTTGTCTCGAACTTAATCGTTCCTCATTCGCTTCAATATCGTGTTCGCGTTTCTCTAACCCGTTACTTTTACGATCGAGTTTATCTTCTCGTTGAACTAATCGATTTTCTTGTCTAGAGACTTCTGCTCTTCTTTCTTTCAGCTCAACTTCAATTTCAGTTCTATATCTGTGGCTTTCATCCTTCGCTTCTAACAACGCTTCTTTTTTCATGGTTTCTGCTTCTTTGTTTGCATTCTCCAAAATTCCAGTTGCAGTGTTTCTAGCATCATCCAAATCTTTTTCATAAGTTGTTTTGCGGATGATGTACCCAACAAACAGACCGACAACTAAAGTAACGATAGCGAAGGCAATATCTAGTAAGTCCAAATTAACACCTCCGTATCTATTATTTAATTTGTCTTTTAACATTTTCATTTAATTGGCAAATCCCTATTTTTTGCCAAAACTTATATCTATTTAAACTATCTTTTAATAGATAACTTAATTTTAATTGTAGCAAGTTGACATGTCAACTTAAATAAAGATTCAAACAGTAATTCTTATACAAGAATTACTTATATTATTCTATTTTTATTCATTCGTTTAAAAGATTTTATCTTTTATTTCCAATCCTAAGACGAAACAACTTTTATACCGCTTGTTTTCATTTTATGCAAAAAGTCCAATGGAACAGTATTACACTATCCCAATGGACTTTTATGAGCATTTATTTGTATAAAAATTCAAATAAATTAATCTTCTAATAATTCGATTTCTTCATTTGTGTCGTTTTCTTCTTTTTCAACTGGTGGGACAAATTCGCCAAACCCATAAGCTGCACGCACTTTTTGCTCTACTTCTTCTCTTAACTCTGGATTATCTAAGAAGAATTGTTTTGCATTTTCTCGTCCTTGTCCGATTCTTTCATCACCGTATGAATACCAAGCTCCAGCTTTATTGATGATTTCTTTTTCTGCACCTAAATCCACCAGTTCGCCAACTTGAGAAATACCTTTTCCATACATAATATCAACTTCAGCGATTTTAAATGGAGGTGCAACTTTGTTTTTTACAACTTTAATGCGAGTACGATTTCCTAATATTTCTTGTCCTTGTTTGATTTGTTCAGCTCTTCTGACATCTAAACGAATAGTGCTGTAGAATTTCAAAGCTCTTCCACCTGGTGTTGTTTCAGGGTTCCCAAACATAATTCCAATTTTTTCACGAATTTGATTAATAAAGATCACGGTTGTTTTTGTTTTATTGATCGATCCGGACAATTTACGTAAGGCTTGAGACATCAATCGAGCTTGTAGTCCCATGTGAGAGTCTCCCATTTCGCCTTCGATTTCTGCTCTTGGTACCAAAGCCGCTACAGAGTCCACAATAACGATGTCTACAGCTCCACTGGAAACCAATGCATCTGCGATTTCTAATCCTTGTTCCCCAGTGTCCGGTTGGGACAGCAATAATTCATCAATATCTACTCCAAGGGCAGCAGCATATTGTGGATCTAACGCGTTTTCTGCATCAATAAAGGCTGCCGTTCCACCGGCTTTTTGTGCTTGGGCAACAGCATGCAACGCAACAGTCGTTTTCCCAGAACTTTCTGGACCGTAGACTTCAATGATTCTCCCTCTTGGGTATCCGCCTACACCAAGAGCTACGTCTAAAGTCAATGAACCAGAAGAAACAGTAGAAATTTTTGTATCTACTTTATCTCCCATTTTCATTACTGAACCTTTTCCATAGTTCTTTTCAATTTTTTTCAATGCCGCTTCTAACGCTTTTTTACGATCTTCTGACATGTTGTATCCTCCCTGAATTCATTTATCTATTGTTTAGTTTAACTTTAATTTATCCTGCAATCTTTCCTTGATACATTGTTAATCATAACTGTTTGGAAACTAAAAAGCAAGAAAAAAGCGAACAAACATTCGGTTAATTATTAACTTTTTTTGACGGTAAATCCAACAATAAACGGCGAACGATATCTAATCCAGTGAGTACTGTACGTTGTCGGTTGTTATTACGATCTTTGACAAAATGGGAATGATAAGCCGTAGTTTCTTTTCCGGATACAGCTAACCCGATCCAAACACTACCTGCCTTTTCTCCATCGATTTCTTTTGGACCAGCATATCCTGTAAAAGATATTCCGATATCTGCGTCAAACATTTCTTTTATTCTGTCCGCCATCTCTGTTGCGCACTCAAAACTCACAACACCATAATGATCGATCGTTTCTTTGGCTACTCCTAGTACATTTTCTTTTACTCCTTCACTGTAAGAGACTAATCCTCCAATGAAGTTTAAGCTTAACCCAGGAATATTGACCAGTGTACTTTGGAACAACCCGCCCGTTAAACTTTCTGCTGCAGTAATACGATAATCTTTATCCACTAATAAATCCCTTACTACTTGAGCTAAAGAAGTATCGCTTCCTATACCATAAATGTATTCCCCTACAAGATTTCGCACTTGGTTTTCTAGTACATCCAGCAGTTGATTGCATTTTTCAGCCGTTTTTTCTTTAGCCGTTATACGAATAGATACTTCATTCTCTCCAGCATAAGTAGCAATCGTAGGATTCGTTTGATTGTCTATAATGTCTGCTAAAGTATCTGCTAATTGTGATTCTCCAATACCAAATAGACGCAAGACTCGAGAGACTAAGATTTCAGTATCCTCTGCGCGTACCGATAAAATGGGAACAATTTCGTCTCTAAACATAGGTTTTAACTCATTTGGGGGGCCCGGCAAGAGAATGTATTTTCTATTTTCGTGCTCTAAATACATCCCTGCTGCTAAACCCGACTGATTGTTTAAAACAACAGCTCCTTCAATGACTAGCGCTTGCCGCTGATTATTTGTCGTCATTTCTCGCTTCATTTCGTTAAAATAATTAGTGATTTGTTGTTCCGTTTTTTCATCTACTCTTAAAGACAGCCCCAAATGATCCGCTAAGACCTGTTTTGTTATGTCGTCTTTAGTAGGCCCCAAGCCTCCAGAAAAGACAATTAAATCTGCTCTTTGTTCAGCTATTTCAACAGCTTCCTTTAAACGTTGTTCATTATCTCCTACAACAGTATGATGAAATACATCAATTCCCAGTGCTGCTAATTCGCTGGATAAATAACTGGCATTACTATTCACGATCTGCCCTAATAAAAGTTCCGTTCCTACTGCAATAATTTCAGCGTTCATTTATTTATCCCCTTTCTATACTATACACAATGAAGCATCTTCTTTTTTAATTTTAGCACAATTTATCTCTTAACAAACGTAAAGTGGCTATACCAAAAGAATCTTTTTGGTATAGCCACTTTATAATGAATGGATTACATGGAACCTTTAAAAATTTGACTGTTTTTGATAAAGTAATCTGCTCCTGAATAAATCGTAAAGAACAGACAAATGTACAACATGACTTCCCCAATAGAAAAAGGCAACAACCCAAATGGAAAATCATTTAACAACAAGAATATGATAGCAAACATTTGAGTATTGGTCTTGATTTTTCCAGGCCAAGCAGCTGCTAAAACTGTTCCGCCTTGTTCAACCAATAGTAAACGAAGCCCTGTTACCGCTAATTCTCGCATAATAATAATCGCAACTACCCAAGCAGGTGCAAGATCTTGTCCTACTAAAATAATCATCGCTGTAGCAACAAGTAATTTATCCGCTAAAGGATCGGCAAATTTCCCAAAGTTCGTAATCAAATTTCTTTTGCGTGCTATATGTCCATCTAGCCAATCCGTAAAACTAGCGACAATAAAGACAAGCGTTCCTACAATTTGAGTCACTTCAATTGTAGATCCTAGAACACTGATTTCTCCCCAATTCAATGGCGCAAGAATGATGAGCATAAAAACGGGAATTAAAATGATTCTGACGACAGTTAATTTATTCGGTAAATTCACTGCAAATCCTCCTTTAAAAAGCAAGAAAGCCTGTGGCACAATACCACAGGACTTCTTACTGTTGGTTTAATTTTGTGTGCTTACTCTTCAGATTCTGTGTCAGATCCTGAAGCATTCGTTTCAAATTGAAGTTCAATTTCTTGGCGTACATTTTCAGAAGCTTCTGGTGCATATTCAATCGCTTGTCCATTCAATTGAATAGTCGTATTTGGAGCACTGCCAATGATCATTACCACAGATTGTGTCCCTGCTGGAACTTCAGCATCCAATGTATCTCCATCACTGACCAATCCTTGTTCTACCATTGATCCATCAGCCGCAATACTTACCCAAGTATCGCCGCCTTCTGCAGCTAAAGTAACTGTGTTGGTTTCTTCAGGACTTGAAATAGAATACACAGAAGATGAGCCAGTAGAAGAGACCAATTCTACACTTGGCGCAGATTCAGATTCTTCTGATTCGCTTTGAGAACTTTCTTCTGCAGAAGATTCTTCCTCTTCTTGAGCTGAACTTTCATTTTCGCTTGAGACGACAGTCGAGGAATCTACCGATATCATATTTTCCGAGTTATTGCTTGCTGAATTAGTTACGGCTACATAAATAGCCACAACGATTGCAATCACCAACAATACGATTAAAATCGTTGGCAAATGGTCTTGAACTTTTTCCAGAAAAGAATCTTGTTTCTTATTCCCTGATCTCGTTTGACTGGAAGATACTTTTTCAACGAATTCTTCATCATGTGTATGTGGAACGGTATCATCGTATTCTTCTAGCAATTGATCTCCGTTTAAACCTACTGTGTCGGCATATTGTTTAATAAACGCTCGTGCATAAAACTTACCTGGCATCACATTGTAGTTGCCTTCTTCAATGGCAATCAAATAGCGTTTTTGAATTTTCGTAATTTGTTGTAAATCGTCTAAAGTATATCCCTTAGCTTTTCGGGCTTCTTGTAATTTTTCTCCTACTTCTGCCACAGAGCTTCTCACCTTCCTATTCTATGAAATTAGTGAGCATATAAATCTCATTCATCTAAGAGTATAACATACCCCTATAATGAGAAACATCTTTTTTGCTGTTTTTTAAGAAATTCCTTAACAATTCTTGAATCTGCTTTTAAAAAAACATCCTTTTTTATCTTAACCAGCCGCCGCTTACCGTAATCGTTTGGCCAGTTAAATACTCACTTCTTTTATCTACTAATTGCTTTACCCAAAAACTAACATCCTGTACATGCCCCAATCTTCCCACAGGAATGTCTTCTTTTAGTGCCTCTAATTCTTCAGGCGTAAAATCTTGGATCATATTTGTCTCTATTGCACCAGGCGCGAGGGCATTTACTGTGATTCCCAGACTGGCCACTTCTTTGCTGTAAGCTTTGACAAATGCCGATTGAGCTCCTTTAGCTGTACTGTACATCACTTCCATTGCACTGCCAGCCTCTCCATAGACCGAACTGATAAACACCACACGTCCAAATTCAGATTTAGCTAGTTTAGTTTGAAGCAGCTGAATAATTTGAATCGGCGTAGTGAGATGAACTGCTAACAAATCGTGTATCTCTGTTACACTTACTTCTGTCAATAAGTGATATTCTGTAAAACCGCTGGCAAATACAACTGCATCTACTTGAAACAAGTTTTCAACGAACTTCGAAACTGACTCTTCTCTTTTCATATCCATCTGCAAGGCAAAAAAGTCCTGTTTGGGAAATTGTTCCTGCAATTCTTTTATCTGTTGTTCTACAGTGTCTCTTCCGTTGTTGTAATGCAAATACAAAGACCAACTATCTTGAGCTAATTCAAAAGCAATCGCTTGTCCGATTCCTCCGCTGGCTCCCATAATCAACGCAAATTTCATGAGCTTATTCTCCTTTAGGCAGAATACTAAATGTACTCATGTGTTCTGATACCATGAACTTAGCTGCTACTTCTTTTATATCTTCAAGTTGAATCGATTCAATGATCGGGACCATATCAAATAAAGTAGCTTCTCCAAACAGCTCTTGGCTGTATTGATTCGCAATATACTCTAAGGAATTCAACGATTGCAAATGCTGCCCAATCATTTTCTTTTTGATTAACATCAAATGCTCTTCATTCAGCTCTGAGCTATCTTTAGCTGACAACAACAATTCTTTAATAGTCTGAGCAAACTTTTCAGGCTCTTTCGTATCACTGCCTATATCTAGAAAATGGAACGACCGCTCCATCGTAAAATCATAGGAAAAGCTGTCATCAATTAAACCAGAATCGTATAAGGCTAAATAATTTTTAGACGTTGTACCGAACAATAAACTCAACAGAATACTCATCTTGGTTTTATAAGCTAATCCGTCTCTTCCAGTTGGAGGCTCTGTTACTCCTTTGACACCGATAATACTTTTAGGACGATTGACAGGCAATGTTATCGAACTGTACGCTTCAATATCCTCAACCGTTTCTTCCAGAAAATAACGTACAATTTCTTTGGGGTCGGCAAATTGTTTGTTCTTTTGATTGTCTCGGATTTCCTGCATCATCTGTTCTGGGTCTAATTTGCCGACAACAAAAAGATTCATGTTGCTGGGGTGATAAAAAGTATGGTAGCTTTCATATAAATCATCCGCTGTAATATCCATGATACTCTCTACTGTTCCAGCAATGTCGATGTGTAATGGGTGTTTAGGATACAGATTCGTCAGTAATCCAAAAAATAGGCGCCAATCTGGTTCATCATCATACATTTGTATCTCTTGAGCAATGATCCCTTTTTCTTTGTTAACTGTTTCCTCAATAAAATAAGGCTCTTGTACAAAATCGATTAACGTCATCAAGTTTTCTTTCACTTTTTCAGTGCTCGAAAATAAATAGCTTGTACGTGTAAAGCTGGTAAAAGCATTTGCTGAAGCGCCAAACTTCCCGAACTTTTGAAAGACGTCGCCATCTTCTTTTTCAAATAATTTATGCTCTAAGAAATGGGCGATGCCGTCAGGAACAGTTGCCATTTCTTCTTTTCCTAATGGTACAAAGGTGTTGTCGATTGAACCATAATTGGTTGTGAATAACGCATGGGTTTTATGAAACTCATTTTTAGGCAGTAAGGTTACCGTTAAGCCGTTGCCCATTGTTTCTGTATAGAGTGTCTCCTGCAATTGGTCGTATTTGATTTTCTTCATTCCGCTGTGCCTCCTGTTAAAAAGAAAGTTGCTTTCAGTTGTACTTCTTTAGCAACAAAAATGACTTCTTCTTTAGTCACTTGTTCAAGTTTTGAAATCCATTCGTCAGTATCAATGACCTTGTCTAATGCTAGTTGATTCGCATATGTGCGTTCAATAACAGAACCTGGATTATCTTCAGATTGAATCACGCTATTTTTCAACATGCTTTTAGTTTGTCGAAAATCTTCTTCCGAAAAATTCCCATTTTGCATTTCTATCAGTTGTTGAGTCACAATCTCTTTTACTTTTTCAACTTCTTTACTATCAATTCCCGTTTGAACGATCATAGTTCCGTTAAAGGTATCTAAAGAACTTGAAGCATAGTAAGCTAAACTCTCTTTTTCACGTACATTCATAAACAACTTAGAATGCGGATAACCACCAAACAGCCCATTAAAAACTTGACCAGCGTAATAATGTTCATCATGGTAAAAAACAGGAGTAGTGTATCCTAAATTATACTTAGCTTGTGTAACTTCTTGGATCTCCATTTGTTGATTCGCAGTCGGTACGGCTTCTTCCCTATAAAAAATGGGAGTTTCCTTCTTCAATCTATCTTCAAACTCAAATTTAGTAAACACTTCGGCTACTTTTTCCTCTGTTACATCTCCTAAAACATATATGTCTATCTCATCATGAGATAATAAATCTTGATAATCGTTAAATAGACTTTCACTGGTAATCGATTTAAGGTCGGATTTCAATCCGATACTCGGCACTTGTTGATTTTCATCTTCAAATAATAAGCGCAGCAAAGCTAATTTAGCATATGTTTGTTTATCATCTAAAAGACTGTCGTAATCATCAGCCAGTTTGGCTTTTTCGCGAGTAAATGTTGTCTTATCGAAGGCATCATTTTCAGCATTTGGATAGAATAAAATTTCTTTCAGAAAATCTGCTGCTTCCTCTAATAAGTTTGATTCCATACTGATAAATTTATCATTTACTATACTCATTCCAACAGAGAAGATATGATAAGAACCTTTTTTGGAAATGGTCGTTCCAAAACCAGCACCGTATAAATCAGACAGTTTTGATCTTAAAGCTGTTTGATTAGGGTATTTTTTACTGTTTACTTCTAACAAACTAGCGATTAGTGTTCTTCTCGTGGCTAATCCTTTCTTCAAAGGTGTTTTGAATTTCAAGCTGATTTGAATCGTTTTATATTTTTTTGTTGGTAATACGTGTAAATGGACCCCTTTTGCTAGGTTCGTCACCATAGTTATTCCTCCTCAATCAAATAAACTGCACTTATTTATCTTAGTTGAAATAGCTTGAAAAATAAAGGGATTGGAAAACAAATAAAAAAAAGTGTTGCAGCTCAATAAATGAACTGCAACACTTTTTTTTGAATGGAAAAAGAGGATGCTGACTTCATGAAAAATGCTCAACGAGTCAAACTATTCTGTTCCACGTTCTTATTTTGACTTGATGTATGTTACACCATTTGCTGCTGGTCCTTCTGATTTTCCGATTACTCCTACTAATACTACAATAGTGATGACGTATGGAGCGATATCTAAAAAGACACTTGGAATGGTATTGATAACTGGGATATAAGAACCGGTAACAGCTAAACTTTGTGCTAAACCAAAGAAAATCGCTGCTCCCATTGCTCCAAGTGGATTCCATTTACCAAAAATCATTGCAGCCATAGCCATAAATCCTTGACCAGCTATGGTAGATGCCGCAAATTGAGAAGAAATCAATTGGGCTTGAATCGCTCCACCCATACCACCTAAAACTCCAGAAATTAACACTCCTGAATATTTCATAGCGTAAACATTGATTCCTAATGTATCTGCTGCTTGCGGGTGTTCACCAACTGCTCTTAGTCTTAGGCCAAAGCGAGTTTTAAATAAGATAAACCAACATAAAACAGCTACCACGATACCAAAGAAAGCTGGTAAATAAGTATTGTTAAAGAATATATCTCCTATTACCGGAATATCCACTAATAGAGGTACATCTGAAATCCCAAAGTTTTGAGAAATAAAATCTGTTTGTCCACGTCCATCATAAAGGATACGAGTCAAAAAGATAGCTAAAGCCGGTGCCATTAAATTGACTACTGTACCTGAGATAATGTGATCGGCTCTTAAATTAACAGTAGCTACAGCATGAATTAAAGAAAATGCTGCTCCGAATAATCCACCGATAATCATACCTACCCAAGGGGTCATATTTCCTAACTGTCCTGCAAAAGAAAGATTAAATACGATAGATGAGAAAGCCCCAATCACCATAATCCCTTCTAATCCAACGTTTACAATTCCACTTCTTTCAGAAAAAGTACCGCCTAATGCTGTTAAGATTAGAGGTGCAGAATACATCAATGCTGAGGAAACTACTAGTTGTAATAATGAAACGATATCCATTTTACTTCACTCCTCCTTTGACATCTTTTTTACCGGAAAATTTATTGATAAAGAATCGAATCAAATAGTTTGCTCCAACAAAGAAGATGATTGATGCAATAACAATATCTACCACTTCAGTTGGTACGCCAGATCCAAGAGGCATACTTGCTCCACCAATTTTCAGTACTGCAAATAATAATCCTGCAAAAACAATTCCGATAGGATGACTCAACCCTAATAACGCCACGGCCATACCATCAAACCCAACATTAGGAATACCTGCTTGAACGAAGATATTGTTAAATGTTCCTAATCCTTCTAAAACTCCGCCTAATCCAGCTAATCCACCACTGATCAGCATAGACAAAATAATATTTTTCTTAGCATTCATACCTGCATATTGAGAAGCAAACGGGTTCATTCCAACAGATCGGATTTCATACCCCATAGTCGTTTTAGTCATAAAGACCCATACTAAAATCGTTACTACAACTGCAATAAACAACCCTGCATTCACACGCGAACCACCAGCTAATTGAGACAACCAATCCATTCGAAGGCTTGCTTGTTCTGGAATACGAGATGTTGCATCTGATGAATCAGTCAACACGTTACGAATCAAATAATTGGTTACATGAAGAGCTGTATAGTTTAGCATAATCGTAATGATAACTTCACTTGTTCCAAAGTAAGCACGCAATACGCCTGCAATACCAGCCCATATTGCCCCAGCTAATACTCCGACAATTACACTAACAGGCAGTAAAATGAATCCTGAAACATCTGGAAAACTAATCGCTACCCAAACGGATACAAGCCAACCCATTAAAGCTTGTCCAGAAAGCCCAATGTTAAAGAAACCAGCTGAATTAGCAATGGAAAAACCTAATCCAATAATAATTAAGGGGCTTGCATAACGCAAAGTTTCTCCAATATAAAAGGGACTTCCTAAAGCTCCGTTTATCATGGATTGGTATCCAGCTATCGGGTCATAGCCAAATCCAAGCATAATGACTGCTCCCAAAACTAATCCCAATACAACAGATAAAATAGGAACCGTCAAATTTGTTAAGGTCTTTTTATTCTCATTTAACATTTGCTGACTCCTTTCCGCTTTGACTTTCTGAAGCTTTTGCTTTTTCTAATGAAGAACCTGCCATTAGCAACCCTAATTCTTGCTCGGTAACTTCTCTAGGATCAACAATTCCTACAATTTTTCCTTCGTACATTACAGCAATACGATCGGATACATTCATAACTTCATCTAATTCAAAACTCATTAAAAGAACAGCTTTTCCATTATCCCGTTGCTCTACTAAACTGCTGTGAATGTACTCTATTGCTCCAACATCTAATCCACGAGTGGGTTGAGCCGCAATCAAGAATTTAGGTTGGCGGGAAATTTCACGTGCAATAATGGCTTTTTGCTGATTTCCTCCTGATAATGACTCAGCAGTACTATTTTCACTTTGTGTTCTAACATCATATTGTTCAATCAATTTACGAGCACTCTCTTGCATAGCATCTTTATTCAAGAAAGTATTCTTGCTAAATGGTTCTTTATAATAAGTTTGTAATGCCATATTTTCATAAATAGTCATCGGTAAAATAAGTCCGTATTTGTGTCGATCTTCTGGTATGTGTCCTAAACCTGTTTCTGTAATCACTCGCGGCGGCAAGTTTTGGATCTCTTGACCTTCTAAAGTGATCGTTCCAGATTCTACTTTTGCTAATCCAGTGATTGCATGAATCAATTCACTTTGACCATTGCCATCAATTCCAGCAATTCCTAGAATCTCACCCGCTCTAACTTCTAAACTTAAGTCTTTAACGGCTTCTAGGCCACGATTTTCTTTTACTACAAGATTTTTTATCGTTAATACCGGATCTTTAGGTTGCGCAGGCATTTTATCCACTTTAAATGAAACAGAACGTCCAACCATCAAGTCTGCTAATTCTTGTTGTGAGGTAGATTTAACATCAACTGTATCGACACTTTTCCCACGTCGAATAACCGTACAACGGTCAGCAACAGCTTTGATTTCTTCGATTTTGTGCGTAATAATGATAATGGATTTTCCTTCTTTGGTTAACGATTTTAGAATATCCATTAATTCAGCGATTTCTTGAGGAGTTAACACAGCAGTTGGTTCATCTAAAATCAAAATATCATTTCCACGGTACAATGTTTTTAAAATCTCTGCTCGTTGTTGCATCCCTACTGAAACTGATTCTACTTTAGCTGAAGGATCTACAAATAATCCATAACGTTCAGAAAGCTCTTTGATTTCTTGTTGTGCTTCTTTTCTTTCCAAGAAACCTAATTTAGTCTTCTCAGTTCCCAAAATAATATTTTCAGTAATGGTAAATTGATCTACTAACATAAAATGTTGATGAACCATCCCAATACCTAATTTAGATGACGCACTAGGAGAAGTGATATGTACCTTTTCTCCATTTACATAAATTTCACCTGAAGTTGGTTCCAACAATCCGGAAAGTATGTTCATCAATGTTGATTTTCCTGCGCCATTTTCCCCTAATAACGCATGAACTTCTCCCTTTTTCACCGTCAAATTGATATTATCATTAGCTTTGAAGCTGCCAAATTGTTTTGTAATGCCACGCATTTCAATAACATTTGCTGTGTCGGGCATGATAATTTCACTCCTTTATTCGTTTGTCTGCTTTTTAAGCTTTAAAGATGGGAACTCACTTTTACATATTTTATCGAATTCTTAAGGTAAATACTAGTATTCATTTATTTAATGAAGATTTTTTTAATCTTTGCATGATAAAAGGGAGCCGTCCAAAAGAATATTTTGGTCGAACCCCCTTTGGTCTTTTTCAATGTATAAATTCTATCTAAGTTCTTATTTACGGGTAGTGATGAATGCCGCTGACATTCAGACTTTTAAACGCGTGAAAACCCGAACTCTTGTATCGATTCACGGTTGCCAAAGAACGTATTTTCCGCCTATCACAATTTAGAGAATAACCATACAGAGTTTTTCGGGTTTTGCACGCTTGCTCTATTAAGAGAAAAATTTATATTTTACGTAATACTGAATGCCAATAATTATTCAGCTGTTACGTCGTCTGGGTTTTCAGGAACTACAATTGTTCCATCAATGATTTGTTGTCTGTAATCTTCAACAGCAGCCCAAGCTTCATCAGTTAAATTGCCTTCAGTTAAATCAACACCGTCTTCAGCTAAACCATAGTTGCTTACTTCTCCACCAGCAAAAGTATCGTCCATTGCTTCGTTAGACATATCTTGAACAACTTGGCCTACACCTTTAAGAGTAGATGTCAGCGTTAAGTTCCCACCATCATAGTTACCTTCATCCGTTTGGTCACGGTCAACACCGATTACCCAAAGTTGTTGATCAGGATTTGCATTCATACGATCTCTAGCTTCTGTAAATACACCGTTACCTGTATCACCTGAAGCGTGATAGATGATATCCGCACCATTTGAGTACATAGCAGCAGCTAATTGTTTCCCTTTAGCAGCATCTCCAAATGATTCAGCGTATTGAACATCTACCGTGATATCTGGATTAATAGCGTAAACACCTGCTAAGAAACCAGCTTCAAAACGGTCAATAACAGCACTTTCTTGTCCACCTACAAAACCTACGTGGTCAGTTTCAGTAGTTGACGCAGCTGCAACACCTGCTAAAAAGGCAGCTTCATGGTCTTTAAACAATACAGAAGCAACATTGTCGGCTTCAATAACGTCATCAATAATCACAAATTTTTGCTCTGGATTTGCACTAGCTACTTCTTCCATAGCTGGTTTTAATTTAAATCCAATCCCATAAATCAAATTGAAATTCCCATTAACAGCTTGGTTTAAGTTAGGTACAAATTCTGAATCTTCATTAGATTGAATATATGCATAACCATTGTTTTCTTCTTTTCCGTTTTCTTCTCCCCAAGCTTGCATACCTTCCCAAGCTGATTGGTTAAATGAACCATCGTCAACTCCACCGATGTCTGTAACCATGATAATAGAAAAGTCTTCCGCAGATCCTGCTTCATCAGAAGTTGTTTCTGTATTCTCAGAGTCTCCTCCATTTCCGCAAGCTGCTAAAACCAAACCTGTTGTTAATCCTAACCCCAATAAACGCTTAATATTGCGATTTTCCACTATAATTTACCCCCGTAAAATATTTTGTAGTTTGAATTGATACTCTACCAATTCATCCTCGCTTTCATATTAACATCATTATTCAAAAAAATAAATAACAAAACGATAATTGAAACCGTTTTTGCTTAAAATCGTTCATTTTTTAACCTTTTTTTAATTCTTGACAAGTTAAGATAAATCGTAACCTGTTCGGAGCCAATCGTTACACATTTTAATTTTGTCTTGGGTCTTCTTCCAGTTCATCTGGTTCTTTTTGCAGATTCACTTTTCTTGGTTTACTTCCTTCAGAAGGTCCCACTATCCCTCTCATTTCCATTTCATCCATGAGACGAGCAGCGCGATTGTAACCTATACGAAAACGCCTTTGCAGCATTGAAATGCTGGCTGTTTCCATATCTACCACTAAAGATACGGCTTCATCAAACAATTCATCTTCTGCCTCTCCAGCCAGAGCATTTTCCGGTTCGTCTGAAGGCATCATTTCTTCAACGTAATTCGCGGACTGCTGAGTGGTTACAAAGGAAACAATTCGTTCAACTTCTGAATCAGATAAAAAGGCTCCTTGGACACGGGCAGGTTTATTTTGTCCCATTGGTAAATACAACATATCTCCACGGCCGAGCAACTTTTCGGCTCCATTGCTATCAATAATTGTTCGGGAGTCCGTACCACTCGAAACTGCAAAAGCAATCCTTGAAGGAACATTGGCTTTGATGATACCGGTAATAACATCTACACTTGGACGTTGTGTAGCCAAAATCATATGCATACCAGCAGCGCGGGCCATCTGTGCCAATCTGGTGATAGCATCTTCTACTGAATTACTTGCTACCATCATCAAATCAGCCAACTCGTCTACAATGACTACAATGAATGGTAATGTAGGCTGGTTTTCTCCATTTTCTGCGTTTTTTTCATGGACATGCTCATTATAACCAGTAATATTTCTCATTCCAGTTGTTGCAAACAATTCATAGCGTCGTTCCATTTCCTCTACTACTTTTTGTAAAGCCTGTGCCGCTTTTTTAGGATTTGTTACAACAGGTGTCAGCAAATGAGGAATCCCGTTATATACATTCAGCTCCACTTTTTTAGGATCGATCATCATCAATTTGACTTCATTCGGCTTGGATTTCATTAATAAACTAGTAATGATTCCATTGATACAGACTGATTTCCCACTACCCGTTGATCCAGCAATCAGCAAATGAGGCATCTTGGTTAAATCGGCTAATGCAATATTCCCCGATATATCTCTTCCTAGTGGAACTTCCAGCATTTTTTCTTTGTTCCCCGCATAATTTTCCATCACGTCTCTGAAAGAGACGACATTTACTTCATTATTCGGCACTTCAATACCAATAAAAGGTTTTCCAGGAATAGGAGCTTCCATCCGAATATCTTTAGCTGCAAGAGAAAGCGCAATATCATCACTTAGATTAACGATTTTACTCACTTTTACTCCAATAGCTGGTTTAACTTCGTATTTCGTGACTGCTGGACCTAGTCTTGCTTTCACTACCTTAGCGTCGACGCCAAAACTGTCAAATGTTTCTTCCAACTTTCTAACATTCTTTTCGACAATTTTGTATTCTCCAGATTGGTCCTGATGCTCTACTTCATTCAACAATGTAAATGGCGGCAACTGATAATCTTCATTTTCTACTTCAGCTGAAATATCAAAATCCAGCGGCACTGCCTCGCCTTGTTCAGATTCTTCAGAAGCCGCCTGCTCCTTATTGACTGAATTACCTTTTGTTGGATTTAGAGATGGATTTTGTTGATAA
Source organism: Desemzia sp. FAM 23989 (assembly GCF_045528345.1). Classification (NCBI taxonomy): domain Bacteria; kingdom Bacillati; phylum Bacillota; class Bacilli; order Lactobacillales; family Carnobacteriaceae; genus Desemzia; species Desemzia sp. FAM 23989. Next base: position 5,183 of record NZ_JBGQQT010000001.1, on the reverse strand, counting down.
CTATCAATTTCTAACGTTACTTGTTCTGCTTTTTCATGGTTTGCATTCTGTTCTCCCATAGAAGCAGAGTCTGCAAGAGATAAATTTTCTTTCGGCTGAACCGGCTCTTTTGCCTCAGTCTTTTTGACAACTGTTTTTTTTCCGGTTTTTTTGTTAGATTCTTTTCTTGTAGCTTGTTTCTGCCGCGTTTTTTCTTTTACGACTAAACTCACTTCTACTATTTTATGCGCTACAAATTTCAGTCCCGAACGGATATACTCTAACGCTTTTCCAAAAGATAACTGAAAGATAAAGAAGACGCCGATCACTCCTAATACAGCCGAGAATAAGTAGCTTCCCCATTGTGCTCCTAGAAAATAGCTGGCAGCATAAACCAATGCCCCCAACATACCTCCGCCTAAGGGGTGTATCAATTCATTATTGCTTAAATCAACCATAAAAAAGCGTAAGGTAGCTGTGATGACATTGGTCCCAGGTTCCATGAGCCCTGTAAAGAGACGGGTATGCAGGAACAGAAGAATGCCTAAATACAACAAGAACATCCCAACTAAACGCTTATTTTTGAAAGGAGGTTCCTCGCCTTTTAATAGTAAAAACAACCCATACAATCCTAATAAAATGGAGGCTCCCAGATAGGTGTCTCCAACAAAGAATCGAAATGCATTTGCGCTTAATACTCCAATAAAGCCTACACTTGTAATAGAGAATAAACTTAAAATAATAAATATAAATCCAATAACTTCAATAGAGATACTTTGTTTCTTTTTCGTTTTTTTAGTTGTTTTTTTTCTTTTAGTAGCCAACATTTTACCCCTTTCGCATACTCTCTTCCTTATTATACACAAAATTTCGATACTAAGGAATGCGTCAGTTCGATTTGTTATCTCCTTCAGTGTCTTCTCTATTAGTTGACCTTGATTGTGTAACTCGATAAAATAGAAGTGCTTAATAGTCGGTAGAATTTTTCATGTATCGTATCGGACAGAGATGATTCACATCTCTTTTAATTTAAATGGATAAGGGGGTTTTTATAGTGAAAAGTTTTTTCTCACAACTAAAAGGTAAACTGACGGGTGATTCTAAAAGCAATAAAGCTTCGGTCTCTTCTTCCACAACTTCTCCCATCAATCAGCCCATGGATCCAACTACAAGAAAAATCCGCATGATTGTTGAAGGGTTAGTGCAAGGAGTAGGTTTTCGTTATACGACCAAACAAGTTGCTGATCGTATTGGAGTTTCTGGAATCGTACGCAATGAAAATGACGGAACAGTTTATATTGAAGCCAATGGTGAAGTAGACAAAATAGCTGAATTTATTGAAGCTATAAGAAAATCGCCTTCTCCAAGTGCTAACGTTGAACACGTTACTATAGAGGAAGATGCAACTATTGAAGAACGTGTTAAATTTTCTATAAGCAATTGAAATGCTTTATTGAATCCTGTATAGTTATCGTTAGTATTGACTTTTAAACTATACGAAGGATTGTGAAAAATGATAAAGAATAAAAAAGTTCAATTAACAGCAACACTCGCTGGGCTGATGCTTTTCCTTTCGGGATGTATGAGTTACGACACAAATGGGAATCCTACAGGCGTTATTTATGAGTACTTGGTGACGCCCTTACAACAATTGATTATTCGGTTAGCAGACCTTTTTGGAGGCAACTATGGTTTAGCGATCATCGCGATCACCATTATTGTACGAGTCATTATCTTACCAATGAATCTAAGCCAGTCAAAAAAAGCTTTGGTTCAGCAAGAAAAAATGGCTTTAGTAAAACCTGAAATGGATGAAATTCAAGCAGCTTTGAAAAACGCACAAACAAATGAAGAAAAAGCTGAAATTCAACAAGAAATGATGGCATTTTATAAAGCCAATGACATCAATATGCTTGGTGGTATCGGATGTCTGCCTTTATTGATCCAAATGCCCGTGTTTACAGCAATGTATCAAGCGATCAATTTGTCCAATGAAATTGCCAGCAGTACTTTCCTTGGTGTGAATCTGGGAGAATCTTATATTCCATTTGCAATTATTGCAGGAGCGATTTACTTGGGACAAGCCTATGTTTCCATGATGGGAATGACGCCTGAGCAAAAGAAACAATCTCGTACCATGATGTTTATGAGTCCGATTATGATTACAATGATTTCCTTCTCCTCTCCAGCCGGATTAGCTTTATACTGGATCGCTGGTGGAATATTTGCAATGGCACAATCGTTCATCACAAATATGGTTTTCAAACCTAAATTGAAGGCTAAATTAGCAGAAGAGTTCAAAAACAAACCAAAAGTTGAACTGAAAAAAAGACGTCCAACAATTATAGAAGAAAAAGAACCTACTCCACAGACCTCTTACCGAGAGCGCAATAGCAGTCAAGGTAGAAATGCTGGAAAACAACGAAATAAATAATACAACACAGAAAAAAACATCTATCTGCGTACGATAGATGTTTTTTATTTTTCGCCGCATGATTCATTTGAAAAAGCATTTGGGCTGGAAAACCCAAATGCTTTATTCAAATTGATTCAGTTTATCCGTTTAGTTTATCTGTTTCTTTATAAATAGGTAATGTAATTCTAAAAATAGAACCATGGTTTAATACACTGTCTACTGAAATATTGCCTTTATACCCCAACAATAATTCTTTAGCAATAGATAAACCTAAACCATTTCCGCCTTTATGGCGACTTCTGGCTTTATCTACTCGGTAAAAACGATTAAAGATTTTATCCGCATCTTCAGGTGTCATGCCTTCTCCGAAATCTTGGATCGCTACATGAACGAACTTATCATCCGAAGCAATAGATATATGCACTTCATTCCTGTCAGTCGAATATTTAACGGCATTGTCTAGTAATATAATGAGAATTTGTTCTAAGTGATTGCGGTAAATGGAAACGTATATTTCTTCGTCTACATCATCATCTAAATTAAAAACAAAATCAGGATGGATCATTTTAAAGTTGTTGAAATTTTGATGAACCACTTGCTTGATCGGTGTTTTTTCATTTTTGTAATGAATCTCCACTTGTTCTGCACGGGATAAATCCAACATTTCTTGAACCAGTGTCTTCATTCTCCCTATCTCTTGCAAGGAGGCTAAAAGGGATTCATCCAATATTTCAGGATCTTCCTTGCCCCAACGGTTCAATAGTTTCAAATGACCTTCCATAACCGCCACAGGAGTCCGCAGTTCGTGAGAAACATCCTCTACAAATTGTTTTTGTTGTTCAATATACTGCTGCATTTTATCCAACATATCGTTAAAAACTGTTGATAAATAAGCCAGTTCATCATTTGTATCCGATACAGGAATACGAGATTGTGATTGAGTATCTTTGCGAATATCGTTCATAGTGTTGGTCATCGTTTTTATAGGTTTTAAAAATCTGCTCGCCAATAAGAATCCCGTAACGCCACTAAAAAGAAACGCAAATATTCCAATCAAAAACACAGCCGAAATAATTTGATCAGACATATCATGATAATCTTGTAGTGCATTTGTCACGTGCAAATACCCAATCAAAATTCCGTTTTGGCTGGAATAGATGGGTGCAATTCCAGCTATTCCTTCTTTGCCATTGATATCAATCAAATTAACGGTTAATTTTGATTTTGGTTCGAACGAAACATCACTCGGCTTAGACTCAAACAATAACCTTGATGTAGGACTATAAATACGTACAACGACACCTTCTTCACTCATCTCGGCATAGAGGGTGTCTTCGTAATTTCCTGATGGACCAATCAACAGATTACGCTGATCAAAGTTCCCATCTACTTCAGAAGCAGCGGGTGTGTACGTAGGACTTAGCGCTTGATAGACCGTCGCTTTGGTTAATACATCTGATTCAATATTTAGCCGATTCGTTACACCTGTAATAACATCTTTTACATTTTCATCTTCTTGACTCAGCATAATCTGCCTAAAACTGAAAAAGATGGTAACAGAAAATATCATGTACGTCAGAAAAATAGCTATTGCTACGATAATGGACCATTTCCATTTTAGAGAAATCCGCTTAGATGTCTTTGCTTCTTTGTTCCTATTATTAAGGAAGTCTCTCACGAACGCATCACATAGCCTGTTCCGCGCACTGTTTGAATATAACTTTCATGTCCTGGAACATCCAGTTTATTCCGCAAGTAACGAATGTAAACATCTACTACATTTGTTTCTACTTCTGTTTCATATCCCCAAACTTTATTCAGCAAAACATCTCTTGATAACACAACGTTTACGTTTTCCATCAATTCTAAAATCAATTCATATTCACGTTTAGTCAATTCAATAGCTTCTTCGCCTCTGCGAACGATACGATTTTCTTTTTCAACAACAAGGTCGCGATAGCTGACCGTAGTTTGTTTGGTCATATTTTGTTCGCCTTCAATATCGATACGACGCAATAAAGCCCGTAAACGAGCTAATAATTCTTCAATTGCAAAAGGTTTTACAATGTAGTCATCTGCTCCGTGGTCTAATCCAGAAACTCTGTCAATAACCGAATCACGTGCTGTCATCATAATGATAGGTACATTGCTGACTTGACGAATACGGCGACAAACATCGATCCCATTCAATTCAGGCAACATAACATCAAGCAAAATGACATCCCAATGTTCTTTTTCATCTAATGCAGCTTCTAGACCATTACGACCATCGTAACGTACATCGGTTTCGTAACCTTCATGTTTCAATTCAAGTTCCACAAATCTAGCTAAATTCTTTTCATCTTCAATAATCAATACTTTACTCATAGAGGTAATTTCGCTCCTTTTTTTATCCATATCCGTTGACACGCCATTGTTACAATAGCACGATTATTTAAACTTCTCAATGAATTTCTCATTTCTCTTTTACCATTTTACCATAAATTAGAATAAAATGAGAACAACAACTTTCCAAAGTCTCAAATTATTTAGCGAATGGTGATGGAGTCTCCTGTTTAATCCAAAAATGAAAAAATATTTGACACAGCCTGTCTAAAGAGAGCATAGAGAAGGACTTCCTGCTGATGGACCGACCAACTATTCTTTCCCCGTCAATTTAGAGTAAGCCCGATGAAATTAACCGCATAGAAAGCCGGAAATTCTTCCTGTATGATAAGACTATCTTAATCAGAAGGAGGAATTTTTGTTATGCCAAAACAACCCCATCACACCATCGTCCCCGTCTCAC